>DASQZW010000327.1:0-47027 GCA_035638495.1 Terriglobales bacterium
ACCGGCTGGGTCCAGGGCACGTACGCGTTCATCGGCGTGACCGGCACCGGCACCAGCGACACGAGCAACTTCACGCCGTCGTCGGCGACCTACACGCAGCTCAGCGTGCCGTTCACCACCGGGGCGAACACGACCAGCGTGACGGTGTACGTCCACGGCTGGTACGCCCAGGGCACCATCTTCGCGGACGACTTCTCGGTGAGCTGATCCTCCGCAGGTCCCACGGTACGTTGGACGTGCCGTGGGACCGACGCTGTTCGAGCGCGAGGGTCAGCTGGCCGCCCTGGCGGCCGCCTACGTCGCCGTCCGGGCCGGATCGGGAAAACTGACGTTCATCTCCGGCGAGGCCGGAGCCGGCAAGACCGCGCTCGTCCGCGCCTTCGCGGCCATGGCCCCGCAGAAGGACGTGCTGTCCGGCTTCTGCGACCCGCTCGACACCCCGAGGCCGCTCGGCCCCCTGCTCGACGTGGCGCCGGCGCTGGCGCGGCGCGCCGGCCGGCCCATGCCGGACACGGCCTCGCGCGAGGACCTGTTCGCGTTCATCGGGGAGGCGCTCGGCTCCGCCGGTGACCCGCCGGTCCTGGTGCTGGAGGACCTGCACTGGGCCGACCAGGCAACCCTCGACCTCCTGCGCTACGCCGGTCGCCGGCTCGACCGCCTCCACGCGCTCGTGCTCGCCACGCTCCGGGAGGACGAAGCGCCAACGGGCAGCGCGGTCGCCCTGCTGCTCGGTGACCTCGCCACCGCTCCGGACGTGAGCAGGCTCGCCGTGCCCCCGCTCTCGCGGGCCGGCACCGCCGGCATGGTCGCCGGGAGCGGGCTCGATGCGGAGCGGGTCCACCGGCGCACCGGCGGGAACCCGTTCTTCGTGGGCGAGGTCCTCCGCGCGGGCACGGACGGCGTGCCCCCGAGCGTGCGCGACGCCGTGCTGGTGCGGTTCGCGCGGCTCCCGGACCCGGCGAGGCACGCGCTGGAGGCGGCCGCCGCGATCGGACCGCGGGTCGAGCCGGCACTGCTGCTCGCCGTGGTCCAGCGGAGCGGCGTCCCCCGCTGGGCCGTCGAGGAGGCCGTGACCGCCGGCTTCCTCGTGTGGGAGGAACGGGACCTGGCCTTCCGCCACGACCTGACCCGCGCCGCGATCGCCGAGGCGACCGACGCGAACCGGCGCCAGCGGCTGCACCAGGTGGTCCTCGCGGAGCTCCGGCTCCGTCCCGCGGGAAACGTCGGCCACGACGAACTGCTGCGTCATGCGGAGGCGTCCGGGGACGACGCCGCGGTGGTCGAGCTGGCGCCGCTGGCCGCCGCCCGCGCCGAGGCGCTGCACGCGCACCGCGAGTCGGCGGCCCTGCTTCACCGGGCGATAGACCGCGCGAGCGACCTGGGGCCTGAACACCTCGCCGACCTCCTGGAGCGCCAGGCCGGCGCCCTGTACCGTAGCGGTCAGCTGGACCCGGCCATCGCCGCCCACCTCCACGCCGCCGGGCTGCGCGAGCGGCTCGGAGACCGGGTCCGGCAGGCCGGGAACCTGAGCGGCGCGTCCCGCCTGTGCTTCCTGGCCGGGCGCCTCGCCGACTCGGAGTCCGCTCACCGGCGGGCGCTCGAGGTCCTGCTGGCACTGCCGCCCGGCCCCGAGCTGGCCCGCGCACACGAGGCGTGGGCTCGCGTGCGCTTCATGCTGCAGGACCCGCGGGGCGCGATCGAGGAGGCCGACCTGGCCGAGCGCGACGCGGACCCCGCGCTCGCCCTGGACGCGCGCGTCACGGCCGCGGCCGCACGCCTGCAGCTCGGCGACCCGGCAGGACAGCAGCAGCTCGAGGCCTCGCTGGCGAAGGCGCGCGAGCTCGGGCTGGAGGACACGGCCCTCCGGGCCACGCTCTACCTCGGCTGGGTGCCGCTGCTCATCCGGAGCTACCACGGGGTGGAGGCGCGGCTGGCAGAGGGTCTCGCGCTGGCCGTAGACCGCGAGCTGCCGTACTGGGAGCTGCAGCTGGTCAGCGCGGCCGCGCGCTGGGCGCTCGACCAGGGCCGCTGGCACGAGGTCGAGCAGCGCGCTCGCGAGGTGCTGGCCCGACGGGAGTCGGTGTCCATCGCCCGGGCCCAGGCGCTGGTGTGCTGGGGTCGCCTGGAGGCGCGCCGCGGCCAGGCCGGCGCCGCCGGGCTGCTCGACCAGGCGCTCGCGGTCGCGACCGAGCACGACCGCGTCGAGCCCCTGGTTCGCGCCTGGCCGGCGCGCGCCGAGGCGGCCTGGCTGACCGGCGATGCCGGTCGGGTCCAGGACGTGGTGCGCGAAGCGCTGCAGCGGCGGCCGGACGTCGACGACGCCTGGTGGCACGGCGAGCTGCGGTTCTGGGCCGCGGCCGCGGGCGCGGAGACGGACGCGCGAGTCCCGGCAGCCAGGCCGTTCGCCCTCTCGCTTGCCGGCGACTGGGCCGAGGCCGCCGCCTGGTGGCGCGGGCGCGGCTGCCGCTACGAGGCCGCGATGGCGGTCGCGGTCGCCGGCGACCCCGGCGCGGGCGCGCTGCGCGAGGCGCTGGGGACATTCCACCGGCTGGGCGCCCAGCCGGCCGCTGACCACGTGCGCCGCCGGCTGCGTCAGCTCGGCGTCACCGGCGTCCCGCGCGGACCACGGGCGACCACCCTCGGCACGCCCGCCGGTCTGACGCGCCGCGAGCACGACGTGCTCCTCCTGGTCGCCGCCGGCATGAGCAACTCCGAGATCGCGAAACGCCTGTTCCTGTCGCGGAAGACCGTCGAGCGGCACCTCTCCGGCATCTTCGGCAAGCTCCGAGCGTCCTCCCGGGTGGAGGCCGTCGCCGCCGCCGGCGCGGCCGGGCTCCTGCGTCCGTTCGCGCAAATTGAGGGTGCCGCCCCGAAGTACGAGCCGCGGGCTGACGGATAGCCTTCGGGCATGGCACAGACGGAATGGGCTGATCGACCGGATCCCGAGCAGATGCGCGAGCGGTACGGCGCGGTGCTGGAGCTGGCGCGGAGTGGCGGCTTCCGCGCGCCGGAGAGCGGCTGGACCGCCGAGCTCGTGCTCGCGCACCTGCTGGCGACGACCGAGAACTTCCTGGCGGTCGGCGGCGGCGTGCACCGCGGCGAGCGGCCGGACTGCGGCGACCCGGAGGTCGTCGCCGACGACGTGCTGGCGCGGCGTGTGGCCGACGCGGGCGGGCTGGCGGGCCTGTCGGCGCTGCTCGAGGAACGGGCCGGGCAGCTGACCGCGCACGCCGAGTCGCTGACCGACGCGGAGGCAGCGACGCCGGTCCGATTCACCGTGTACCACGAGGGCCGGCAGCTCGTTGACGAGCCGCGGGCGTGGGGCAAGATCCTCGCCGGCCACGCCAGCTTCCACCTGCCGCTCCACGAGAAGCAGCTGGAGGCGCTCGCCGACCGCGGCTAGTCCTCAGCGCCGCGGACGCCGGCGTCCGATCCGCGGATAGTGCAGGAGGACCAGGGCCAGCAGGACGGCCGGAAGGTCGAGGAGCCGTTCGAGGGCGACGCAGCGTGGCTCCCAGCACGGCGCGAACTTGCCCTTGAACGACTCCAGGCCGGCGGCCGGTACCCTGGCTCGAAGCGCGGCCGGCAGCGCGGCGCCGGCCATCGGAGCCAGCCCGAGGCTGGCCCGGGCTGCCCGGCCCCGGAATGCCACGAGGCAGCTCGCGATCAGCAGCTCCATCGTGCCGGGCGGGGCTCCCGGGCCCCGGCGCGCCTCGTCCAGCACC
Organism: Terriglobales bacterium; assembly: GCA_035638495.1. Lineage (GTDB taxonomy): Bacteria > Chloroflexota > Dormibacteria > Dormibacterales > Dormibacteraceae > CF-161. Next base: position 3,726 of record DASQZW010000327.1, read on the forward strand.
TGGGTCGCCGCCGAGGGCATCCAGAGCCAGCTCGCGTACGCGACCAGGGCGCCGGTGCGGTCGTGCGCGAGGCCGACCGTACGCTCCAGCGGCGGCGGATCGTCCTGGCGGCTGACCGAGAACGCCATCTCGCCCAGGTGCCGGCGGTCCGCAAGCCGCCTGGCGAGCTGCCGCATCGCCGCCAGCTGCTCGCCCGAGAGCGCCGAGCCGGCAAGCACCCGCACGGACACCCCGGCGCGCCGGCCGCGCGCCACCAACCGGCGGAGCTTGCCCACCCTCGCGCCCACCAGGCCGAACGAGTCCACGTCCACCACCGCCTCGCTGCCGAGTGGCGCCCGGACCATGCCCGTCAGGCCGGCCGTCGCCTCCGGGACCTGGTAGAACGCCGGGCGCCAGCCCCGAGACCGGCAGGCGGTGCGGAACTCTTCGTGCAGCCGCGCCGCATCGGCGGGCGGCCCGATCGCGGGCCCGAGGGCCACCGCCACCCCCGCTCGGCAGCCGAACGCGACGAAGGAGCGGCCGTCGTGGCCCCAGAGGTGGCGCTTGTCCCGCATCAGCGCGAACGGAGCGACTCCCGACGTGGCGTGTGCCGTGTAGAGGGCGAGTGCGGCGAGCGGGTCCCTCCGGGTGGGCAGCGGCGCCGGCCGGTCGAGCAGCGCGAGCGCCGAGACACCGGCGGCGAAGGCGACGACCAGCACCAGGGCGAAGACCGAGGCCAGGCGGTGGCTGGGGTGCTGGACCACGAAGAGGAAGCTGGCAGCGCCTCCGGCGAGGGCGAGCAGGACCCAGCCGAATCGGCTGGAGAGCGGGTCCCCGAGCTGCCGCCAGAGCGATCCCGCGAGCAGCGCCGCCAGGCAGTCCACGATCGCGATCGCGATCAGCGCCAGGTGCGACGACGCAAGCGCGAGCAGACCGCCGCCGACGGCGAAGAGCACGAGGACGAGCTGGAACGCCCGCTTGGGCCGCGTGGCCAGGTAGAGCGCTGCGCCCACCAGGGCAACCGCGGCGAGCAGCCGGACGGGGGCGAGCGCCGCGAACGCGGCGTGGATCGCCGCCCGCGTGCCGTGGTGCCGGAGGTACCAGACGTACAGGGCGGTCCCCGCGTCGGCCAGGGCGACGAGCATCAGCACGGCGCGGAGCGCGGCGGCCAGCGGGGAGCGCTCGAACAGCGCGGCGAGACGCCGGCTGGCGTTCACGTGGCCACCGTGTCCCGGCTCTGGGCGTGGGGCAGGGCCTGCGCCAGCCCGTCCGTCCAGACGCGGCCCTCGTGTGCGCCCGCCACCACCAGCAGCCGGTTGGGCACCCCCAGGCGATCGAGCTCGGCCGCGAACGCTCGCGCTTCCGTCAGGTAGTGCGCGTCCCGGTCCCCGGCGACGAGCACGTAGTACACCGACCGCGCGCCGCCATCGTCGGCCACCAACTCGCCGGGGCTGTTGGCGCGACGCACGGCCGGGTCGGCACCGAACACCGAGCCGCTGGCGTGAAAATACCCGGACAGGCTGATCGCCGCTCCGAAGACGTCGGGGTGCCGGGCGGCGAGGTTCGCCGCGCCGAAGCCGCCCTCCGAGAGGCCGGCGACGACGCGGTGCCGGCGGTCTGGCCGGGTTCGGTAGTCGTGGTCCACCTGGGCGACGAGCTCGAGCACCGAGTCCTCGACGCGGTCATGCCCGTCCCACCGGTTGGCCCACTGGGAGGCCGCCGCGACCTCGCCGTTGCCGTCCGGCAGCACCACCACGCATGGCGCCAGGGCGCCCCGCGCGATGCCCGCGTCGAGGATGTCTGCGACACCGAGGTGCAGCCAGTCGCGGTAGCCACCCGGATCGCCGTGGAGCAGGTAGAGGACCGGGTACCGCGCCGGCGCGTCTGCCGCGTAGCGCGCAGGCAGGTACACGGCGAACGGACGCTCCCGACCCATCGCGGCGCTACGGAAGCGCCGCAGCTCCACGCGCCCGGCGGCCACCGGCACCCCGGTGACGGTCGACGAGTAGACGTGATCGCCGGGCCCGTAGCGGACGAGCGACGCTCCGCCAGCGGCGCCCAGGACCAGGCTGGCGGCGAGCGCCGCCACCATCGCCGTGCGGGCCAGCAGGCCGGCGCCGGGACGAGGCCAGCGGGCGCGCCGCACCTCACGGACCCAGCCGGCGACGGTCTCCGCCAGCAGCCGCCCTGAGGCCGCGGCCACGACCGCGAGGAGGAGGCCGACCGCCAGGATCGTGGCCAGCTGAAACGCCAGCACGCCGGCGTCCAGCCGCTCAGCTGTTCCGAACAGGGTCGGTGGGGTCTGCGTGGCCATCCGCCAGGCCATCGGCGCCACCTGCGTCGCGGCCAGCAGTCCGGTGGCCGCGAGGGCCGCCGGCCACGGAGAGGCGAGCGCGGCCCCCAGCATCGCCGCCAGCGCCGTCGTCATCCAGGCGGTCAGCAGCGCGGCGCGTGACGGGTCGAACTCGAGCGTCCCGAGCGCCGCGCGCACAGCATCGCCTGGCGCCGTCGCCTGGAGGGTGGCGGCCGTCACCACCCCCACGACCAGCGCCCCGGCCACCCGGACCGTCGGCCTTTCGATTCTCCTCACGTGGCCCAACTCCCTGCCGCTGCGCCGCTCCCGGTGCTGCCCACCACCATGATCGCGCATGAGGACCGGGGCGTGAAGGGGCGCCCGACGGGTTCTCTCGCGCTCAGCGCGAAGTGGTCTTGACCACTTCGCGCCGTTGTGCTTCAATGCTGGCGACTCTGCAGGGTCTGCCGTGAGTGGAGGACTAGACCACTCGTCATCAGCAAGGAGCCAGGTTGGGTAAGCAGGACGAGATTCGCGAGCGGGTGATGGAGCTGATCGAATCCCTGGAAGTGGGGCAGGCCATCCCCTCCGAGCGCCGCCTGTGCGAGCAGCTCGGCGTGTCCCGGCTCACGCTGCGGGCCGCGCTCGACGATCTGGTGCGCGAGGGTCACCTGACCCGTCGCCACGGCAGCGGCACCTACGTGTCGCGGCCGAAGATCGCCCAACCGCTCACACTCACCTCGTTCAGCGAGGACATGCGGCGGCGGGGCATGGTGCCCGGCAGCCACACACTGGAGCTGGCGGTGATGCCTGCGGGCGCCCGCCTGGGACGCCGGCTCCAGCTCTCGCCCGAGGACCAGGTCGTCCGCGTGAAGCGGCTCCGACTGGCCGACGGCGAGCCGATGGCGCTCGAGGTGCTGCACGTCCCGGCCGCGATGGTCCCCGGGCTGACGCAGGCCGACCTGGAGAACCGCTCGTTCTACGAGCTCATGGAGGAGCGCTACGGGATCAACATCGCCTCGGCCACCCAGACCATCGAGCCAACGGTCACCAGCGCGGAGGAGTCGGAGGCGCTCGGCGTGCCCCTGCACTCGCCGGCGTTCCTGTTCGAGCGCACCACGCTGACGGTCTCGGGCCGGCCGATGGAGTTCGTCCGCTCCTTCTACCGCGGCGACCGCTACCAGCTCGTGACCGAGCTCACGCCGTCGCGCAGCCGGAACGGCCGCGTCACGCTCGTCGACGCGCGGTCGCTCGTCAACCGTTCGGATTCAACCACGAGAGAGGAGGAAAGCAGTTGAAGCCCCGACAGCTCGTCCGCGCGGCCGCCGCGCTGGCGATCGGCATCCTCGCGGTGGCCTGCTCCGGTAGCTCGAGCAGCAGCACCACCACCAGCGAGCCCAGCTCGCTCACCGTCTGGCTGATGAACGGCAGCGCCCCCCAGAGCATCGTCGACGGGGTCAACGCCGACTTCAAGGCCAAGCACCCCAACGTCACGGTCAGCGTGCAGATCCAGCAGTGGAGCGACGTCACCACCAAGCTGGACACCGCATTCGCCGGCAGCAGCCCGCCGGACGTCATGGAGCTGGGCAACACGCTCGTCGCCAAGTACGCGGCCGCGGGCGCCCTGAGCAACCTGACTTCGAAGAAGAGCAGCTTCGAGAATTCCTCGACGTGGCTGCAGTCGCTGACCGACTCCTGCATGCAGGGTGGCAAGCTGTACTGCGTGCCCTACTACGCGGGCAGCCGGGCCGTCATCTATCGCACCGACCTGTTCAGCAAGGCCGGCGTCAAGCCGCCGACCAGCATGGACGAGTGGATGCAGGTCGGTCAGACGCTGATGGACGCGAACAAGTCCGACCCGAACTTCTCCGCCCTGTACTTCCCCGGCAAGTACTGGTACGCGGCGCTGCCGTTCATCTGGGACAACGGCGGTGACATCGCCGCGCAGAGCGGCGGCAAGTGGAACGGGACACTCGACTCCGCGCAGGCCCAGCAGGGTCTGACCACGCTCGCCACCATGGTGAGCAAGCTGTCGCGGGCCGACAAGACCGGCGACGAGCTCAAGCAGGACGCGGCGTTCGTGCAGGGCCACATCGCGATGATCGTCGCCAACGGCTGGGAGGTCGGCGTCATCACCGACCCCAAGACGGGTGACCCGAGCCTGAAGGACAAGCTCGGCGTCTTCCCGATCCCGAGCCACACCGCGGGCAAGACCGCGCCCGTCTTCCTCGGAGGCTCCGACCTGGGCATCGCGACCAAGAGCAAGGCGCAGGGCCTGGCGCAGGAGTGGATCGGCTTGCTGGAAGGCAAGAAGTGGCAGACGCAGATGGCCACGGTTGGGCAGGTCATCCCCAACACGACCACGCTGTTGAACCTCAACGACGGCCAGCCGCTGATCGGCACCTTCGCGGCCGCCGCCAAGAACAGCCGGTTCGTCCCCAACTCGCCCAACTGGGCCAACGTCGAGAGCGCCAACGTGATCCCGGACATGATGGTCTCGATCTTCACCGGCAAGGCTTCGGTGGCCGACGCCACGAAGTCCGCCAGCACACAGGTCAGCAGCATCCTGAACGGCCAGAGCTAGACGTACGGGAGGTACGGGTTCCACCATGTGCGCGGTCCCAACGGCGACGGACGAGGCGGCCGGGTCCGCCGCGGCCGCCCTGGGGCCGCGCTCCGGGACCCTCCTGACCCGATCGCGCCCACTCCGGCCACGGCTCGTGCGGAGCGCCGCGCCCTACCTTCTCATCGCACCGGCGCTGGTCGTCATCGCCGCGGTGATGGCCTACCCCATGGGGTTCCTGGCCGGCCTCTCGCTCCAGAACTACGGCCTGCCCGAGCTGATCGCGCACCAGGGCGTCTTCGTCGGCGCCGCCAACTACGTCCGTCTGGCGACGGACCCGCTGTTCTGGCAGGTGGTCGTCCGGACAGTGGTCTTCACCGTCCTGACGGTCGCGCTGAGCATGGCGCTCGGCACGGCGCTGGCGCTGCTCATGGAGCGCGTCAGCGGTCCGATCCGGCTCCTGCTGAGCGGCGGCCTGATGTTCGTCTGGGCGACGCCGGTCGTGGTTGCCATCGACATCTGGCAGTGGATGTTCGACTACGAGTTCGGCGTCGCCAACTGGGCCCTCACCCGCCTCCACGTCGGCAACTTCGTTCACCACAACTGGTTCGAGAATCCGCTGCAGGGCTTCGGCATCATCGTCGCGCTGGTCGTGTGGGGCGCCCTGCCGTTCCTGGTCATCACCGTCTACGCCGGGCTGATGCAGGTGCCGAGAGAACTGGTCGAGGCGGCCACGTCGGACGGCGCGACTGCCTGGCAGGTCTTCTGGCAGGTGACGGCGCCGATCCTGCGCCCGATCTTCGTGATCCTGCTCAGCCTCTCGACGATCTGGGACTTCCAGGCCTTCAACCAGGTGTGGATCATGCTCAACGCGCGACCCAGCAGCTCGTACTACGTGATGGGCGTCTACTCATACGTCGAGGCGTTCCGGGTCACGCAGTACGGGCGCGGCGCGGCGGTCTCAGTCGTGCTGGTCGCGATCCTGATGATGGCGACGTTCTTCTACGTGCGCCAGATGGCCCGCTCGGGGGAGCTCGAGTAGATGGCGCTCACCATCCGGCGCCGCCAGGCCCGGAGGCTCGGCTACGACCTGGTCGGCGTGCTCGCCTTCGCCGTGATGATCTTCCCCGTCTACTGGATGGTGTCCACCGCGTTCAAGCCGGGCCGGGACATCCTCCGGTTCGACCCCAAGCTGTTGCCGTCGCCCTTCACGCTGGCCAACTTCGCCGACGCGGTGGCGCGCCCGTTCTTCTGGACCAGCGTGCGGAGCAGCCTGATCGTGGTGCTGACGGTCGTGGTGATCTCCCTGCTGCTCGCGTTCGCCGCCGCCGTGGGGGTGGCACGGTTCGGCTTCCGCGGCAGGCGCGCGTTCCTGGTGATGATCCTCGTCGTCCAGATGGTGCCCCTGACGGCGCTGGTCATCCCCGTCTTCCTGCTCATGGACGGCCTCGACGCAGTCGACACGCTGGCCAGCGTGATCGTCACCTACCTGGCGTTCATCGTCCCCTTCATGGTGTGGACGCTGCGCGGGTTCGTCGCGAACATCCCGGTCGAGCTCGAGGAGGCCGCCATGATCGACGGCTGCACCCGCGCCGGCGCGTTCATGCGGGTCGTGTTCCCGCTCTGCGCGCCGGGCCTGGTCGCGACCGCGATCTTCGCGTTCATCCAGTCCTGGAACGACTACATCGTCGCGTACGTCCTGCTCCGCAGCCCCGACCACCAGACGCTGACCGTCTGGCTGGCCTCGTTCACGACGAACCGCGGCACCGACTGGGGTCCGCTGATGGCCGGCGCAACGCTGACCAGCGTGCCGGTCGTCACGTTCTTCCTGCTCGTCCAGCGGTACGTGACGTCGGGCCTCACCGCGGGAGCGGTCAAGGGCTAGGGGACGGCTCATGGACTCGGTGCGCCGTCTGGCGGAGAGCTGCCTGCTGCCCGGATTCGTGGGCACACGAGCGCCAGGCTGGGTGCTGGACCGGCTGGAGCGAGGGCTCGGCGGCGCCGTCCTGTTCGCCCGCAACGTGCGCAGCCCGGAGCAGGTCGCCGCGCTGACGGCGGAGCTGCACGAGGTCCGGCCGGACGCGCTGGTCGCCATCGACGAGGAGGGCGGTGACGTCACCCGGATGGAGGCTGCCGCCGGGAGCTCGTATCCGGGCAACCTCGCGCTGGGCGCCGCCGGCGACCCCGAGCTGACCCGCGCCGTCGCCGCCTCGCTCGGCGCCGAGCTGGCGGCCGCCGGCATCGACCTGGACCTGGCCCCGGTCGCCGACGTGAACAGCAACCCGGACAACCCGGTGATCGGCGTCCGCTCGTTCGGCGCCGACCCGGAGCTGGTGGCCGCGCACGTGACCGCGTTCGTGCGGGGCCTGCAGTCGGCCGGCGTGGGCGCCTGCGTCAAGCACTTCCCCGGCCACGGCGATACGTCGGTGGACTCGCACCGCGGCCTGCCGGTCGTCTCCGGCGGGGAGGCGGAGCTGGACGCCGCGCTGCTCCCGTTCCGGGCAGCGATCGCGGCCGGCGTCCGGGCCGTCATGACGGCGCACCTGGTTGTCCGCGTGCTGGACGAGGAGCCGGCGACCGTGAGCCGGGCGATCCTGACGGGACTGCTCCGTGAGCGCCTGGGGTACGCCGGCCTCGTCATCACGGACGGCCTCGAGATGGCGGCCATCCTGACCACGATCGGCCTGGAGGAGGGTGCGGTGCGGGCGGTCGAGGCGGGCGCCGACGCGATCTGCGTCGGCGGCGGCCTCGCCGGCGAGGAGGTCGTCGACCTGCTGGCCGGCGCCCTGATGGACGCGGTCCGTGCCGGCCGGATCGGCGAGGAGCGCCTGGCCGAGGCGGCCGCCCGGGTCGGCCGGGTCGGAGGCGCGCGCGCCCGCGGCGGGGTCGCGCCGGACCGCGGCCTCGGGCTGGAGGCGGCGCGCCGGGCGCTGCGCGCGAGCGGCCTGGAGGCGCTGGCCGGGCCCCCCGTGGTGGTCGAGCTCCGGCCCGAGGCGTCGATCGCGGTCGGCGTGGTGCCGTGGGGGGTGGGGGACGTCCTGCGCGAGCGCGACCCGGCCGTCACCGTGCTGCGCTTCGACGGGAGGCCCGACCTGGATGCCATCTCGGCCGCCGCGGCCGGCCGGCCGCTGGTGCTGGTGGTGCGCGACCTGCACCGGCGGCCGGCGCACGCGGCCGGCGCCGACGCGATCCTGGCCCGGAGGCCGGACACGATCGTGGTCGAGATGGGCCTGCCCGTACGCCGGCCGGCCGGCGCGCGGGCCTGGCTGGACACCCACGGCGCCGCGCGAGCCAGCGCGGTCGCGGCGGCCGACCTGCTCGTCGGCCGGAAGGAGAGAGCGGCACCTTGACGACCCTGAACGGATCCTCGGGGGTGGCGGAGCGCGTGCGGCGCGCGGCGCTGGACGCGATGGAGCGGCTCGACCTGGCGCCGGTGACCGCCGCCGCGCGGGCCCTCGCGCCGAGGGTGCGCGCCGGCGGACTGCTGCAGACGTTCGGCTCCGGCCACTCGCAGCTGCTCGCGCTGGAGGGCTTCTACCGCGCCGGAGGGCCGGCCTGGCTGCGGCCGCTCGTGGACGACCGCCTGAGCCCCGTCAGAGGCTTCTCGGTCACCACGTACGAGCGCAGCGAGGGCCTGGGGCGGGAGCTGGCGGCCCGGCTCGGACCGGCCGACTCGCTGCTGGTCGTGTCCACCTCGGGCAGGAACGCGGTGCCGGTGGAGCTGGCCCAGACGGCCGCCGAGGCCGGGCTGCTGACGATCGCGATCACGACGCGAGCGCCTGGCAACCGGCTGGCCGCCGCGGTCGAGCACGTGCTCGACGCCGAGGTGCCGCCCGGCGACGCGTCGGTCGAGGTCGGCGGCGCGCGCATGGGCCCGCTCTCGACGGTGGTCGGCGGGGTGCTCCTGCACGGGCTGCTGGCGGAGACCGAGGCGCTGCTGGGCGCGGGAAGCGTCCTCGTCTCCAACAACCTCGACGGAGGCGACGTCCACAACCGCTCGCTCATCGAGCGGTACCCGCACCTGCTGGGCCTGACGTGAACCGGGAGGTCCTGCGCGGCAGCGTGGTGGGGCCGAGCGGCGGCCTGCGCTGCGCGCAGCTCGTGATCGCGGGCGGGCGCATCGCAGAGGTCGAGCTGGTCGGGCCCGGCGACCCCGAGACGATCATCGCGCCGGGCTTCATCGACCTCCAGAGCAACGGCTTCGCCGGCCACGACGCGGGCGAGGGGTCGGAGGCGATCCGGGCCATGTCCGAGGCGCTGCCGCGGACCGGCGTCACCGGGTTCCTGCCGACGCTGATCTCGCGGCCGCTCGCGGACGCTGGCGAGTTCGTTCGGGCCGTCGCGTCGGCCGCGGCGCCGGGCGCCAGAGTGCTCGGCGCGCACGTCGAGGGGCCGTTCCTGAACCCCATCTACAAGGGCGCGCACGACGAGCGGAACCTGGAGCTGCCGACGCCCGACCGTGTCGACCACGTCCTGAAGCGGCCGCCTCGCATGCTGACGCTGGCGCCGGAGCTCGAAGGCGGGCTGGGAGCGGTGAACCGCCTCGCGTGCGCCGGCGTGCTGGTGTCCGCCGGCCACTCGGGCGCCACGTACGAGGAGGGCCTGGCGGCGTTCGACGCGGGCGCGCGCTTCGCCACGCACCTGTTCAACACGATGCCGCCCCTCCACCACCGCGCGCCCGGCCTGGTCGGGGCGGCGCTGGACGACCCGCGGGTGACCGTGGGGGTCATCGCGGACGGCGTCCACGTGCACTCGAGCCTGGTCGCGCTGGCGGGCTGCGCGAAGGGCCAGCGCGGCCTGGCGCTGACGACCGACCAGGTGGCCGCCGCCGGCGTCCCGCCGGGCCGGTACCGGCTGAGCGGGCGCGAGGTGATCAGCGAGGGCGCCACCGTCCGCCTCGCGGACGGCACCCTGGCGGGCAGCGCCGCGACGATGGACCTGCTGCTGCGGCGTGCCGCAGAGCAGTTCGGCCTGCACCGGGCGCTGGCCATGGCCTCGCGGACCCCTGCGCGCGTGCTCGGCCTGCCGGCGCGGGGGAGGGTCGCGGTCGGCTGCGACGCGGACCTGGTGGTGCTGGGGCCGGACCTGCGGGTGCGGCGCACGCTCGTGGCCGGCCGCACGGTGTACGAGTCGTGAGCCGGTTCCGCGAGGAGATCGCCCAGCAGCCGGACGTCGCGGCGTCGATCCTGGCGGCGTCGGGCGCGGGCTGGGCGGAGGTCGCGGCCGCGATCCGGGCCGCCGACCCGGCCGGCGTCGTGATCGCGGCCAGGGGCACGTCCGACCACGCCGCCGTGTACGCAAAGTACCTGCTGGAGGCGCGCACCCGCCTGCCGGTCGCGCTGGCGGCGCCCTCGCTGTTCACGCTGTACCGGCGCCCGCCGGACCTGCGCCGGTTCTGCGTGCTTGCGATCAGCCAGGCCGGCGCGTCGACCGACGTGGTCTCGGTGATCGAGGAGGGCCGCCGGCAGGGCAGCGTGACCGTGGCGCTGACCAACGACCTCTCGTCGCCGCTGGCGTCGGCAGCCGCGCACGTGGTGCCGCTGGGCTCGGGGCCGGAGCGCAGCGTGCCGGCCACGAAGACGTACACCGCGAGCCTGCTGCACGTGGCGCTGCTGTCTCAGGCGCTGGCTCCCTCGGCGGAGTTCGCCGCCGCGCTCCAGCGCGTGCCCGAGGCGCTGGGCGCCGCGCTCGCGGTGGAGGGCGAGCTGGGCCCGGCCGTCGACACGCTGGCCGGGGTGACCCGGCTGGCGGTGCTGGGCCGGGGCTACAACCTCTCGACCGCGCTCGAGGTGGGCCTGAAGCTGATGGAGGCCGCCTACGTCGTCGCCGAGGCGCGCTCGGTCGCCGACTTCCTGCACGGTCCGATCGCGATCGTCGAGCGTGACTTCCCGGTGCTGCTGCTGGACGCGGCGGGACCCGCGGACGAGGACCTGGCCTCGCTGGCGCGCGAGCTGGGCCGGCGGGGAGCGCGTGTGCTCACGATCGGCGACGTGCAGCCGCCGCCCGGGGCGCTGGGCGTGCGGGTGGCCACCGGGCTGCCGGAGGAGCTGACGCCGCTGCCGTTCGCCGTCGTGGGCCAGCTGCTGACGGCCGGCCTCGCCGCGGCGCGCTCGATCGACCCCGACCGGCCGCGCGGACTGCGCAAGGTCACGGTCAGCCGGTGAGCCTCGTTCTCGGCCTCGACATCGGGGGCAGCCGGACGCGGGGCCGCGTGTGCTCGGACGGGCGAGTCGTCGCCGAGGCGTCGGCGGGGAGCGCCAGCCTGACAGCGGCGGGCGCCGGCGCGGCGAGGGAGGTGCTGGGCGAGCTGCTGGCGTCGCTGGGGCGCCCCGCGGTCGCCGCCGCGGTGGCGGGCGCGGCGGGCTGCGACACGGCGTCGGGCCGCGCCCGAATGAACGAGTTGCTCGGGCCGCTGCTGCCGGGCGCGCGCCTGGAGGTCGTGCACGACACGCGGCTGGTGCTGGCGGCCGCGGGCCTGGACTCCGGCATCGTCGTGATCGCGGGGACCGGCTCAGTCGCGTGGGGCCTGGCGCCATCCGGCGCGGAGGCGCGGGCCGGTGGCTGGGGCCACCTGCTGGGCGACGAGGGGAGCGGCTACTGGGTGGTGCGTGAGGCGGTCCGGCGTGCGCTGGCCGAGCGCGACCTGGGCGCGCCGCCGGGCCCGCTTGCGCTCGCGCTGCTGGCCGCGACCGGCGCCGGAGACCCGCTGGAGCTGGTCCCGCTGTTCCACTCGGAGCGCTCGCCCGAGCGCTGGGCCGGACTGAGCCACGCCACGCTGGAGGCGGACCCGACGCTGGTCGACGCGACGGCCGCCGCGCTGGCGCGACAGGCGTCGACGGTCGGGGCGCGGCTGTCCCTGTCCGGCCCGGTGGTGCTGGCGGGCGGAATGCTGCTGGGCGAGCCGGCGCTGGAGGCGGCCGTCCGCCGCTTGCTGCCCGGCTCCGAGGTCGTGCGCGGCACGGCGGAGCCGGTCGCCGGCGCGGTCCGCCTCGCCGAGCGGCTGTTGAGGGGTTGAATTGCCGGCAATCGCACGTCTGAGGCTGGACCCAGACGTTCCAGTGCCGGCACTGCAACCTCTCAGACGTCGAGGGCGGCCCGGACTTCCGCCACCACGGCACCAGGGCGCTTGTAGATGTCCGCCGCGGTGTAGCGCAATAACCGATAGCCTGCCGCGAGCAGCCGGTTCTGTCGTCGGTCGTCCGCCACCAGACGATCCCGATGCGTCTCACCGTCGTATTCGATGCCGAGCCGATGCTCTGGGTAGTAGAGGTCGAGGCGGCCGATAAAGCGGCCGCGTTCATCGGTGGCGTCAACCTGCGCGCAGGGTCGCGGCAGCCCGGCCAGCACGAGCACCACACGAAGACGACTTTCCATCGGCGACTCGGCACGCGGATCGGCCAGCTCGACCACGCGCCGCGCCTGCCCGCTGCCCTGCGCCCGCACGTGCTCCGAGACATAGCGAGCGAGGCCGTCGAGGTCCACGAGCTGGTGCCGAAGCGTGGCATCCACCGCCGCGACGGCCTCGACGAGCGGCAGGTGCCGTGCCAGGTCGAAGGCGGTCCGCATCGGCGAGGTCGTCGGCAGGCCGCGGCACAGTGCCACGTCGGAGGCGGACAGCCGGCTTCGCCGCAGGCGCACGGCGGCGCGATTCGAGACGCCACAGCCTATCGGCGCCGTCGCCTCGGGAGGATCGAACAGCTCCAGCTCGAGGCCGTAGAGCCATCCGGCGGTCCGATGCGAGAAGACCACTCGAGGGGGAAGGCGCCGGCGCAGCGCCTCGAGCCGGCATTCGAGGTCGTCGGCAAGCCTGGCCCAGACGTAAACGCCTCTGGCCACTCGCCGCCAGGTCTTGCCCTGCAGCTGGCGGCGGGTGAGTCCCGCGCACAGCGCGTCCGCAACCGTGAACGGCCCGTGGGTCAGCACCTCAGGAACGCGCGGCAGGGTCGGCACGGCACAAGGGTCGGCCCGCGCCTGCCCCGCGTCTATCTAACCCGTTAAGTCAGGTAGCGCTCGAATGTCAGCCAGCGCACCGCGATCAGGTACGCGGCGCCGCCCAGCGCCAGCATCAGCAGCGACAGGACCACGAACCGCCACAGGCCCGGCACCAGCGTCACGCACAGCCCCGTCATGATCATCGTCGGCACCACGAAAAAGCCGTTGAGGTTGTTCGCCGTCCGGAAGTCCCGCGCCACCAGCGCCAGCAGCAGGCTGATCCCGATCGACGCCGTCAGCGACGACAGCACCAGCAGCAGCGCGGCCATCACGTACAGCGGGCCCGCGTGCGTCAGCACCAGCACCACCACCGCGTCCACGACGAACAGCGGCAGCAGCGTCACCGCCGCGACCAGCAGGTTCGCCGCCGTCTTCGCGGTCAGGATGTCCGTGACGCTGACCGGCAGCGCGACCAGCAGCTCGATCGATCGCCGCTCCCGTTCGCTGATCACCGTGTGCGTCGCGGCGAGCGACGGCGTCATCAGCCCCGCCAGCACGAAGAAGAGCGGGAACGTGACGTACAGGAATACGTCGCTCAGCTGCGTCAGGCCCGACATCCCCGGTACCCCGGCCGGCACGGCGGTCGTCCCCCGCATCGCCGAGCTGCCGCCGGCGGCCGCGACCAGCTGCACCACCGGCGCCACCACCATGATCAGCGTCGGCAGCAGAAGGCCCGTCAGCAGCGCGGTCCGGCTCCGCAGAAACTGGCGCACCTCCTTCCGCAGCAGCACCCGCACCGGCCGGGTCAGCTGCAGCTGGACACTCACCCGACGGCCTCCAGGAAGACCTCCTCCAGCGAGGCCTGCAGCGGTGTGCACTCGTACACGTCCAGGCCGGCCTCGAGCAGCGTCCGGAGCACCCGCGGCGCCTCGCGCTCGGGGTCAGGCACCTCCAGCAGGACGCGGTCGCCGACCACCCGCAGCGGTCCGAACCCGTTCAGGCGGGCGGCCAGCGCCTGCGGACCCTGGTGGACCGCCAACCGCAGGCGCGAGCGCGCGCCGCGGCGCAGATCGCCCAGCCGGCCGCGCAGGACGACCCGACCCTCGCGCAGGATGATCACGTCCTCGCACAGCGCCTCCGCCTCGGCCAGGTTGTGCGTGCACAGGAGCACGGTGCGGCCGGACATCACCTGGCGCAGGTACTCGTGCACCTCGTGGCTGGCCTTGGGGTCGAGCCCGACCGTCGGCTCGTCCAGGAGCAGCAGCTCGGGCTCGGCGACCAGCGCGCCCGCCAGTACCACGCGGCGCTGGAACCCGCCCGACAGCTCCGACAGCCGCGTCCGCAGGTGGTCCCGCAGGCCGAATGTGGCGATCGCGCGGTCGGGGCTCGTCTCGTACAGCTCGGCGGCGAAGCGCAGGTACTCGCGGGCAGTCAGGTCGGTGTACATGCCGGGCCCCTGCGGCACGATGCCCGTCCGCATCCGCGCCGCCGCGTAGCCCGGCCCGTCGACCGGTTCGCCCAGCAGCTCCGCGGAGCCCGCCGTCGGGCGGAGCGCACCCTCCAGGATGCGGATGGACGTGCTCTTGCCGGCGCCGTTGGGCCCGAGGAGGCAGGTGCGGCTGCCTCTGGCGATCGACCAGCTGACGTCGGCCAGCGCGACGCGGCCGTTCCGAAACCGCTTCGTGACGGATTGGAACGCCAGCGCGGTGGCCACTGGCTGCATAGAGTACTCAGCGCGCTCGATAGCGCTTGAGCGCCTCCAGCCAGAGCGGCACGACCAGCCCCGCCACGATGACGAACACGCCGGTGAGGACCGGCACCGGACCCCCGTGCAGCAGCGTCCGCAGCGGTTGCCAGGCCAGGATCGCGACGGCGAACACCACCGCGGCGCCGGCCCACGCCAGCATCGCCGGGTTGGCCAGCAGGTCCCGCGGAGCGATCGGTCGTCGCTCCCACCCCATGACGACGCCCAGCGCCGCGTGGCCGGTCAGCCAGACGGCCAGCGCCAGGGTCCGCGCCCCGTCGACCCCGAAGGCGCCGAGGGCTACCACGTACGTGACGCCCGTGAGGGCGGCCAGCGTCAGCCCGCCCGCCGCGATCCCCGCCACCAGCCGCCGGTCGACGAACGGCGCCCTCGGGTCGCGCGGCCTGCGCCGCATCTCGTCGCCCTCGGGCGGGAGGTTGACGAACGCGACGGAGGCGCCGAGGTCCATGAACAGTTCCAGGACGACGATCTGGAGCGGGCTGAACGGCAGCGGCCGGCCGGTGACCGCCATCACGAACGTGACCGCGATGAGCGCCAGCTTGACGGCCAGGTAGTAGCGGACCGCCTTGCGCAGGTTCTCGTACAGGCGCCGCCCCTCGGCCGCGGCCCGCGCCAGGGTCGCGAAGTTGTCGTCGGCGAGGATCAGGTCGGCGGCCTCGCGCGCGACGTCGCTCCCGCTGCGTCCCATCGCGACACCGATGGCGGCGGCCTCCAGGGCGGGGGCGTCGTTGACCCCGTCGCCGGTGACGGCGACGATCGCGCCCGCCGCGGCCGCCGCCTGGACGATCCGCAGCTTGTCCTCCGGGCGCGCCCTGGCCACGACGCAGCCGCGGGCGGCGTGGCTGGCCAGCTCTGTGTCGCTCCAGTTCTTGGTCTGCGCGGCGATGAACGTCGTGCCGCCGAGGCCGGCCTCCCGCGCCACCGCGGCCGCGGTGGCCGGCTGGTCACCGGTGATCATCGTGATCGCGACCCCGGCGCCCTGCAGCTCGGCCACCGCCTCCGTCACCTCCGGTCGCAGCGGGTCGCTGAAGGCGAGCAGGCCCTCGAACACCAGGTCGCGCTCGAGCTGCGAGGGACCGCCGAGCGGCGGTCCCGAGATCACCCGCGACCCGACGGCCAGCACGCGCGCCCCACCCGCCGTCAGCTCGGACGCGGCGGCGACCACGCGGCTGCGCAGGTCGCTGTCGAGCTGCTGGGCGGCGCCGCCACGGGTCCGCCACCAGTGCGCCCGGACCAGGACGGCCTCGGGAGCGCCCTTCACGCCCAGCAAGAGGTCGTCGCCCAGCTGCACGAGCCCGGAGGCCATCCGCCGTGCGCTGTCGAAGCCGAACCGCACGGGCGGCTCCGGCCAGCCGGCCTCCGTCGCCCGCCAGACGGCCGCGTCGATCGGGTCGGCCAGCCGCGAGTCGCCCCCGGTCGGCGGCTCGCTCGCCAGGCGCGCCAACTGCCCGAGCCGGTCCAGCTGCCCCTGCGTGCCGGCCCGGCCCTCGACCACGGTCGCCGCCGCGACCGCGGACGTGAGGCTGATCCGGTTCTCGGTCAGCGTGCCGGTCTTGTCCGTGCACACCAGGGTGGTCGCGCCCAGCGTCTCGGCCGCGCCCAGGTGGCGGATGATCGCGCCGCTCCTGACCAGGCGCAGCGAGCCCAGGCCGAGCACGACCACGACGAGCACGGGCAGCTCCTGGGGAATGGTCGCGAAGGCCAGGGTCAGGGCCGTGAGCACCATGTCGCGCGGGTCCTGCCCCCTCAGCAGGCCGATCAGCGGCACCACGACGCTGACCACGACCGCGGCGATCAGCAGGCCGCGGGCGAGCTCCGCCATGCGCCGCTGGAGCGGCGTTCGCTGCGCCCTCGTCTCCGCCACCATCGTCGCGACCCGGCCGACCGTGGACGCCTCGCCGACCACGGTCACGACGGCGGTCGCGCGCCCGCGCAGCACGTGGGTGCCGGCCTTCAGCTCGGCGGTCTCACCCGGCCGTGGGCGGATCTCGACCGGCTGCGACTCGCCCGTGACCAGCGCCTCGTCGACCAGCAGCTCGTCGGCCTCCAGCACCCGGGCGTCGGCCGGGATGCGCGACCCCGCCGACAGCAGGATCACGTCGTCGGGCACGAGCTCGTCCGGCGCCACCTCCTGCAGGCGGCGGTCGCGCCAGACCAGCGCCCTGGGCGCCGAGAGGATCGAGAGGGCGGCGATCGCGCGGCTCGCCCGCCACTCCGTCCAGGTCTCGAGGCCCACCACGATCACGACCACGCCGAGGATGACCAGTGCGTCCCGGAACGCACCCAGGATCGCGTAGATCACGGCGACCGCGAGCAGCAGCAGCACCAGACGTTCGGTCAGCGTGGAGCGCAGCCGCCGGCGCAGCGACAGGTCGAGTGCGCCGCGCGGCCGGATGCGGCGCCGCAGGGCGAGCCTCGACGTCGCCTCGGCGTTCGTCAGGCCGTGGCTGGCGCCCACCAGCATCGGGGAGGCGGGGTGGGCATCGTTCACTGCGTGCGTGCGAGACCTCCTGGTGCCGGCCCCCCGACGCGGCAACCAGAGCCGGGCCTGTTGTTTGGCAGGCATCAATGATCGCGGTTTGCGCCCGTCTCCTGCCGCGTCTCCCGACCGTCTAGCCTTACTGGCGTTCAGGAGGTGGAGAGATGACGGGTGCCGGCTGGGGCCGTTGGGGTGCGAACGACGAGCGTGGGGCGCTGAACCTGGTGGACGCGCAGGCGGTGCGGCGGGGCCTGGACGCCGCTCGGCTCGGGCAGGTGCTGCCGCTCGGCCTGCCCGTGCAGGCCAGGCAGGTTCCCGTGATGCCGCCGCGGCCGCCGGTGCTGCACACGATGCTGGTCGACGGCGCGGACTTCGAGGCCGGCGCCCGGCGGGGCGGCAACGGCTTCCAGTTCGCCGACGACCACCTCTCGATGGCCTGCCACAGCGGCACGCACATCGACGCGCTCAGCCACGTGGCGCGCGACGGCCTGATGTACAACGGCATACCCGCCAGTGAGGTCCGCAGCTCCACCGGCGCTCGCCGCCTGGGCATCGATCGTGTGGGCGGCATCGTGTGCCGCGGTGTCCTGATCGACGTCGTCGGCGCGTCCGGCGGTCCGCTCGAGCCCGGCCGGGTGATCGGGGTGGGCGATGTGGAGCGGGCCCTGAACCGAATGGCCGTGCAGCTCCAGCCGGGCGACGCGGCGCTGGTCCGCACCGGCTGGTTGTCCAGGTTCGATCCGCAGGACCCGAGCTGGTACCGGGCGGAGCCGGGCCTCGACGTGGAGGCCGCGCGGTGGCTGGCCGACCGGGGCGTCGTCCTCGTCGGCGCGGACAACTTCGCCGTCGAGGTCGTCCCGGCACCTTCGGGTGAGCTGCTGCCGGTGCACCTGGCCCTGCTCCAGGAGCGCGGCGTCTACCTGCTGGAGCTCCTCGACCTCGAGCCGCTGGTGGCGGCCGCCGCGTGGACTTTCACGTTCGTCGTGGCCCCGCTCCGCATCACCGGCGGGGTGGGGAGCCCGGTCAACCCGCTCGCCATCATCTGAGCAAGGGAGGGCGCTTGTCCCGATGCCCGAGGACGCTTGTACCATGGCGGTGCAACCTCTTACCGCGTGACATTTCAGTCACGATGCTTCGGGACGTTCGGAGAGTTCCGCTTGTGGTGACGGCCTGCGGCGCCGTGCTGCTGCTGATCGCCCTGGCCACCGCGCTGGTGTGGCGCGACTCGGTCATCCTGGCGGCGACGCCGGGGGCCGGCTCTGCCACCAACACCGCGGGCGGCGGCACGATGGCCTCGATCGACACCGGCCTCGGCGGCACGGTAGACGCGTCCACAGCCACCGTCGTGGATGCGGCCGGTGCCGGCACGGAAGTGGGCGCCGGCCAGAGCGCCGGTGCCGGCGGCCTGACCACCGCTGGCGGCCAGGCGACGGGCACCAGCCAGACGATCCTCACGAGCCAGCCGACCACCAGCAGCCCGACGACCGGTGCGGGCGGCGCGGCGACCGGCACCGGTCAGACGACCGGCACCTTTCAGACGACGGGCACCGCTGTGGGAAGCGGGACGAGCGGCGGCGGCCAGACGAACGTCGTGAGCCAGCCGGTCAGCTACCAGGGCACCGGGGGCTCCCCGAGCGGCGGCGCCGGCGGCCAGGGTGGCAACGGTCAGGGTGGCAACGGCCAGGGCGGCGGCAGCCCGCAGCCCGGCGAGGGCACGACGACTCCGGAGCTTCCCAGCGCCATCCTGATGCTGCTCGGCCTGATCCCGCTGCTCGGCGCCGGCTTCCTGCTCCGCCGCCGCAGAGGTGCGCTCGACGCAGGCTGAGGCGCAGGCCCCGCGGCGGCTCGCAATCGCCGGCGCGGCGACCGCCGCCGTGCCGGCCGTCGCGATCGCGCTCGTGTACGCGCCCGTGTTCGCGCACGGCGTCCAGGTCTGGCTGTCGGACCAGGAGCTCTCGTTCGGGTTCCTCGTCCCGCCCACGGCGGCGCTGATGATCGCGCTCCGCTGGCGTGACCTGAAGGCCGCGTCAGGCCCCGGGCACCCGCTCGGCCTGGCCCTGCTGGCCGCCGGCCTGGCGCTGCTGCTCGCCGGCGCCAGGACCAACGTGCACGCGCTGGAGGGCGCGTCCTTCCTCCCGGTGGCGGTCGGCGCGGTCGCGTACCTGCACGGCGTCGGGACGGCACGGCTCACCGCGCTCCCGCTGGCGCTGACGGCGGGCGCGCTGTCGGTCTATCGGGGCCTTCTCGCGCCGCTCGGCTTCGCGATGCAGCAGGTCACCGCGCAGGCGTCCGCGCTCACGGCCACCGCGGCCGGGGTGCCCGTCCGCCGCTCGGGCGTCGATCTGTTCACGTCCAGCGTCCACCTGGTCGTGGCCCAGGCGTGCAGCGGCATGGACTCTCTGCTCGCGCTGCTCTGCCTGGGCGCGCTGTTCGTCGGCCTGGTGCGCGCCTCGCTGGTGCGCCGCGCGCTGCTGATCGCGCTGGTGCTGCCGATCATCCTGGTCGCGAACGTGCTGCGCGTCTCGCTGGTGCTGGTGCTGTCGGGCCCGTTCGGGCAGGCGGTGGCCCAGGGCGTGCTCCACGAGATGCTCAGCGGTTCATTGTTCGTCGCGGCCACGCTCCTGTTCGTGGCCGCGGGATTCGCCCTGCGATGCGTGCCCTCGTTCAACGGCGGCTCCTCGTCGCCGGCCTGATCCTGACGGCCGGCCTCGCCGCGGCGGTCGCGGCCGTGCCCGACCCGGCCGCGCCAGGCCTGCCCGCGGCAGGAGTCCTGGTCGCGGGCACGCAGTGGCATACGGCCGGCGCGACCGCGCCGGTGGCGCTCGCGATGCGCTCGCGGCAGTGGCTGCTGGACGACGGAGCCGGCGACCAGGCCCTGCTCTACGTCGGTGTGACGGCGCAGCCCCGGGCGGTGCTGGGCTGGACGGGCGAGCTGGGCTACCAGGGCTCGGGATTCGTCGTGGTCGCCACGCGGGACGGGTGGCTCCCACTGGCGGGCGGCCGAGCGGTGGCCGTGGACGACGCGACCGTCGAGCACCTCACCGAGCGCCGCCTGCTCCGTTCCGCGGTCGTCGGTCCGGACGGCGTCGTCCGGCGGGGCTGGGACCTGCTGCTGCCGGCCGCGTGGAACCTCCTCCGCGACCGCTCCGCGGTCTACTACGTCGTGCGCGTCGCGGTTGCGGACGGGCCCGCCGCCGCCGCCCGCGCCGATGTGGTCCTCGCGGCCGCGCTGGACCGGCTGGTCGCGCTCGCGGACTCGCGCTAGGCCGCGTCCGCCCCGGCGGCGGAAGCAAACGTTTCCACAATGTGGCCGGTGTGCAATCATGCCGGTGCGTCCCCCGCAGGAGAGAGCGTGAACCAGAGCGCGAGCGATCCCAGGCCACCGATGCCGACCATGAAAGACGTGGCGGTGAAGGCCGGCGTAGCAGTATCCACGGTGTCGCGCGTCCTGAACGCCTCCGGCTACGGCAGCGAGGAGACCCGCGGCCGCGTCCTGGCCGCCTCCAGCGCCCTGGGTTACCTGCCGAGCCTGCGCGCCCGCGGCCTCCGGCAGTCGCGCACCATGACCGTCGGCGTGGCCGTGCCCGACCTGGGAAACCCGGTGTTCCTGGAGTACATGCGGGGCGTCGAGCACACCGCCGGCCAGGCCGGCTACGCCGTCACGATCTGCGACGGACAGGCGGCGCTCGAGGTCCAGGCGCGGCAGTTCAGCAGGCTGTTCGCCGACCGGGTGGACGGGCTCGTCGTCATCCCGCCGATCCTGTCGCACTCCGGCGTCGAGCCGTTCCTGCGCGCCGGGGTCCCGGTGGCTCCCCTGGCGGAGCTCGACGACCGGACACGCGTGCGCATGCACCTCGAGGCGACGATGCCGGCGATGCTCGAGGCCCTGCGCCTGCTGCAGGACGGCGGCCACGAACGGATCGCGTACGTGACGCGCCGCACGCCGATGCGGGAGGCGTCGCTGCTCGGCTGGGTCGACGCGCGGGTGCACGGCCTGCGCAAGGTCGGCTTCGAGTTCGAGGAGCGGTTCATCCTCCGGGTCGACACGACCGACGACTGCCTGGCCGCCGTGGGACGGCTGGAGGCGGCGGGAGAGGGCCCGACCGCCTACGTCGTGAGTCCGTACGGCCTCGCGCCGCGGATGCTGGCCGCGATCTACGACTGCGGTCTGGCCATCCCGGCGGACGTCTCGTTCGTCTGTCACGGCGATTCCGACTGGGCGGTCGCGCACCGACCGCCGCTGGCGGTCATCCGCCGCGACTACTACGCGCAGGCCGCGCAGTGGACCCGCGAGCTGCTGGAGCGCGTGGAGGGCGGCCCGGGCGGGCCGGTCGCCAACCTGCCGTACGAGTTCGTCGCACGGGGCTCGATCGGCCCGTCGCGGCGCTGACGCCCGCTCAGCGGCCCAGCAGGCTGCGCGCGATGACGCGCAGCGCGAGGACCTCCTCCGCGCCCTCGAAGATGGACAGCACGCGCGCGTCGACGAAGTACCGCGACACGTCCGTCTCCTCCCCGTAGCCCATGGCCCCGTGCAGCTGCATCGCGTCGCGGGTCACCGACTCCGCGGCCCGTGACGCGTACAGCTTCGCCAGCGAGCTCTCGACCTGGCCCTCGCCGCGGTCGAGGAGGCGGGCGGCGCGATAGCCGAGCTGCCGGGCGGCCGACACGCGCACGATCATCGAGCCCAGCATCGCCGCCGGCAGCTGGAGATCAGCCACCGCCTGGCCGAAGACCCGGCGCTCGCGCGCGTAGGCCAGCCCGTCCTCCAGGGCTGCCTGCATGACCCCGACCGCCCGTGCGGCCGTCTGGACGCGGCCAACGCCGAACCCCTCCATCTGCAGGTAGAACCCGCGGTCGAGCCACTCATCCCCACCGAGCAGGCTCGAAGCTGGGGCATGGTAGCGGTCGAAAGCGAGCTCGAACGTGTGCATGCCGCGATACCCGATCGTCGGGATCGCGCGGCCGTGCAGCGCGCCGCCGGAGGGCTGCCGGTGCTCGAACTCGTGGCCCGCGTAGGCGGGCTTCTCCAGCACGAACACGGACTCGCCGCGGTGGCCGGCGTCCGACGTCCGGCACAGCACCATGAGCAGCTCCGATCGACCGGCGAACGTGCACCAGAGCTTCGTGCCGGTGATCTCCCAGTCGCCGTCCGGCCGGCGCACGGCGCGGCAGGTGATCGACGCGACGTCGGAGCCGTGGTCGGGCTCGGTGACCGCCACGGCGACCAGCTGCTCGCCGGACGCGATGGCCGGCAGCCAGGCCCGCTTCTGCGCGTCGGTGCCGCCGCGCAGCAGCGCCCTGACCAGGATCTCGGGCCGGGTGATCAGGCTGCCGCCCGCCGCCAGCGATCCCCACGACAGCTCCTCGGTGGCGACCAGCATGGCGCGGTGGTCTGGCTCCGCCGACCGGACGCCGCCGTACTCCTCGGGGACCGAGATTCCGAACAGGCCGAGCGCCGCCGCGCCGCGAACGATCTCCTCGGGGATGTCGAGGTCGCCCCGATGCACCTCTTGGGCGCGCGGACGGAGCTCGCGCTGCGCGAACTCGCGGAGCGACGCCCGCAGCAGCCGGTGCTCGTCGCTCGCGCCGACGTCTTCGAGCGGCCGGTAGCCGGCGTGAAGCGCAACCAGGCGCTCGGCGCCCAGGGCGTGCAGCTCCGTGCTGCGTCCCTCGGCGAATGCCAGGGCCTCCGCCTCCGCCACCCCGGCGACGCCATCGGCCAGCGGATCGCCGGTGGTCTCAGCCCACTCCCGGCAGGCCCGCGCCGCCTCCGCCCTGGCCACCGACCACGCCAGGTGGTTCGCGGCGACCTGGTGCCGGTCCGAACCGCCCTGCGTCGCAAGGCGCGTCACTTCGCCCCGAAGCCGGCCGACCGCCTCGTCAAGCTGCCGTCCCACGGCAGCGAGCGTAACCGACCGCGGTACTGAACCACATCTGGGTCATCGTCAACAGGACTCGACGAAATGGCGTCAAATGAGGCAGAATACAGCGGTCGCTTGACATATACTTGACGGGCAGCGCGGAACGGATATAGTCACGCATTGGTCAACTGTGAGGCGATCTGACTCAGTGTTCACCGGACCACGAAGAGGCGAGAGAACCAGGGGCCACACGCAGCCCCCACAGTTGGTGTCCATCCGGACGATGCGTGGTGGGGGGTAAAGGGATTGGCACAGCTCGGATATATCCAATCGTTGGAGGAGCCCATCGGGCAGAACCTCATACGGAGGCTGCGCAAGGAGCGGCGCATGTCTCAGGCCGAGGTCGCCCGCAGCGTGGGACTCTCCAGGCAGTCGGTGAACGCGATCGAGAACGGCAAGTGCCAGCCCAGGCTGGTGGTCGCCTACCGCCTGGCGAGGCTGTTCGGCCGTCCGATCGAGCACGTCTTCCAGCTCGAGGAGCTCGACAGGCTGGAACTGGAATAGCGCAGACCCATCGACCCACGCCGCCTCGGGGAGGGCGGGTGGAAGGCACCTCACCGAGCCCCGTCCGGACAAGTGAATAGCGGAAAGGCTTTCGATGACCGGCCGCTGTGAGGACGGACCGCGAGCCGCCCAGCAGAGGTCCGATCAGCCGCCGGCGTCGACGCCTTGCCGTAGCCCTGTGCCACAGCTCATTGGGCTGGGGAGCGTGAGGTGTCGGTAGCTCAGCGTTAGCAGCGTCGAGGTGCCCCTGGACCAGGTGCGCGGACAGCGGGGCTTCGAGTACCGGGCCTGGCTCAGCAGCCGGATCTCTAGGCGCTTGCGCCGTCCATTCGGCTCTCGTCGACGGCGGCCGGCCGCGCCGTGCGGTTGGCGGCTCCGGCGGCGACCCGCCAGTACGTGACGGACTCGTCCAGCCGGCGGCGCCGGTAGAGCAGCTCTGCGTACTCTGCCGCGCAGCTGCGGAGCCGCTCCACGAGGTCGAGCTGGCTGAGGAGCTCGATCGCGCTCCGGAACCATTCGTCGGCCGCGTCCTCGTACCCGAGCTCGACGGACGCGGTGCCCAGCAGGTGGCGAGCGGTCGCCTCCGTGCCCCGCTCGCCCAGGCCCCGCGCCACGCCGAGCGACCGCAGCAGGTACGCGCGCGCGACGTCCGGCTCTCCGAGCGCGATGTGTAATTCGCCCAGGCTGTTCAGTGTGTACGCACGGAGCAGCGGGGCCGCGTCCCGCTCCTCGCACAGGTCCAGTGCCCGGTGCAGGTGAGGCGCCGCCGCCTCCAGCTCGTCCTGCTGGAGCAGGACGTAGCCCAGATTGTTCTCGGCGCGAATGAGCCCGGACACGTCGGCGTCGACCGTGTAGAGGGCGTACGCCCGCTCGGCCGACCGGCGTGCGCCCTTGAAGTCGCCCAGGTACTGGTACGCAGCGGTCAGCCCGTCGTGGAGCCGTGCCCGCAGCCGGAGGCTGACGAGCTCCTCGCGGACGGCCAGCCCCATCTCAAAGAAGCGAGCCGCGTTGTGCCAGTCGCGGCTGCGCATGTGGATGCTGCCGATGTGGTTCAGGACGGTGGCCCGCAGCGTGGGATCGGCTGGCTCCAGCCGCTCACATCGCTCCAGCGCCTCCAGCGCGCAGCCGAGCGCGCGCGGGTCGCCGGCCAGGAACATCGCGTTCGCCTGCTGTTCCAGCACCCGCGCGACCATCCAGCTGTCGCCCAGGCGCTCGAAGAGCTGCCGTGCGCGGGGCAGGTGCTCCAGCGCGGCCGTTCCATCGACCATGCGGACCAACGCCCGACCGAGCCCGAACCGGACTTCTGCCTCGACCGCCGCCTCCAGTCCCTCGCCGAGCAGCCGATTGCCGAGCTGTACGGCCTCGTGATAGTTTCCGGTGTCAACGAGTCGCGACAGTTCCTCACAGGCCGCCTTTTGCGCTTCCGATCCATGGGCCTGCATGAAGTAGGAAACCGGCCGGCCGGTGCGCTGGGCAATCAGCTCCAGCGTCCGCATGGAGGGCCGCATCTTCCCCGTCTCAACGAGGTGGATCGCGGCGCGGGTGACGTCGTCGCCTGCCACCTCCGCGAGGCTCAGGCCTTTCTCGAGGCGCGCTTCGCGAATCGCCTCGGGCCGAACCGCGATGCCCTTGTGCCTGCCGCGACCGCTGCGGGGCGAGCCGAGCATGGACGAAATATTAGCCCATGCCCGGCCTCGTGCTAGTCGGATCTCGTCACATCGGCGGGATGAACTCGGCCTGCGAGGCCAGCGCCAGACCTGTGACGACCACCAGGACCACGAGCACCTGCAGCAAGAATCGCCAGTTCACGTCGCACCTCCAGGCAAGTGATGTCAAGTCGGTTTATTGTGCCAGGTCGGACCGGCCGGACGGGTGGGTGGCGACGGAAACGTGTCGATCGATGATGCGCTTGACAACCCGAGATGACCGCGTCTTTTGAGAGTGAGTCGCAACGGCGACGCGCTGATTCCCATCGCGAACTGTTTCGGATAAGCTGTCCGCCAGTACTCGTAGTTCGTGCTGGGAGACGACCATCACCATGACCGACGTCGAAGAGTTCGATAGCCCTGCGAGCGAGGAGACTGCGACTCCACGTCGGCGTCGGCGGCCGCGCAGTGCGGCGACGTCCGGGACCACAACGACGCGCCGCAGGCGACTGAGCGGCAACGACCTGGTCGAGAGCCTCCGCGACAGCGTGGAGCAGCTGATCAAGGAGAACCGGAGCCTGAAGCGCCAGCTGGCCAAGGCCACGGCCGGTGGCCGCTCTTCGTCCACGCCCGGCGCCGAGCGCATGCTGCGCAGCATCCAGCGCAAAGTGCTGCGCGCGGTCAGCGGCGACGGATCGGTGCGGCGCAGGACGCGCGCCACGTCAGCGACGCGCGCTGCAGCCCCCACATCGAACGGGAGGCGGCGCCGCCGCACCGTTGCCACCGCCGAGGGCGAGTAGCGCGCGCCCCGGGCGCTCCTCCCGCGCAGCCGGTGTGACTCGCCGCCGTCACACCACCGGTACTCGTCTCAGCCGGCCGGCCCGTGCCCGCCGGCCGAGCGCTCGCTCAGGCGTCGCGAACGAGGCGGACCGCCAGGTCGATGCGCTCCTCACGCCGCCAGCGCTCCTCCTCCGTCCAGACGGCGTGGAGCACCGCTTCCAGCTGTGTCTGCAGGTCCGGCGGCTGCTCGGACCGCGGCTCCGGTCGCTCGGCGTTCATCTCGCCACCGACCGTAGCGCTGCCGCACCGGCCTTTGAATGGGCGGGGTCCTCGCCCGCGGCGCCGCCGCCGCCCACCGATGGGCGGCTGTCCCATCGCCATCTCGGAGCCGCCGCTTTCCGGTAGGCTCGTCGCGATGCCCCTCTCCGCCACACGCACGCTGGTGCTCATCCCCGTCGCCATCGCACTGAACATCGTGCTCGGTTCGACGGTGCAGCAGGTGCTCAAGCTGCCGATCTACCTCGACTCGGTGGGAACGATCGTCACCGGCGTGCTGGCGGGTCCGCTGGCGGGACTGGTGACCGGCGCGCTCACCAACCTGATCTGGGCATACGTGCTGCCGGCGCCGCTTGCCGCGCCGACCGCCGGTCCGTTCGCGATCACCGCCGCCGTGATCGGTCTGCTGGCCGGACTGTGGGGCTCGCTCGGCTTCTTCCGCAGCCGCCGGTCGGTGGAGCCGCGCGTGCTCGCGGCCGCGATCGGCATCGCGGTGGCGGTCGTGCTCGTCGTCACCTACACGTTCAGCCGCCAGTACACCAGCCTGGCCGTGTTCAGCCTCTCCGAGGGGGCATTCCTGCTCGTGGTCGCGGTCTACCTGGCGCTGGCCGGATGGGCGCTCTTCGCGAGGCGGGACTCCGGCGCGGTGCTCGTGCTGGCCGCCGGCCTGCTGACGGGGTTGGTGGCGGCGGTCGTGTCGGCTCCCATCGCGGCGTACGTGTTCGGAGGCGTGACGGGGTTCGGCGGGGACGCGATCATCGCCGCGTTTCGCGCGGCCGGCGACAGCCTCTACCAGGCGACCCTGAAGCAGGGGCTGCTGTCCGACCCGCTGGACAAGATGATCGAGTTCCTGCTCGCCTTCCTCATCCTGGCGGCGCTGCCGCGCCGCCTCGTGGCCCGGTTCCCGCACGGCGACAGAGTCCTCGAACCGACCTGATGCAAGAGGGGGCGAGCCCCCTCCTGCGCTCAACCCGACCACCAAGCTGGTCGCGGCCCTCACCGGCACCGCGATCTCGCTCGCGTGGGGCGGCTGGTTCGCGGCGGCGATCGTGGTCGTCAGCGCACTGGCCGCGCTGCGGGCGGGGCGGCTCCGGCGTGTCGCTTTGGCCGCGCTGGCGCTCGCGCCGGTCGCCCTCTCCAGCATCGTCATCAACTCCCTGCTGCCGGCCGGCGGCGGCGGACTCGGCGGCGCGCTCGCCGCGCTGCTCCGGCTGCTCGGCGCGACGCTGCCGGCGACCGTGCTGTTCGCCACGACGGAGGTCGACGACCTGCTGAGCGAGCTCGAGGCGCGCGGGCTCGGCCGCCGGTCGACGCTGGTCGTGGGGACCGCCCTGGCGGCCGTGCCGCGCACGCAGGCCCGCGCCGTCGAGGTGATCGAGGCCCAGCGAGCGCGAGGCCTCGACACCGAAGGCGCGTGGTGGCGCCGGCTGCGCGGGCTGCTTCCACTGGTGGCGCCCCTGGTCATCGGCAGCCTGGCGGAGGTCGAGGACCGGGCGCTGGCGCTGGAGGCGCGAGCGTTCGGAGCGCCAGGCCGGCGCACGCTGCTGCGCCGGCTGCCGGACAGCAGGGTCCAGTGGGCACTGCGGTGGGCGCTGGCTGCCGTCGCGGTGATCGGGTTGGCCGGCAGGGTGGCGGTGGCCGTCCGGTGATCGTCCTCGACGAAGCGGCCTATCGCTATCCGGGCGCTGCGGCGTGGGCGCTCGGGCCGATCTCGCTCGAGGTGCGCCCGGGGGAGGTCGTGGGCGTGCGGGGAGCCAACGAGTCCGGCAAGTCCACCCTGTGCCTGGTCGCCTCGGGCCTGGCGCCCGCGGCCATCGGCGGCGAGCTGCGCGGCCGCGTCCTGGTGGACGGGCGACCGACGTCGGAGCTGCGTCCCCACGAGCTGGCGCGGAGCTGCGGCCTGTTGTTCGACAACCCGGCGGTGCAGCTCACCGGCCTGCACCGGACCGTGTACGACGAGGTCGCGTTCGGGCCGTGCAACCTCGGCCTTCCCGAGGCCGAGGTGCGCGAGCGCACGCGGACGGCGCTCGACGTCCTGGCGATCGGGCACCTCGCGGACCGGCATCCGCAGCGGCTCTCGGGCGGCGAGTCGCAGCTCGTCGCACTGGCCGGGCTGCTGGCGCTCGGTCCAGGCTACCTCGCCCTCGACGAGCCGACGTCGCGGCTGGATGCCGAGCGGTCGGACCTGGTTGCGCGCGCGATCGAGCGGGTGGCCCGGATCGGCGTGGGCGTCCTGGTCGCCGAGCACGACGAGGCGCTGCTCGCGCGCCTCTGCGCCCGGGTGGTGGGCCTGTGATCTCGATGGACGCGGTGTCGCACCGCTACCCGGACGGCACGCTGGCGCTGGACGGTGTCACCGCCAGGATCGCGCGCGGTGAGGCGGTCGCCGTGACCGGTCCCACGGGCTCCGGCAAATCGACGCTCATTCGTCACCTCAACGGACTCCTGCGGCCGACCACGGGTCGTGTCCTGCTCGAGGGCGTGGACGTCCGTGGCCTCCGGGTCGCACAGCTGGCGCGACGCGTGGGGATCGCGTTCCAGGAGCCGGACCGGCAGTTGTTCTGCCGCTCCGTACGGGCGGAGGTCGCCTTCGGCGCGCGCGAGGGGGCGTCGGTGGCCGCGTCCCTCGACGTGCTCGGGCTGGCGGCGGTGGCCGACCGCCATCCGTACGACCTCGGCTACTCCCGGCGGAAGCTGGTGGCGATCGCCGCGGTGCTCGCCATGGACACGCCGGTCGTGGTGCTGGACGAGCCGACGACCGGCCAGGATCGCGCGGGCGTCGAGCGACTGGTGGGTCTGATGGGCAGCCTGCGCGAGCGGGGGCGGACCCTGGTCGTGGTCAGCCACGACCAGCGGTTCGTGCGGACGACGTGCGACCGCGTCCTGCGCCTGGACGGCGGCCGCCTGGGCTGAGGACCGGGCGCCTCGGCCGGCATCGCGTGCGAAGCATGGCCGGCCTCGGCTGCCCGGGCCTCCTCCGTTCAGGGGCGCGCCAGGTTCGTGCGGAAGCGCCGTGCCAACCAGCTCCGGCCGCTGCGCCGGGATGGGTTCGCCAGGATCGCTTCCCGGCGGGCGCGCGCCAGCAGCTGTGCGCGCGCCGCCTGTTCGTGCAGCTCGCGCTGCCTCCGCCGTATCTCCTCGTATGCCGTCTCCGAGGGGAAGAACATCGTTCTCGACCTCCACTCCGGCTCGACGGCCGGGCAAAAGAAAGGGGCCTGGCATCTGGCCAGACCCCTCGATCGACTTCGCCTCTGTCGGCGGTCGGAGTGCTGCTAGCCGCACCCCTTCCGCGGCGGGATCCAGGCCTGGCCATGGCCGATGTGGGCCATGCCGTCGCCAAACGCGCAGCCATCACGGCCCACCCGTGCCCGCTCGATGGACAGCGCCGCTCGGCGGTTGGTGGTGGGCTCCATGACGCGAGTGAGGGTAGCACAGTCGGGGCAATGCGTTCAACTGGCAAATCGCCCGCGGACGGTGTCAACAATTCGTCAAGGGGCCTCTACGGGGCCGCAGAATGGCCGGAAACGACGTGTGTGGAAGCGTCCTGGCTCACGTATGCTGTGTGAGCCACTGGGTCGTCAGGTGGAGCTCGCCGTGGTCGTCCTACCGTTGGTTCCTCGAACGAGCGCGGTCGTACCTCTTTCTATCGAGGAACCGGGGGAAGGTAGATGGCAGAGGGGACCATCAAGAAGATCGTCGCCGACCGCGGCTTCGGGTTCATTTCGGGGGAGGATGGCAAGGAGTACTTCTTCCACCGAAGCGCCATCGCGAACTTCGACGCGCTCCGTGGTGGCGAGCGGGTCTCGTTCGAGATCGAGCCCAGCGCCAAGGGGCCGCGCGCAGGTCGCGTCCGACTGAACTAGCGCGACGACGAGCTTCTGACCGTCCGGAGTACCGCCCCTCCCGCAGCGCCGGGAGGGGCGGTACCTTTGTCGGGCCGTGACGCAGACCGCGGTCCGCACGCTCCGACTCTCGCGCCCGCTCGACCTGCGGCGCACGCTGTCGCCGGTCCGGCGCGGCGGCGCCGACCCGACGGTCCGGATGGGCGCCCGGGAGGTGTGGCGGGCGACGCGGACGCCGGTCGGGCCCGGCACTGAGCGGCTGGTCCTGGAGGCGGGCGGCACGCTGCGCGTGGAGGCCTGGGGTCCGGGAGCGGGCTGGCTGGCCGACCGCGCACCGGTCCTGGTCGGCGAACTGGACGACGCCTCCGGCTTCCGTCCGTCGCACCCGCTGCTCCGCGATCTGTACCGCCTGCATCCCGGCCTCCGGATGTGCCGGACGGAGGCGGTCTTCGAGGCGGCGGTCGCGAGCGTCCTGGAGCAGCGGGTCGCGGGCAAGGAGGCGTGGCGGGGGTGGCGGGCCGTGGTCCGCGGGCTGGGCGAGCCGGCGCCCGGACCGCTGCCGGGCCTCCTGCTGCCGCCCGATCCGGTGGTGGTGGCCGGCGTCCGATACCCGGTCTTCCACACGTTCGGCGTGGAGCGAGGTCGCGCCGAGACCGTCCGCCGGGCGGCGGCCCACGCCGCCCGCCTGGAGGAGGCCGCCGTGCTGCCGGCGGATGCCGCCCGGCAGCGGCTTCGCGCCCTGCCCGGCATGGGCCACTGGACGGCCGCCGAGGTGGCGGTCGTCGCGCTGGGCGACGCCGACGCGGTCTCCGTGGGCGACTACCACCTGCCACACCTCGTCTGTTGGGCGCTGGCCGGCGAGCCGCGCGGCACCGACGAGCGGATGCTGGAGCTGCTGGAGCCCTACCGGGGCCACCGGGCGCGGGTGCTGCGGCTGCTTACGGTTGCCGGCGTGGGGCCTCCCCGCCGCGGGCCCCGTCTGCCACTGCGCGACGTTGCACGCATGTAGAGGTCCGTTGCTGTACCGTGCTTGCTGCGCAACAAGCTTTGGACGAGACGACGTTACGGCGCGACGCGGAGCGCAGCCGTCAGACGATCATCGACGCGGCGGAGCGCCTGTTCGCGGACCTCGGCTACGAGGCCGTCAGCATGGAGCGAATCGGCCGCGCGGCCGGGCTCTCGAGGGGCGCGCCCGGCTATTTCTTCGGGTCCAAGGTTGCCCTGTACCGGGCCGTGCTGCAGCGCATGTTCGAGGCGACCGAACAGCTGGTGGCCGAGACGAACCGGCAGCTGACCGCCGTCGCGGACGGCGACCTGGACGGGGCGCTGGAGATCGTCGTCGAGAACCTGCTGGAGTTCCTGTACGAGCGGCCGACGTTCCTGACGCTGGTGCAGCGCGAGGCGCTGCGGCGCACCGGCCTCATGGAGGGCACGCGAGCGCACCTCACGTTGCTGCGGACGACCCTGACGATCGCGGAGAAGCTGGACTGGACGTCAGTCGCGACGAACCCGCAGCAGCTCCTGCTCACCCTGCTGGGCCTGTGCTGGTTCCCGCTGGCCAACCCGCCCCTGATCCGCGACCTCGGGGGCCAGCTGGACCGAACGTTCGTGGAAGCCCGCAAGCGCCACGTGGTGGCATTACTGAAGGCGGGATTGAAGAACGGTCGGCGGTAGGACGACCGAGGTGGCGGGAAGAACGACCGAAGCGAAGCGAGGGAGCCTTCCCCTCCCCCGCGCCGGGGGAGGGGGTGGGGGATGACCAATCCAGCAGTCGTCAGCAGAGCAGGGGTACCCAATCAGGCGGGAAGGCTCCCTTTCAGCGACCCCCCCTCCGGGCCGTGGACGGCCCTCCTCCCCCGCTGGGGGGGAGGGATCTCTCTTCAGCGACCCCCCCTCCGGGCCGTGGACGGCCCTCCTCCCCCCGCTGGGGGGGAGGGATATCTCTTCAGCGACCCCCCCTCCGGGCCGCGGACGGCCCTCCTCCCCCGCCAGGGGGGAGGGATATCTCTTCAGCGACCCCCCCGCTAGGGGGGAGTGATCGCCGGGAGCCAGCTCTCCCGGCGCGCCTCGTGGGCCGCGATCTCGTCCTCGTGGCGCAGCGTCAGCGCGACGGCGTCCCACCCGTTCAGCAGGCACTCGCGCGCGTACGGGTCCAGCTCGAAGCCCTCGCAGAAGCCCGCCGCGCTGACCGTCCGGGACTCCAGGTCGACCGTGACCGTCGTCGCCGGGTCCTCCTCCGCCAGCTCGAGCAGGCGCCGCACCGACGCCTCGGGCAGGGCGACCGGCAGCAGTCCGATCTTCAGGCAGTTCGTCCGGAAGATGTCCGCGAAGCTTGGCGCGATCACCGCCCGGAACCCCGCGTCCTGCAGCGACCACGGCGCGTGCTCACGCGAGGAGCCGCAGCCGAAGTTGGCACCGGCGACCAGCACGGTCGCGCCCTCGTATTCGGGCCGGTTGAGCACGAAGCCCGGGTCGTTGCGGCGCCAGTCGTAGAACAGGAACGGGCCGAACCCCGAACGCTCGATGCGCTTCAGGAACTGCTTGGGGATGATCTGGTCCGTATCGACGTTGGCGCGATCCAGGGGCGCCATCCGCCCCTCGTGCCGGCGAAACGGCTCCATCAGCGCGCGACCTCCTCACCGATGATCTCGCGGACGTCCACCAGGTGTCCGGTCAGCGCAGCGGCGGCCGCCATCGGCGGGGACAGCAGGTGCGTCCGGCCGCCGGCGCCCTGCCGGCCCTCGAAGTTGCGGTTGGACGTGGACGCGCAGCGCTCGCCCGGCTGCAGGACGTCCGGGTTCATGCCCAGGCACATCGAGCAGCCCGCGTCCCGCCACTCGAATCCCGCGTCGGCGAAGACGCGGTCGAGTCCCTCGGCCTCGGCCTCGAGCTTGACCAGCGCGGAGCCCGGCACCACCATGGCCCGGACGCGGGGGTGGACGCGCCTCCCGCGGACCACCGCCGCGGCGGCCCGCAGGTCCTCCAGCCGGGCGTTCGTGCAGGACCCGATGAACACCCGGTCGATAGCGATGTCCTGCATTGCCGTGCCCGGCGTCAGCGCCATGTAGCGCAGCGCCCTGGCCTCGTCCTCGTTGGCGGGCTCCGGCACCTGGCCGGTGACCGCCGCCGCCTGGCCGGGGTTCGTGCCCCACGTCACGAACGGCTGCAGCTCGTGCGCGTCCAGCCGGATCTCCTCGTCGAAGGCCGCCTCGGGATCGGTCGGCAGCGCCCGCCAGGCGTCCAGCGCCCGATCCCAGTCGGCGCCCCTGGGCGCGTGCGCGCGCCCCTCCAGGTACGCGAACGTCGTGTCGTCGGGCGCGACCATGCCCACGCGGGCGCCCCACTCGATCGACATGTTGCAGATCGTCATCCGCCCTTCCATCGAGAGGTCGCGGATGGTCGAGCCGCGGTATTCGACCGCGCAGCCCTGGCCGCCGGCGATGCCGGCGCGCGCGATCAGACCGAGCACCACGTCCTTCGCCACCACCCCGGGGGGCAGCGGCCCGTCGATCGTGACCGCGAGGTCACGCGGCCGGCGCTGGTGGAGGCACTGTGTGGCCAGCACGTGCTCGACCTCCGAGGTGCCGATGCCGAACGCGATGGCGCCGAACGCGCCGTGGGTCGACGTGTGGGAGTCGCCGCAGACGATCACCAGGCCGGGCTGTGTCAGGCCCAGGTCGGGGCCGATCACGTGGACGATGCCCTGGTGGGGGCTGCCGAGCTCGAAGAGCCGGATGCCGGCCCACCGGCAGTTCTCCTCGAGCGCATCGAGCTGCCGGCGACCGACGTCGTCGGCCGCCGCCCGGCCGCCCAGCGTGGGGGTGTTGTGGTCCATCGTGGCGACGGTGAGGTCCGGCCGGCGGACCCGGCGCCCCGCCATCCGGAGCGACTCGAAGGCCTGCGGTGTGGTCACCTCGTGGATGAGGTGGAGGTCCACGAAGAGCAGGTCCGGCTCGCCGGGAGCGGAGCGGACCACGTGGCGGTCCCAGATCTTCTGCGCAAGGGTTGCCGACATGGAACGTCCCACGATACCTGCACTACACCCGGTCCCCGATGGTGAATGCATCCAAAAGGAACGCGCAACTCTTTGTGGACGGGCAACTACAACCCCGCAGCCCTGTTCGGTAGACTGCGGCTCGCGCAGATGGCACGCATTCTCGTAGTCCTCGACCTCCTCCTTCTCGGCCTCGGAGAGGCGGGGGCTCGCGCGGCCTGAAGAGCAGCACGAGACAGCAGGCAAAGCCCCCGCCGCCCAGGCGGGGGCTTTCTTTTTGACCGACGAGTTGTGGGAGCGACTATGACTGGAGCAGAGATCGTCCTCGAGGCCCTCCAACGCGAGGGCGTCGACGTCATCTTCGGTTATCCCGGTGGGGCGAACCTGCCCATCTACCAGCAGTTGCCGAGGTATCCGAAGCTGCGCCACGTCCTGGTCCGTCACGAGCAGGGCGCCGCGCACATGGCCGACGGCTACGCCCGGGCCTGCGGCAGGCCCGGCGTGGTGTTCGCCACCAGCGGTCCCGGCGCGCTCAACACCATCACGGGGCTGGCGACCGCGTACATGGACTCGATTCCGATGGTCGCGATTACCGGCCAGCAGAACACGACGCTTGTGGGCCGCGACGCGTTCCAGGAGTCGGACGTGATCGGCTGCAGCATGCCGGTCACGAAGCACAACTACATGATCACGCGCGTCGACGACATTGCGCGCGTCATCCACGAGGCGTTCCACATCGCCACGACCGGACGCCCGGGCCCCGTGGTCATCGACATCTGCAAGGACGTGCAGCAGGCGTCGTGCGAGCCGGTGTGGCGTGACGCCATCGAGCTGCCCGGCTACCGGCCGGCGTTCACGCCGGATCTCAGCCGGGTGCGCGAGGCCGCCGACGCGCTGTCGCGCGCGGCCCGGCCCGTGATCCTGGCCGGCCACGGCGTGATCCTCAGCGGCGGCCAGCAGGAGCTCATCGCGCTCGCGGAGCGCAGCGTGACGCCGACCGGCACCACCCTGCTCGGCGTCGGCGCGTTTCCCGTCAGGCACCCGCTGTCGCTGCACATGACCGGCTTCATGGGCACGGGCTGGAACCTCAAGGCCGTGCAGAACGCCGACCTGCTGATGATGGTCGGGATGCGGGTGGACGACCGCGTCACGGCCAAGCTCTCCGAGTGGGCGCCGAACGTCGAGACGTTCATCCACGTCGACATCGATCCCTCCGAGATGGGCAAGAACGTCCGCCCGCACCTGGAGGTGGTGGCGGACGCGAAGACCGCGCTGCGCGAGATGCTGCCGCACGTCCAAGAGCCGAAGCCCGAGTGCCGGCGCCCGTGGCTGACGCAGATCGACCGCTGGCGGGAGGAGCACCCGCTGAAGTACACGCGGTCCAACGGCCACCTGCAGCCGCAGGACGTGATGATCGAGATGTACCGGCGCTGCGACGACGACGCCATCGTCGTCGCCGACGTCGGCCAGAACCAGATCTGGGCGGCGCTGTGGTGGAACTACACGCGGCCCGGCCTGTTCATCAACTCCGGCGGCGCCGGCACGATGGGGTTCGCGTTTCCGGCCTCGATCGGCGCCAAGATCGCGAGGCCCGAGAAGGCGGTGTGGTGCGTCGCCGGCGAGGGCGGGTTCGTGATGACTGCCCAGGAGCTGTCGGTCGCCGTCAAGCACCGGCTGGACATCAAGATCGTCCTCCTCAACAACTTCTCGCTGGGGATGGTGCGCCAGTTCCAGGACGACTTCTACGGCGGCGTCCGGTCCGAGGTCGACCTGACCGAGATGCCTGACTTCGTCAAGCTCGCCGACGCCTACGGCCTGCCCGGCCTGTGCGTCGAGCGCATCGAGGACATGCCCGCCGCATTCGACTTCGCGGAGCGCACGCGCGGCCCGGTGCTGATCGACTTCCGCATCGACCCCGACGCCAACGTCTACCCGATCGTGCCGCTCGGCAAAGGGCTGAACGACTTCACGGAGCTGCCTGATGAGTACGCCTAGCGCCGAGCCTCTGTCCAGATTCCGAGTCCTGACCGCCGTGGTCGAGGACCACCCCGGCGTCCTGACGCGGGTCGCCGGGATGATCAGGCGGCGCGGGTTCAACATCCAGGGCCTGTCGGTCGGCCCGACGGACGAGCGCGGCCGGTCGCGCATGACGCTGACCGTGGACGCCGGCCACGCCGAGGTCGACCAGGTCCAGAAGCAGCTCGACCGATTGATCGAGGTGATCGAGGTCGAGGACCTGACGGAGGCGTCCAGGCTCAGCCGGGAGCTGGCGCTGGTGAAGCTGGCGGTCACCGGCCCCCAGCGCGACCGCGCGGTCGCGGAGGTCGATCGGTTCGGCGGCCGCGTCGTGGACGCCGGCGCCGAGCACGTGATCGTCGAGGTGTCGGGCGAGTTCGACCGCGTCGAGCGCTTCCTGGAGCTGCTGCGCCCCTACGGGATCACCGATCTCGCGCGGTCCGGCCCGGTCGCGATGTCCACGGAGGTGGCGGTACATGAGCGGTGAGGATGGCGTCGACGTACAGGCAAGAGGGGGCAGGCCCGCTCTTCCGGAACTCGCCCGCTCGTCCGGGACGCGGGGGGCGCCTTCGGCGCATCGCTCCGCGTCTGCAGCCGAGACTGGCCGATCTCGGGAAGACGGACTCACACGCAGGGCGGAGCCCGTGCTTCCGGCGACCCCAGCTCCCCCCATGCCGGTCTCGAAGTATCGCGCGGCGGCGGTCGTGGACCTCCCGGACCGGCAGTGGCCGGGCCGCGTCATCACGGAGGCGCCGATCTGGTGCAGCGTGGACCTCCGCGACGGCAACCAGGCGCTCGTCAACCCGATGGACGTCCATCGCAAGCGGCGGATGTTCGAGCTGCTGGTGCGGATGGGCTTCAAGGAGATCGAGGTCGGGTTCCCGGCGTCGTCCCAGCCGGACTTCGACTTCGTGCGCCTCCTCATCGAGCACGACATGATTCCCGACGACGTGACCATCCAGGTCCTCACGCAGAGCCGCGAGGAGCTGATCGCGCGGACCATCGACAGCGTGCGCGGCGCCCGCCAGGCGATCGTCCACCTCTACAACTCGACGTCGGAGCTGCAGCGCCGGGTCGTCTTCCGGCTCGATCGCCCCGGGATCCGGGACATCGCCGTGGCGGGCGCCCGTCAGATCAAGGCCCTGGTCGCGGGTCTGCAGGGCACCGACGTGGTGCTGGAGTACTCGCCCGAGAGCTTCATGGGCACCGAGCTCGACTTCGCGAAGGAGGTCTGCGAGGCGGTCATGGAAGTCTGGGAGCCGTCGCCCGACCGCCGCATGATCCTCAACCTGCCGAACACGGTCGAGATGAGCACGCCCAACGTCCATGCGGACCAGATCGAGTGGTGTCATCGCAACTTCGCTCACCGGGACTGCTTCATCCTCAGCGTGCACACGCACAACGACCGCGGCTGCGCGGTCGCGGCCTCGGAGCTGGCCATCATGGGGGGCGCCGAGCGTGTCGAGGGCACGCTGTTCGGCAACGGCGAGCGGACCGGCAACGTCGACATCGTCACGCTGGCGCTGAACCTGTTCAGCCAGGGCGTCGACCCTGGCCTGGAGCTCTCGCGGATCGACGACTGCCGCCGGGTGGTCGAGGCGTGCAACCAGCTCCCGATCGACCCCCGGCACCCGTACGTCGGCGACCTCGTCTACACGGCGTTCTCGGGGTCGCACCAGGACGCGATCAAGAAGGGCATGGACGAGATGACGGCCACCGGCGCCGAGCTCTGGGAGGTGCCGTACCTGCTCATCGACCCGCACGACGTCGGCAGGACGTACGAGGCGATCATCCGGGTGAACAGCCAGTCGGGGAAGGGCGGCGTCGCCTACATCCTCGAGCAGGACTACCACCTGGCGCTGCCGCGGCGGATGCAGATCGAGTTCATGCAGGTGATCCAGCGGCTGGCCGAGGCCACGGGCGGCGAGGTGTCACCCGCCCAGATCTGGGACGCGTTCCGGGGCGCCTACCTCGATACGGAGGGCCCACTGGAGCTGCTGGAGCACGAGACGCGGCACCACGGCGGCCCCGAGGAGCACACGACCGTGACGGCGCGGATTCGCTTCAACGAGGTCGAGCACCGGATCTCGGGCACGGGCAACGGGCCGATCGCCGCGTTCACCGCCGCGCTGGCGAACGCGTGCCGGCTGTCGCTGCGGGTCGTGGACTACCACGAGCACGCGCTCACCGCGGGGTCGGACGCGTCGGCGGCGGCGTACGTGGAGGTGGAGTCGCCGACCGGTCGGGTGACCTGGGGCGCCGGCCTGTCCCACGACATCCTCGCGGCCTCGCTGCAGGCCATCGTCGGGGCGGCCAACCGCCTCGACTTCGAGGGCGCGCTTTCGACCGAGACGGCGGAGGCACGGCTGGTCTGACGGGCTAACCGGCGACGGTCTCCTCGCACAGGTGGTCGACCACCTGTGCGAGGGAGCCGGCGTCGCGGTGGACCCGCCGCTGGCGGTCGGCGCTCGTGCCGTCGCGCAGGATCGTATGGACGTGCTCGACCGCGGAGCGCGACCCGAGGTCGTCCACCACGTCGTCCACGAACTCCAGCAGCTCCAGGGCGAGGTCCCGCATCGGCACCTCGGCCTGTTTGCCGAAGTCGATCAGGCGCCCGTCGAGGCCGTAGCGCATCGCCCGCCACTTATTCTCGGCCACCAGCGCCGGCATGTACTTGCGGAAGCCCAGGTTGCGCTCGCGCAGCCGCAGCAGCTTCGCGCAGATGGCCTGGATCAGCGCCGCGATGCAGATCGTCTCGTCCAGACGCGTCGTCTGGTCGCAGCACCGGAACTCCAGTGTCGGGTGGAGCGGATGGGCGCGCAGGTCCCACCAGATCTTCGTGCCGTCATCGATGCTGCCGGTCCTCACCAGCAGCTCGAGGTAATTCTCGTACTCGTCGTAGGACGCGAAGTCGGGTGGGATGCCGGTGCGCGGGAAGCGCGACCACACGACGCTGCGGTAGGAGCTCAGGCCCGTATCGCGCCCAGACCAGTACGGGCTCGAGGTCGACAGCGCCAGGAGGTGGGGGAGGAAGTAGCGCGCCTCGTTCATCAGCTCGATCCGGCGCTCGCGGTCGGGGACGCCCACATGCACGTGGAGCCCGAAGATGAGTATCGAGCGGATCACGTCCTGCAGCTCCTCCTCGAGCTCACGGTAGCGGTCCTTCTCGGTCACGAGCTGCTGCTGCCAGAGCGAGAACGGGTGCGTCCCCGCGCAGGCGATGCGCAGGCCGTCCGCCGCCAGGAGCCGCGACAGCGTGCCGCGCAGGCGCGCCAGCTCGTCGCGGGCCTGCTCGACGTTCTCGCAGACGCCGGTGCCGGCCTCCACGACCGACTGGATCATCTCTGCCCGGAACGCCTCGCCGATGGGCTCGCCCGCGGCGGCGGTCAGCAGGCGCTCGATGTGCGCCTTCAGCTCCCCGGTGCCGTCGACGATCTGGTACTCCTCCTCGATCCCGATCGTCAGCCAGCGCTGGGTCACCGCGTGCCCTCCACCACGTACGTGGGCACGATGCTGCCGGCACCGGCGGTCACGTTCAGCAGCGCCGAGGAGCTGAGACGCGTCAGGCAGCCTCCCGGCCGGCCGTCGAAGAGGTACGGGTCGAGGTCGATCGCGAGGTCGAGCATGCGCACGCCGTCGACCGCAACCGGGAACGGCTGGCGGGGCACCTCGACGGCCTCCTGGACCACGTAGGACTGCGTCGCAGCGACCTCCAGCGCCTGCTCCCACTCCGACTGCCCGACCGTCCAGCCCAGCACGACGCCCTTGCCGCCGTACTCGTCGTTGGGCTTCAGCACCAGCTCCTCGCGGCGCCCGGAGCAGTGGGCGAGCAGATCCGGGAGCGGCCGCCCGCCGCGGGTCGCCGGCCCGTCCGCCACGCGGCGCGTCCACGGCACGTGGCGCTGGATGGCCGCGCGCTGCTCCGGCGTGTAGAGGCCCGCCCAGCGCTCGTCGGAGAGCAGGGCCAGGCTCATCTTCTTGTGCAGCAGCTTGGCCCGGAACGTGTTGACGACGCAGGCGGCCCCCTGGACGTAGGCGTCGAGGAAGTGGCTGACCTCGTCGCGGCGGGCCAGGAGCTCACTCGTGAGCACCCGCCG
This sequence comes from Terriglobales bacterium, assembly GCA_035638495.1. Taxonomy (GTDB): domain Bacteria; phylum Chloroflexota; class Dormibacteria; order Dormibacterales; family Dormibacteraceae; genus CF-161. The sequence goes on from DASQZW010000327.1 coordinate 43,813, forward strand.
GTAGACCAGGTTGACCGGCTTCCTGCCCGCGTGCAGGCGGCCCCGGCGCAGTTCCAGCTCGCGCGGGTCGCAGATCACCGCCGGGACGCCGCGCGACTCGAAGAACGCGCCGAACAGCTCGAACTCCGTCGCCGTGGGCAGGCCCGTCCAGTCGACGATGGCGACGACGGGCTCCTCGCCGCGCCGCCACTCGGCGAACGCGCGCAGCATGGCGCCGAGCTGGCGGCGGCGGACCGGCAGCGAGCGCAGCCGGAACCAGCGGCGGAACTCGCGCATCACGGGCAGCTCCCGGAACACCTCGGCCAGGTTGTCCTCGTACGCCATCCCGGCCGGAGACTCGGCGTTGTACTCGACGTACCGGACGCGGTCGGCGAAGAAGCTGTCGAGTCGGGAGGAGGGGGACGAGGACCGGCAGCCCGGATCGGCGAGCGCCAGGCGCTCCTCCTCGGGGTCCAGGTCCAGCTCCGCGCGAAGGCCCGAGTCGGCCACCAGCGCCTGCTCCAGGGCGGCCAGCGCGCCGTGGATGGCGTGTGCGGCCGCCACCGACTCCTCGTACCGCGCGCGGCTCAGCAGGTTCGGCCGCAGGGAGATCGAGAGCGGGCGGTCGCCGAACGTCAGGCCGCGTCGCCGCTGCGCATCCTGCAGGCGCTCCGCGCTGGCGGCGGCCAGCGCCGCGTCCTCCAGCAGCGCGTGGTACGCGGCGACGGGCTCAGGCGCCGGGGGGCGCGTCGACATGCTTCCACCAGCGGTGCTCGCCGCGCCACGGCGGCTCGGCCGCGCCCAGCGCGTAGCGGATGACCAGGTCCGTCATCCGGTCCAGCACCCAGTCGAAGGCCTGGGCCTTGATCGAGAAGTCGTCGAAGTCCGGGGCCGGGTTGAGGAAGTCGATCGCGTAGAGCGTGCCGTCCCGCACCGCGAACTCGACGGTGTCCATGTCGTACCCGAGCGCCTGCACGAGCCTGCCGGCGTCCGCGATCGCGCGTCGCCGCAGCTCGCCGTCGGGCGGCCGGTCGATCACGTAGCGGCGCTCGAACGGCGCCCTCGGATCGTAACGAAGCGGGAGGACGTGCTCGCGGCCGATGCAGATGCACCGGACGTAGTCGTCCCACTCGATGAACTCCTGCAGGATCATCGTCTTCCGGCCGCTCCGGTCGTACGCCTCGACCAGCTCCGGGATGGTCGTGACGAGCGACACGTCCTTCCAGCCGCCGCCGGTGTTCGGCTTCAGGATCGCGGGCAGACCGGTGCGCCGGACGATCGCCTCCCAGTCGAGCGGGTATCGCAGGTTGCGCAGGGACGTCGCGTGGTCGATGTCGTCGATGTATTCCTTGTTGGGCAGCACCACCGTGCGGGGGACGGCGACTCCGAGCCGGCGTGCGAGCGTGCACTCGAAGAACTTCTCGTCGGCCTCCCACCAGAACGGGTCGTTGACCACGACCGCGCCCAGGAGCACCGCGCTCTTGAGGTAGGCGCGGTAGTACGGCACCTCGTGCGAGATCCGATCCACGATGACCGAGTACGACGGTTCGTCGAGCTCGCCGGTGCCGCCCAGCAGGGCCAGCTCGGCGGTGACGCCGTGCTCCCGACCCCGCTCGCAGACGGCGTCCAGGAAGCGCTGCGGAAACGTGTTCTCGCGTCCGACCAGGAGGCCGACGCGGCGGGTGCCGGATGCCCTCATGCGGGCACCGTACCCGAAGAACCGGCGGTCCGCCAGCCTTTACAGGCGGTCTACAGGTAGGCGTCCAGCATGCGGCGCCAGTACGGCCAGTCGTGCTGCCAGCCGGGCCACAGGTCGAGCCGGACGTCGACGCCCCTGGCCCGCAGCAGCTCGGCCAGCGCCACCGAGTCGCGCACGTTGTCGTCCTCCGTCCCGGTGGCCACCACGGTCGGCCGCATGGCGCGCAGCGGCGTCAGGTAGCGCTCGTCCGCCAGCCCCGGAAGGAACGCGAGCGGGTTCGTGAGGAACGTCTCCTCCGACGAGTGCCCGTCGAGCCAGCGGCTGTTGTCGAAGACGCCCGACAGCGCGATCCAGCCCTGGAAGCGGCTCGGGTGGCGCAGGCAGAAGAGCACGGCGTGAAAGGCGCCGAACGACGCCCCCGTCAGCACCGGAGGCGCCGGCAGGTCCGGCAGGACTTCGTCGAGCACGTACCGCTCGTACTCGAGGTGCCGCTCGACGCGCGCCTCTGGCGATCGCTCCTGGGAGTACCACGACTCCTCGTCCACGCTGTCGACGCACCAGACCTGCACCGAGCCGGCCGCCAGCCGGGAGGCGAGGGCGCCGATCACTCCGAAGTCCTCCCACTGGAAGAACCGCCCCATCGACGTCGGGAACGCGATCACGGGCTGGCCCGCGTGCCCGAAGTGGAGGAGTTCCATCTCGCGCCCGAGCGCACGGCTCCAGCGGCGCACATACTCACGGTCCATTGGCTGACAGCCCGTCAGGATAACGATCGGCCCCGTACACTCTTGCTGACGCGGTGCGGCATTCGCCCCGTGCCGTCCAGGAGGAGATGGAATGCCGGAAGCAGTGATCGTCGCGGCTGGGCGCTCGCCGATCGGACGCGCCTTCAAGGGCCACCTCGTCGACGTGCGGGCCGACGACCTCGCCGCCCACGTGGTCGGCAAGGTGCTCGAGCGGGTGCCGCAGGTCGAGCCCGAGATGATCGAGGACCTGATCTGCGGATGCGGCCTGCCGGGCGGCGAGCAGGGCTTCAACATCGGTCGGGTGGTCAGCATCCTGGCGCGGCTGGACACGCCGGGATGCACCGTGAACCGGTACTGCTCGTCGTCGCTGCAAACGACCCGGATGGCGTACCACGCGATCAAGGCCGGGGAGGGCGACATCTTCCTCTCGGTCGGCGTCGAGTGCGTCTCGCGCTTCGGCCACGGCAGCTCCGACGTGCCGGACGCCCGGAACCCCCGCCTCCAGCCCGGCAACGCCGAGGAGTACCCGAACGTCTACATCGCGATGGGCCAGACGGCCGAGAACGTGGCCGACCGGGAGAACATCACCCGAGAGGAGATGGATCGGTTCGCGGTGAAGTCGCAGACGGCCGCGGTCAAGGCCCGTGACGACGGGTTCTTCGACCGCGAGATCGTCCCCGAGCCGCTGCCCAACGGCGAGCTCTTCTCGAAGGACGACGGCCCCTGTCCGGGCACGACCATAGAGGTGCTGGCGACGCTCCAGCCGGCCTTCCGAGAGAACGGCCGGGTCA
>DASQZW010000328.1:0-2697 GCA_035638495.1 Terriglobales bacterium
TACTACGAGGAGGTGCTGGTCGTCCGCGTCCATCCCGAGAACCTGGACCGCCAGAGCCTGCCTCCGAGCAGCCGGAGCGGGAACATCTGGAAGCGCCGTTTCCGCGAGATCAACGACTGGGAGCACTACCTCGTCGACAACGGCATCCGGATCGTGAAGATCTTCCTCAATCTGTCCCGCGAGGAGCAGCGCCTCCGCTTCCTGCAGCGCATCGACACGCCCCAGAAGAACTGGAAGTTCTCGGCCGCCGACGCGCGGGAACGCCAGCGTTGGGACGACTACCAGCGCGCCTACTCGGACGTGCTGAGCAACACGAGCACCGAGTGGGCGCCCTGGCACGTCATCCCGGCGGATCGCAAATGGTATGCGCGGCTGGCAGCGGGCGCGGTGATCCTGCACGAGCTGATGCGGATCGACCCGCGGTATCCCACCGTGGGCCCGGAGAAGGTCCGCGAGCTGGCTGACATCCGGGTGGCACTGATCGAGGAGGGCGGGCCGGGCGCCGGCGACACGCGCGACCACCGCGAACGTGCGCGGAAGAACGGGCAGGAGGCGACGGCGCAGGCCGCGGCGACGCCGGAGGGTTGATGGCCGCAGCGCACGCCGCGGGCTCCGAGTTGGCGCTGCTGACCGCTGCCGTCATCGCCGGCCTCGTCGCCCTGAAGAACGGTCACAGCACGGCGTCGCCGCGGGCGTTCCCGCCTTCGGCATCGTGGCGTTTGCCGTACTGGCGTCGGTGGGCGGACCTGGACGAATCCCTGTCGGCCGCGGCCCGGCCCGCTCAAGCCGGCGAGGCCACGTCCAGACCGAACAGCCGGGCCACGACAGCCATACGTTCGTCGTACGTGATCACCACGCCGAGATCCGGTCCGAGCGCGAGTGCCGAAGCGACGTGGACCGCGTCGAGGGAGCGCATGGTGGCAGGCCCGAGGAGCCCGGCCTGGCGGAACAGCGAGCGATCGACCTCCACCATGGGCATCCGCTCCAGCAGGCGCTGCGTGCGCTCGATCCGCGTCGCAGGCTGTCGTTGGGCCGCCCTGAGTGCCTCGGTGCAGAGCAGCACCGACGAGACCCGCTGAGGCCATCCACTCAAGTAGCTGTGGAGCGCCTCGGACTCGGGCTCGGGCCAGCAGAGCCTGACGAACGCCGACGTGTCGAGGTATGCGTACCTATCGCTCGTCCGCACGGAGCTCCGCCAGGATCTCGGAGCCGAGCCTCTCGCCCGGTTCCAGCGGCGGGGGCGGCCAGAGGTCGAGGAGGTCGCCCTCGGCATCGGGCGCGACCAATCGGCCCTCAGCAATCATCTGCTGAGAGCGTGACGGCCAGGCCTTGATGATCCTTGCGATCGGACGGCCATGGTCGGTCACCTCGACCGTCTCGCCCTGCTCGACCCGGCGAAGAGCTCGGCTCAGCCCGTCCTTCAGTTCCCGCACGCCCATCGTCAGCATGGCCTCATTGTAGCCTCAAAAGAGGCTACTCTCCGTCGGCCGGCGGCAGGTCGCTCCAGGGCGGCGCCCACGCGGTGACCCCGAGGTCGCGGACGACCTTCTGCGCGGCCACCCCGACGCCCTCCGTGAACGTGGGGAACGCCGGCTGCAGCTCGGCGATCTGCTCCACGCGCAGGTTGGCCGCCATGCACGCCGCGGCCATCTGGATCACCTCCGCCGAGTACTCGCCCAGCACGTGCGCGCCCAGCACGTACCGCCGGTGGCTCTCGACGATCAGCTTGCAGAACCCCTCCGGACGGCCGTCGGCGACCGGGCGGAGCAGGTCCTCGTAGCGCGCCACGCCGACCGCGCAGTCGTGGCGCTCGCGGGCCTCGGCCTCCGTCAGCCCCACGCTGCCGTACTCCGGGTCCGTGAAGCTCCCGGTGGGGACGACCGTGTGGTCGAACCGGCGGCGGGTGCCCAGCACGGCGTTCTGGGCGGCGATGCGTCCCTCGTGGCGGGCACTGGGCACGAGCATGCTGAGGCCGTTGACGTCGCCGGCCGCGAAGACGTGGGGCAGGCTGCTGCGCAGGCAGTCGTCCACACGCACGTAGCCGCGCTCGGTGGCGATCCCGACCGCTTCGGCACCCAGCGTGCCGGCGTTGCCCGGCCAGCCGACCGCGAGGAACACTCGCTCCACGTCGAGCCGCCCACTCTCCGTCCCCGACCGGTAGTGGACGGCCGTGCCGGTCGGGGTCGGTTCCAGCCGCTCGACGAACGTGCCGGTCAGCACCCGGATGCCGCGGTGACCGAAGGACTCGGCGAGCCCGGCCGAGACATCCGCGTCCGCGCGGGAGACCAGCGCGGCCGCGGCCTCGACCAGCGTGACCCGCGCCCCGAAGTCGGCCAGGATCGACGCCAGCTGGCAGCCGGTGTCCGCGCCGCCGACCACCGCGATCGACGCGGGCAGGGCCGTGAGGCCGGGGACGTCCTCGTAGGTCAGGGCCAGGTCTGCGCCGGGGACGGGCAGCGTGCCGGCGTGCCCACCCACCGCCACCACGACCGCATCCCCGCCGAACGTCCGGCCGTCGGGCGTCCGCACCGTCCGCGGATCGACGAACGCGGCCGGGCCCGCCTGCTCGACCACCTCCACGCCGCTGCCGCGGAGGCGATCGACGAGCCGCTTCTCCTCGTGCGCGTAGCCGGCGACGCGGCTGGCGTTGGCGAGCACGGCGGCGATGTCCACCTGCGGGACCTCCCCGTGCAGGCC
>DASQZW010000329.1:0-11921 GCA_035638495.1 Terriglobales bacterium
GCGTGACGCGCGCACGATCGCCGACATCGAACCCTCCGCGAAGGAGGTCGGCGGTCGCCATCACCAGGATCGCTCCACATGCCAGCTCGGTGAACCGCGCCAGCTCCCCGAACACTGCCGCATTGGGAAGGATCAGGATCCGGACGATCGGAGAGAGAACGCCGGCCTGCGCTCCGGCACTCGACGAAACGAAGCTCTTGAAGCCGCCGGCAAAGCTCGCGTCGAGGTACTTGTTGAGGCCTCCGAGCAGGAACTCGAGGCCGAGGATGGCCTGCGCCACCGCGGCCGCACCCAGCGCGGCTCCTCGACCGCCTTCCGCCTTGACTGTATTTGTCGCCACGATCGAACTCCTCGAGTGGATTGTGCGAACCCGCACCTCACCCACAGCCAACGTAGTGCCTACGACCTGCGGCTCCCGCCGGGCGGCGACCCGGGCGAGCGCGTGAAACGTCCAACGGCAGGCTCATGTTTCGACCTCCTCCAAGTCGGGGCGGGCCACCTGTCACACCAGCCCGCCCTGGCTGGTCTACTGGATATGACCGGCGACGGCGGAGGAATGTGACAGATGGCCGAGATCGACGGAGTGACCGAGCAATTCGAGCGTGAGCGCTCGCGGCTGCGCGCGATCGCCTACCGCGTGCTGGGCTCGTTCAACGAGGCTGACGACGCTGTCCAGGAGACCTGGCTGCGACTCAGCCGCACCGATGTTGCGCAGATCGACAACCTGACCGCATGGCTGACGACGGTCGTGACCCGCGTCTGTCTGAACATGCTGGAGGCGCGGAGGTCGCGGCGCGAGGAATCGTTGGCGGCGGTCGTGCCCGAGCCGACGGTGACGGTGGCCTCCTACGACCCGGAGCACGAGGCAGTGCTCGCGGACTCGGTGGGAATCGCGCTGCAGGTCGTGCTGGAGACACTCTCGCCCCCGGAACGGGTTGCCTTCGTCCTGCACGACCTCTTCTCTCTGCACTTCGACGAGATCGCATCGATCATGGGGAAGTCGACGATCGCGGTCCGCCAGCTCGCAAGTCGAGCCCGACGGCGCGTGCAGGGCAGGCCCGTCCCCGACTCTGATCTCACCGCGCACTGGGACGTCGTCGACGCCTTCTACGCCGCCGCGCGAGACGGCGACCTCGAGCGCCTGCTCGCGGTGCTCGATCCTGAGGCCGTGGAGCGAATCCAGGGCCCTACGGCGGTGCCTGGCATGCCCGAGTCCGTTGGTCAGCCTCAGCTGATCCGCGGGGCTCGCGAGATCGCCAGGCGGGCGTCCGCGGGCGGCCGGCTCGGGCGTCAGATTCGCCTGGCTCTGGTCAACGGAGCCGCCGGCGCAATCCTCCTCGAGCAGGGGCAGCCGGTCGCGCTGATGAGTTTCACCATCATCGGCGGGAAGATCGTGGAGATCGACCTGTTGACCGATCCCGCACGCTTGCGCGCGCTCTGACAACTCCGCATATTCTTCCGTGGAGCGGTGGGCCGCCCATGGCCCGGTATCGGGCGACCCACGTATCCATGGCTCCGCCGTCGGACCGCGCTTCCTATCGAGCTGCCGATTCCGTGCGCTGGGTTCCGAACAGGTCGTACGAGCCGACGACGTCAAGGTGCTCGATCACCGGCGGTCCGTCCACCCAGCCCTTGAGCCGCTCGAGGAACTGCCGGAACTCGTTGATCGCCGGCCGCGGGTCCTCGAAGCCGTCGCTCAGCTCGGTCAGGATCACGAAGGTGGAGCTGTCTCCCAACCGCGTCGACGCGTAGCGAATGCCCTCGGGACGCGCGCGATCGAGCGCCGCGAACAGCTCGCGCACCGCCGCCTCGGCTTCGTCGGCGCTCTCGTCCCTGACCTTCTGACGCACCATCGTCACGCTCACTTTCATCCTCCTGGTGTTCGGCCCACTACTGGCTCTTTCACGCCGACCCAGTGGGTCGGTCATGGAGAGATGACCAGTCGCGACGGGAAGATGTGACGTATGACGCCAGGAGATGGCGATTTCCTCTGCATCATGTCCGCATGAGCGACGAGCTCGATCCTCTGCTCGCAACCAAGCTGCAGGTCCCCCAGGTGCGAGGGGACACACTGCCGCGCCCGCGACTGATCGAACGCGTCGAGGAGGCATCGACGCGCGAGCTCCTGCTCGTCAGCGCGCCGGCCGGATTCGGGAAATCGACCGTGCTCGCGGCCTGGGCCCGGAGCACGCGGCGGCCGGTCGCGTGGCTCTCACTCGATCCCGGCGACAACGACTCATCCAGCTTCTGGCGCTACGTGGTCGCCGGCGTCGGGCGGGTTCGTCCGGACGTCCACGAACAGACTGACCCGCTGCTTCGGGTCTCGGACGTGGCGCCGGGCGCGGTCGTCACGGTCCTGGTGAACGAGCTGGCGGCGGATCGAGAGGCGGTCACGCTCGTCCTCGACGACTACCACGCGATCGAGTCGGCCGCGATCCACCGCAGTCTGGGCTTCCTGCTGGAGCACATGCCGCCCGGGCTGCGCCTGGTCGTCGCGAGTCGCAGCGATCCGCCGCTCGGGCTGGCCTCGATGCGCGCGCGAGGAACGCTGATCGAGCTGCGCGCGCAGGACCTTCGCTTCACGCGGGAGGAGGCGCTCGAGCTGTTCAGCAGGTCCGGCGTGACCCTCTCGACGACCCGCGCGACCGCGCTGGCGGAGCGGACCGAAGGATGGGTGACGGGCCTCCAGCTCGCCGTCCTGTCCCTTCGGGGCGCACCCGACCCGGACGGGTTCGTCGAGGGCTTCACCGGCAGCAACCGCTACGTCCTCGACTACCTGGCGGAGGAGGTGCTGGAGCGGCAGCCGGAGGACGTCCGCCGCTTCCTGCTCGAGACGTCGATCCTCGATCGACTGACCGCGCCCCTCTGTGAGACGGTGACCGGCCGTGGTGGCGGGCAGTCGATGCTCGACCGGCTCGAGCGAGCGAACCTGTTCCTGGTGGCGCTCGACGACGAGCGGGCCTGGTACCGCTACCACAGGCTCTTCGCCGACCTGCTCAGGTCGCGCCTGCGGGAGCGGGACCCGGCGCTGGCCATCGAGCTCCACCGCAGGGCGGCCGGCTGGTACACGGAGCGCGGGCTGGTCGAGGACGCGGTCCGCCACGCGCTCGAGGGCGGCGACGATGGGCTGGCCGTCGAGGTGGTGGAGCGGCACGTCGATGACGTGCTGGGCCGGGGCGAGGGAGCGATGCTGCGCAGGTGGCTCGAGGCTCTGCCGGTGGAGCTGGTCCGAACCCGACCCGGCCTGTCGCTCATCCAGGCCATCGCAGCCCTGAACGCCGGCCAGCTGTGGTCGGCGGAATCGCTGCTGGACGACGCCGAACGCGGCCTGGCCCAGGCGCCGGCCGCCGGGCCGGTCGAGCAGGGCGGCCCGTGGCCCGACGGTCCACTGCGGTCGATCCCGGCCACGATCGCCAGCGTCCGCGCCTCCCTCGCCTTCGCCCGGGGTCAGCCGGAGGAAGCCAGGACGCTCGCGGAGCGCTCGTACGCTCTCCAGCCCGGAGACCACGGCAGCAACCTTTCCGCGCGCTGGAACCTGGCGCTCGCCGACTGGATGCTGGGCCGGACCGCAGAGGCGGAGCGCGCCTTCGACGGCATGGTCTCGGAGGGCAGGGTCCGCAGCATCCAGCATCTCGCATTGAGCGCCGGATCGTTCCGAGCCCGGATCCAGCGGGCCCAGGGCCGGCTCGGAGCGGCGCTGCGAACCTGCCGGGAGGGCCTGGAGGCGGCATCGACGCAGGGCCGCTCTCCGATGCCTTCGTTGGGCATGGCCCACATCGGCGTGGCCGAGGCGCTCTACGAGCGCGACGAACTGGAGGAGGCGCTGGCGCACGCGATGGACGGGATCGAGCTCTGCCGCTGGCTCACCTCCACGCAGCCGCTGGCGACCGGACTGGCCACCCTGGCGTGGATCCGCCAGGCGATTGGAGACGACGAGGGTGCTCGCGACGCGATGGAGGACGCCTACCGGACGGTCCCCGCGCCTGACGTGGTCTCGCTCCACAATCCGGTGCCGGCCGAGCGCGCCCGGCTCCTGCTGGCCCAGGGCGCGGTGCCGGCGGTCGCGGACTGGGCGGCGCAGCGCGGGCTCGGGGACACGGACGAGCCGACCTACGCGCGAGAACTGGAGTATCTCGTGCTCGCTCGCCTCCTGGTCGCCCGGGGCGAGCCCGACCGGGCGACGCGCCTCCTCGCCCGGCTGCGCGCGGCGGCCGAGGCGGCGGGCCGAACGGGGAGCGTCATCCAGGTCCTCGCCGTGCAGGCGACCGCGGCCGCGGCCGCGGGGGATCGAGCCGGGGCCCTGGCCTGCCTGTCCGACGCGCTCGCTCTCGGCCGCCCTGAGGGCTACGTCCGGGTCTTCGCCGACGAGGGCAGCACCATGGCGGGCCTGCTCAGGACGGTGCTGGAGAGCGGCAGGAGGGCGGACACCGAAGTCCCGAACGAATACGTGCGCCGGCTGCTGCCGGCCTTCCGGCACGCACCAGCCGTCGCCGCCGGCGCGCCGGCGCTGGTGGAGCCGCTCACCGGTCGAGAGCTCGAGGTCCTGCGGATGCTGGCCAGCGGCCGGTCGAACCGCAGGATCGCGGACGAGCTGGTCGTCACCGTTGACACCGTCAAGAAACACGTGACACACATCTTCTGGAAGCTGGGCGCCGACAACCGCACGCAGGCGGTCGCGCTCGCCCGAGACCTGGGACTGATCGAGTAGGCACCGGCGACGCACGGGCGTCCTTCCACCCCTTCCGCCAGAAATTCCACCGGCCTTCCACCTTGGCGTGATGTGGCGCGCCCGGGCGCTCCCTAGCGTCGAGGACGTGAACGCAACCCGAGAAAGGAGGCTCCCATGAACCTTTACTCCCTCGCTCTCTTCCTCCACATCGTCGGCGCCCTGCTGCTGTTCACGGCGCTGACGCTGGAGGGGATCGGGCTCCGGCAGCTCCGGCGGGCGACCACCGCCGGGGAGGTCCGCGACGCGGCCGGCATCATCGGTCTGGGACGGTTCGTCGGGCCGGCCTCGGCCCTCGGGATCGTCGTGCCCGGCCTGTACATGACCGCCACGACCTGGGGATGGCAGCCCTGGATCCTCGTCGGGCTCGCGTCATGGCTGCTCATCGCGGTCTCCGGCGCCGTCAACGGCATCCGCCTCGCGGCCGTGTCGCGCGCGGTCGCGAAGTCCGGCCGTCTGTCGCCCGAGCAGCGTGTCCAGGTCGGTCATCCCGTGCTGGTGACGGCCTGGTTGGCGAGGAGCGCCGTCGTCGTGAGCGTCGTCTTCCTGATGACGACCAAGCCCGGCGTCGGCGGGGCCCTGCTGGTCGTCATGGCCGCGGCCGCGATCGGGATCGTCGCGAGCCTGCCCGCGTGGCGCGGCGCCAGGCCGCGGCGCCTGGAGGACGCGGCGTGAGCGCGCAGGCTGACCGCGCGGCCGGCCACCCGCCGCTGGCCACCGCGCGACCGGGCCAGCGCCGCTGGCTCTCCCTGGTCGTGATCGCCGTCGCTCAGCTGATGGTGGCGCTCGACGCGACCATCGTCAGCATCGCCCTGCCGTCGGCGCAGCGCGCCCTCAACGTCTCGGATGCCGAGCGGCAGTGGGTCATCACCGCATATACACTCGCCTTCGGCGGGCTGCTCCTGCTGGGCGGACGCGTCGCCGACATGGTCGGCCGGAGGCGAGCCTTTCTGGTCGGCCTCGCCGGCTTCGCGCTGGCTTCGGCCCTCGGGGGATCGGCGCCGACCTTCGCTGTCCTCGTTGCGGCTCGCGCGATGCAGGGCGCCTTCGCGGCCCTGCTCGCCCCCACGGCACTGTCGCTGCTCGCCGTGACGTTCGGCGAGCCGCGCGAGCGCGCCACGGCCTTCGCCGTTTACGGCGCGGTCGCGGGCAGCGGTGCGGCAGTCGGACTGCTGCTCGGAGGGGTGCTGACCCAGTACCTCGACTGGCGCTGGTGCCTCTACGTCAACGTCCCGATCGCCGTCGCCGCGGCCAGCGCCGGATCGCGCGTGCTGCCTGGCAACGGCGGCGTCCACAGGCAGAGCCTCGACCTGCCCGGCGTCGTCCTGGCCACCGGCGGCCTGGTCGCGCTGGTCTTCGCATGCACCAGAGCCGTGGTGGACGGCTGGGGCTCCGCGACCGTGGTCTCGTTGCTCGCCGCGAGCGTGCTGCTGCTGGTCCTGTTCGTCGTCCGCGAGATGCGGGCCAGGACACCCCTGCTGCCGCTGGACATCGTGCTCGACCGCAGCCGGGGAGGGGCCTGTCTGACGGTGCTGATCGCCATCGCAGGCATGTTCGGCGCGTTCCTCTTTCTCACCTACTACCTCCAGGTCGTGCTCCGGTATACGCCTCTGCAGGCAGGCCTGGCCTTCCTCCCCCTGGCCGCCGGGTCGCAGCTCGGATCATGGGCGATCGCGAGCCGGCTCATGCCCCACGTCCCGCCCCGGGCGCTGATGGCGCCGGGCGCGCTCGTCGCCGCGGCGGGGATGGCCATCCTCACGCAGCTCTCGCTCAGCGGCGGCTACTTCACGCACGTGCTCCCGGCCGAGATCCTGCTGGGCGTGGGCATTGCCTGCGTCATGGCGCCCGCGTTCAGCACCGGGACCCTGGGCGTCGATCCGCGGCAGGCGGGCGTTGCCGCCGCGACGGTCAACACCGCCTCGCAGGTCGGGGGCTCCCTCGGGACCGCACTGCTCAACACGATCGCGGCGAGCGTCACGGCCGCCTACCTGGCCGCACACGGGCAGTCGGCCGCCAGTGCCGCGGAGGCCCTGGTCCACGGCTACTCGGTGGCGACGGCGGCGGCCGCCGGCGTCCTGGTCCTCGGGGCGGCGCTGGCGTGGGCGCTGATCGACGCCGGCAGACCTGCCACGCATCGTGCTCCCTGAGCTTCGAGGAGGAACGGAGCGATGCTGCTCGACCCCCGGTTGATCGAGATCGAGAGCCTCCGGCCGCCAGGCGGAGGGGCTCCCCGCTTCGAAGGCGCCGGCCACGGCGGGGTCCCGGTGTCGGCCTTCCTGGTCGACGGAGCGCCCGGCGCCGGCGCCAGGCTGCACCGCCATCCCTACGACGAGGTCTTCGTCCTCCACGAGGGTGAGGCGACCTTCACCGTCGGCGGGGTGGAGCTGGTGGCTCGCGCCGGCCAGATGGTGATCGCGCCGCGGCAGGTGCCGCACAGGTTCCGCAATACAGGCGCCGGCCGGCTGCGCATGACGGCCATCCACCCCAGCGACCGCGTGATCCAGGAGTGGCTCGAGTGAGCCGGACGCCGAATCGCCACCAGGAACCAGGATTTCACCGGGGGCGTCCGCGCGCTTAGATCCAGAGTTCGACGACGAAGCAGCTGCGGCTGGCGAGCAGCGCCTCAGCCAGTTCCAATTCCTCTGATCATCAAGTCGACCACGCCGTCAAGCACCTGGTCATCGGTCCCTTCGCTCGTCAAGAAGTTGCGCATGAACAGCAGGCCCACGAGTGTCTCGAGCACAAGCCGCTGATCGAAATCGCTGCGCAGCTCGCCACGATCCTCGGCACGTTTCAGGGCTGCGCTGGTCACAGATTGGCGCGCATCCCAGAACGCCCTGCGATTGGCCTCAGGAGCATTCCCCAGCGCACTGCGCAGCATCGCCTGGCCAATCGGAGTGTGCTGGTACGCCGTGATACCGCGCGCAAGCGCGAGCAGGTCGCCTCGAAGTGACCCTGTATCGGGGATGGGGATCGCGAGCTCGGCACGGCTGAGCGCGACCTCCAGGCCGAGGTTCTCCTTGCTCCCCCAGCGGCGGTAGATCGAGGTCTCGTTCACCCCGGCTCGCTCCGCGATCTCCGCCACGGAGGTATCGCCGAACCCCTTCTCCAGGATGAGCTGCGCGGCCGCCTCGAGGACTGCCGCCCGGACGCGGGCGCTTCGGCCACCGGGGCGCCGGCGCTTGAGGTCGGGAGCTGCAGCGTTCACTCCTCCGATCTTATCGCAACAGCACTTGCGTTACGGAGCGCTCGGCGCTATCCTAACGCAAGTTAGATTGCATTAAGGAGGAATCCAATGACGAATGGACTGCCACCCAAGCAAGCGGACGGCAGCGCCCGCCCCAGCAGGCGCCGCCACCGCTCCTGGCGGCTCGCGCTTGCGGCAGTGGGCGCGGCCGCGCTCGCTGTGCTGCTGGTTGCCGGCGGGGCGCTCGGGCTGCAGCTGGCAATGCTCCAGTCCTCGATGCCGGCGTCGTCAGTCTCCCGCGCTGGGCACCCGGTGCCCGCCGCCACGCTACGAACGGTCGCGGAGTTCCCGGTCGGCACCTTCCTCGAAAACATCGCGGTGCGCGCTGACGGCTCGATGCTCGTCACCGATCTCCGCGAGAAGCAGCTGTGGTACCTGCCCGCGCCGACCGGCGACGGAACGGTACAGCCATTGCTCCTGCACACGTTCGATCAGCCCCCGTTCGACATCACCGAGACCGAGCGAGACGTCTTCTACGTCGATGCCGCGACCTACTCGACGACGCACCACTCCCACCTGTACCGCGTCGATCTGCGGCGGTGGAAGCCGGGCATGCCCGTTCCGGTCCGGTCGCTTCTCGAGTTCCCGTTCCCGATCAGCTCGGCCAACGGCGCCTGTGCGCCGGCGCCAAACGTCATCCTGGTTGCGGACTCCCTGATCGGCCTGATCTGGCGGATCGACCTGTCCGACGACGGCGCGAAGACGACCGCGCGCGTGTGGCTGCGGCACGCCAGCATGCTTCCCGACCCCTTCAGCGGCAAGCTGCAGCCAGGCATCAACGGCGTCGAATACTCCGCGAAGACCCACTTCCTCTACTACACCTCGACGGCGCAGCGCCTCTTCATGCGCGTGCGGGTCGATCCCAGGACGCTCGAACCGGTGGGCGATCCAGAGCGCCTCGCCATCGGCCACCAGTGGGATGACTTCGAGCTCGACGAGAACGCGCACGTCGCGTACGTCACGACGCACCGGGAGAACACCATCGAGCGTGTGCCGCTGGACCCGGGCGGCCGCCAGGCAGTGCAGACGGTGGTGGGCAAGCCGTTCGACCCGCAGCTGGTTGGCCCGTCCGACTTCGCCTGGGGGCCGGGCGGCGGGGATCCCGGCTCGGTCGCATTCGTCACGTCGGATGGCGGGTACACCGCGCCGCCTCCGGATGGAATCGTCCGCACCGCCAAGGTCTTGCGCGCCGATCTGTCGACTCCCTAGGCAACCGATGGCTGCAGCCAACGGACGTGCGCGATGAACCTGCCAGCTCCTCGGCGACGCGGGCCGGCAGTGCATCCGCGTCGAGTTCGATGTCAAGACGGGCCGGGCACTCGAGCGGCGCCCGGCCCGGCGGGCCGGCCTACGCCGCGGCAGTTTCCCGCGCGGCCGGCGCGACGACCGTCTCGACGAGGCCGGTGCTCACGTCGTAGACGAGGCCGGACACGATGAACTCGGCGGGCAGGAGCGGATTGGCCTTGATCTCGGCGACGTCGACCGCGACGGCGGCGCGGGGATCGCGGGTGGCCTTGGCCGGCAGGTCCGCCGCGTCGATGCCGAACATGTCGGCCAGCAGCCCGGGCTGGCCGCCGAGGCGGGTGATGCCGCAGTCGGTGTGCTGGAGCACGATCAGGTTCCACCCAGGCCCCGGCGTCCCGCCCTCGACCTCGGCGATGGCGCGCAGCATCGCCATCGTCTGCAGGGCGCCCGGGGTCCAGCGACCGCCGATGTTGCGGATGACCATGGCTTCTCCGTCAGCGAGGCCGAGGATGTGGGCAGGGTCGACACGGGAGTCGACGCAGCTGATGACCAGCGTCTTGAGCGCGGGCATCAGCGACCTGCCGGGCACGAAGCCGTGCCGGGCGAAGTCGGCGTTGCGGGCGGTGAGTGTGCTGACGGTGTCGTTCATGGAGTCGCCTCCTTCGGGCTATGTGGATGGTGGACGCTGTCCACTATACGCGGATCAGGTGGACGGTGTCCACCTAACTCTGCCCGGCTCACTGGGGTGATCAGCCGCGCCGACACCGGCGCCCCAGCGTGTACGCTGTCCACCAGTGAGGATGCCATCATGAGCGCCGGGCCACCGGGTCCGTCCGGCCACCGACCACCGGGGCAGGTCCGCAGCGCGCTGATCGCGGCCGGGCTGGAGCTGGCGCGGGCCGGCGGGCCCGATGCCGTCGTGCTGCGGGAGGCTACCCGCCGGGTCGGCGTCGTGCCCAACGCCGCCTACCGTCACTTTGTCGACCGCGACGCCCTGCTGGCCGACGTCTGCGTCGCGGCCATGGGCGAGCTGGCCGGGCGGATGCGGGAGCGGGTCGCGGCGGCGCCCGAGCAAGGGGATCCGAAGCAGACGGCCATCGCCCGGCTCGACGCCCTCGGCGAGGCCTACCTGGAGTTCGCGACCCAGGACACCGGCCTGTTCGCGACGGCCTTCGCGCTGCCCGGGCATCTCGAGTACGCCGCGGGCAGGGCGGGCCACGGCCTCGGGCCCATGCCGTTCCAGCTGCTCAGCACCGCGCTCGACGAGCTGGTGACGGCGGGAGTGCTGCCCGCCGAGCGGCGGCCGGATGCCGAATACCCCATCTGGTCCTGCCTCCACGGCCTGGCCACTCTGACCACGAGCGGGCCGCTGCGGGAGATACCCGAGCCGATTGTCCGGCACCTCCGCGATCAGGTGTTCGGGTTCATCACTCGCGGTCTGTGAGCGGGCATCAACTACCCGCGAACCCGAGCTTCGGGCGAAGAACAGCGCGTACCAGGGGCTCGTACTCGCCGCCCCGGGGACGGTCGATCATCGCAGCCAGCACCGCCTCGACGTTCGGGGTAGTCGAGAGAACCAGGCGGGCCAGGTCCTCGAGTGCGGACGCCAGGTCGGCCGATGGTTCCGCGACACCCAATTGCCGGCGCCACGGCGCGCCGGCACGGGCGTCGTCGAGGATGGTGTCGAGCTGGTCCGGTGACGCCGTGAGCGCCTCGGCGACCGCCTCTGCCCAGCCGGTGAGAATGGTGAGCTCCTCGGCCTCGAGGGAGATGACCGGCTCGTGATCGACGGAGGCCTCGGGCATCGGCGCCCCGGTGTGGTCGCCTCGGTCGAGGGCGCGGATCTGGCGGACGCCTTCGGCGCGGACATCGGCGACGTTGGCGACCGGGTGGCGGCCGTCCGCGCTGCGGCGGGTCGTCCGACCGACCCGGATGTGGATCAGCACGGCGTGAGCGTCCTCATCGAGCGGGATCTCCCGGAGCCCGCGGGCCGGGTCCTTCCAGAGTGAGACCACTCGCGACGGAGGCCGCCCTGGAGGCAGCGACCGCTGCACGAAGCCGAGCGACGTGAGGGTGACCACGGCGGACCCGGGGTCGTCGGCCAGGACGCTCGCGTAGCGTGCCGTCCATCGCGACGCCAGCTGCGGGCCGTCGAGGAGGGTCGTCACCACAAGGGTCGGCCCGATGGCCCGAAGCAGGCCGGACACCTCGTCGAGGCGGGCCAGATCCTCGCAGACGAGCGACACCAGGGTGACGCCCTCGTCCAGTTCCAGGATCTGCACGGCTCGCCGTGGCACCGCCATGGCCTCCCACCACCGCACCGCCGGGGGCACCGGCGGGAGCGCGGCAGCCAGGTGGTACTGCTCGATCTGCTTCTTGTCGAGGGACCACCGATGGTGTTTGTTCTGGCGGTAGCGCCACCAACGCCCCCCGAACCAAACGCCGAGATGCAGCCAGTTGGCGCCGAAGCGACCGGCGGGGTCGGGTGGCTCACGTATACCAGCGACGACGAGGAGGACGCGATGACGCGTGAGGAGCGCCTCGAGCTCGTCGATGTCGCGCGGACGGAGCGCGCTCTCGGGAAGGACGACGATGTCAACGGGACACTCCTGGTTCCGCGCCGATTGGAGGACCCGGTCAGCCAGGTCCAGGTCCACCAGCTCTCCCGGTGCGAACTCGAAGAAGCCATATGGGTCGAACTCG
>DASQZW010000330.1:0-12215 GCA_035638495.1 Terriglobales bacterium
CCGCGAGCGGCTGGTGGTCGACCTGGGCGAGATCCTGGCCCGCGAGCTGGACAAGATCGGCATCCAGGCCGTGATCACGGGCCGGCCGAAGCACATCTACTCGATCTGGCAGAAGATGCAGCGCGACCACAAGGACTTCACGCAGATCTACGACCTGCTGGCCATGCGGGTCCTGGTCGACTCGGTGAAGGACTGCTACGGCGTGCTGGGCGTGGTCCACTCGCTCTGGAAGCCGGTCCCGGGGCGGTTCAAGGACTACATCGCGATGCAGAAGTCGAACGGCTACCAGTCCCTGCACACTACCGTGATCTCGCACATGGGCGAGCCGATCGAGGTCCAGATCCGCACCAACGAGATGCACCGGATCGCCGACTTCGGCGTCGCCGCCCACTGGGCCTACAAGGAGGGCGGCGACCCCCGGTTCCCGGGCAAGCTGAGCTGGCTCCGGCAGCTCATGGAGTGGCAGAAGGAGGTCACCGACGCCGAGTCGTTCGTCGACGCGGTGAAGGTCGACATCTTCCAGGACGAGGTCTTCGTGTTCTCGCCGAAGGGGGACGTGCTCAACCTGCCGGCCGGATCGACCCCGGTCGACTTCGCGTACCGCATCCACACCGAGGTCGGGCACCGGTGCATCGGGGCGAAGGTCAACGGCCGGATGGTGCCGCTCGACTACGAGCTGGGAAACGGCGAGATCGTGGAGATCCTCACGACCAAGGGCCCGCACGGCCCCAGCCGCGACTGGCTCAACTTCGTCAAGAGCGCGTCGGCCAAGGAGCGCATCCGCAAGTGGTTCAAGAGCCAGCGGCGCGAGGAGAACGTGGCGAAGGGCCGCGACCTGCTCGAGAAGGAGCTCCACCGGCTCCACCGCCTGGCCCTGAACCAGCTCCCGGACGGCAAGCTCGACGAGATGGCAGCGCACTACAAGTACACGAGCGCCGAGGACTTCCTGGCCGCGATCGGCTACGGCGACGTGTCCCCCCACTCGGTCGTCATGCGGATGGCGCTGACGCGGGGGGACGACGGCGACGAGCTGCGGGCGATCCCGCTCATCCCCCAGGTGCGGCCCACGCCGCGGGTGCTGGTACGCGGCGAGCGCGGCATCCTGACCCGGGTGGCGCCGTGCTGCCAGCCGGTCCCCGGCGACGCGATCACCGGGTTCACGACCCGCGGCAAGGGGGTCAGCGTGCACCGGATGGACTGCGTGAACGCGGTGAACAGCCCGGACGCCGACCGCCTGGTGCCGGTCGACTGGGACATGGAGGCCTCGCAGCTGTACCCGGTCTCGATCAAGATCGAGGCGTGGGACCGGACCGGCCTCCTGCGCGACATCGCGACGGTGGTGGCGGAGCAGCGGATTAACATGTCGGCGGCGTCGGTCCACGTGTACGACGACAAGACGGCGGTCGTGTCGGCGACGGTGGAGATCGACTCGCTGTCCCAGCTCTCGCGCCTGCTGGAGAAGCTGGAGCAGGTCCGCGACGTCCACACCGTGGCCCGCGAGGCCGCCGCGCCGGCCGCCCGGTGAACGAACAGCGCCTGCACGTCGAGGCGACCGCCGACCGGCAGTTCGGCACCAACTCCTACCTGGTCGAGGACGAGGAGACCCACGACGCCGTCGTGATCGACGCCAACCTCGAGCCCGAGCTGATGGTCGACCTGGTCCAGCGCCGGGGGGCCAGCGTCCGCGCCATCCTGCTGACCCACACGGACATCGACCACATCGCCGGCCTGACCCGCCTCCGCAGCGCGTTCGGCGACGTGCCCATCGCGGTCCACGAGTCCGAGAGCCACGTCATCACCGACGGCGTCCCGCTGCGCCGCGAGTTCCCGAACGCACTGCCCACCTTCGACAACGTCGAAGCGCTCGTCCCGGGCGAGACGTACCGGGCGGGCTCACTGACCTTTGACGTCCTGCACACGCCGGGCCACAGCCCCGGCGGCGTGACGCTGCGGATCGGGAACGCGCTGTTCACCGGCGACGCCCTCTTCGCCGGGTCGATCGGCCGCTCGGACTTCTCCAACAGCGACGGGATGGCGCTGATCGAGGGCATCAAGCAGCAGCTCATGGTCCACCCGGACGATCTGCTCGTCTTCAGCGGCCACGGACCGGTCAGCACGATCGGCCAGGAACGCCGCTACAACCCCTTCCTGTGAACCGGCTCTGGCGGCTCCTGCGGCAGCTGTTCGGCGATGACCCGCCCCCGCGTCCGTCCGGCCACGTCCCGGACCGCCTCCATCGCGGCCATCACCGCCACCACGGACACGCCGAGGAGGCGGACGACGCGCTCGGCGACGCCGCGGACGACGGGCCGGCCCCCACGCCGCACCACGGCCACTGACCAACGGCGCCCGCGCCACACACCTCCGTACACTCCGTCCGTGCCGACGACTCCTCCCATCAAGGCTGCCCGCGGCGTCCGCGACATCCTGCCCGCAGAGCGGGCGGCGTTCGCCGTCGTCGAGCACGCCGCGCGGGAGCAGGCCCGCGGCTACGGCTACCAGGACGTCGAGCTCCCCATCATCGAGCCGGTCGAGCTGATCGAGCGCGGCGTCGGCGGCGACACGGACGTCGCCCGCAAGGAGCTGTACCGGCTCGAGCCGCACGGGGACCCCGGGGACCCACCCCGCGAAATCCGCACCCGGCCACCGCGATTTCGCGGGGACCCCGGGGACGGCGATCGGGATTCGGCGTCCCGGCTCGTGCTCCGACCGGAGGCCACGGCCAGCATGGTCCGGGCCTACTTCCAGGGCGGCCTGAACCAGGGCCCGCAGCCGGTCCGTCTGTCCACCATCGGCCCGTTCTTCCGCCACGACAAGCCGCAGCACCTGCGCTACCGCCAGTTCGTCCAGTTCGACGTCGAGGTGATCGGCGACGACTCGCCCGCCTACGACGCCGAGGTGATCGAGCTGACCTGGGGCTGGCTCGAGCGGATGGGCATCCGGCACGTCAGTCTGGAGCTGAACAGCATCGGGGACGAGAACTGCCGGCCGCAGTACCTGCGCGCCCTGCAGGACTACTACCGGCCGCTGAAGGACCAGCTCGACCCGGACTGCCGGCGCCGTGTCGAGGAGAACCCGCTGCGGCTGTTCGACTGCAAGGAGCCGCAGTGCCAGCCGCTCATGGCGGCGGCGCCCCGCATCACGGACCACCTGTGCGGGCCGTGCGCGGCCGCCTTCGAGGAGGTGAAGTCGCTGCTGGGCGCCGCGGGCCTCGAGTACCGCCTCAACCCCCGGCTGGTGCGCGGGCTCGACTACTACACGAGGACCGTCTTCGAGTACCAGCACGAGGCGCTGGGCGGCGCCCAGAACTCGCTGGGCGGCGGCGGCCGCTACGACGGCCTGGCGGCGGCGCTGGGCTACCCGGGCACGCCGGGCGTCGGCTTCGCCGGCGGGGTCGACCGGGTCGCCTACATGCTCCAGCACGAGGCGGGCACGATCACGCCGCCCGCGGTAGCCGAGGTGCTCGTGCTGCCGGTGGGCGACGGGCTGGACCGGGCCGCGAGCCAGGTCGGCCGCCTCGTCAGGGCCGTGCGCTCCACGGCCGTCGACTACAGCAGCCGCAGCCTGCGCGCCAAGATGCGGGCCGCCGATCGGACCGGCGCCCGCTGGGCGGTGATCATGAACGCCGACGAGGCCGAGCGGCGGATCGTCGTGCTCCACGACATGGTCAGCGGCGACGACCGCCACGTGGCCTGGGAGCGCCTGGCGGAGGCTGTCTCTCCCTCCCCCTCGGCGGGGGAGGGTCGGGGTGGGGGGGAATGAGCGGCTTCAGCGGACCCCACGCCGGCTCCCTGCGCGCGCGCGACGCCGGCAGCGAGGTCGACCTGTACGGCTGGGTCGGCCGCCGGCGGGACCACGGCGGCCTGATCTTCGTCGACCTGCGCGACCGCTGGGGCGCCGTGCAGGTGGTGTTCAACCCGGCGACGGCGCCGGCCGCTCACGACGTCGCGGCCGGGCTGCGCGCCGAGTACGTCGTGCACGTGCGCGGCGTGGTCCAGCTCCGCCCCGAAGGCTCGGAGAACCCGAACCTGCCCACGGGCGACGTCGAGGTCCACGCCTGCGACGCCGACGTGTTGAACGCGAGCAAGCCCACCCCCTGGCCGCTGGACGGCGAGGAGCCCGAGGAGTCGGTCCGCCTCAAGTACCGGTACCTCGACCTGCGCCGGCCGCGCATGCAGGAGATCCTGCGGATCAGGCACCAGGTCAACCACATCACGCACGCCTACTTCGACGAGAACGACTTCCTGGAGGTCGAGACGCCGATCCTGACCAAGAGCACGCCCGAGGGTGCTCGCGACTTCCTGGTCCCGTCGCGCCTGCACCTGGGCGAGTTCTACGCGCTGCCCCAGTCGCCGCAGCAGATGAAGCAGCTGCTGATGGTCGCGGGCGTGCAGCGGTACTACCAGATCGCCCGCTGCCTGCGCGACGAGGACCTGCGCGCGGACCGCTCGGCGGAGTTCACCCAGCTCGACCTGGAGATGTCCTTCAACGACGAGGAGGACATCTTCGAGATCATCGAGGGCTGGATCGGCCGGATCTGGAAGGAGATCCTCGACGTGGACGTGCCGCGGCCGTGGCCGCGCCTGCCCATGAGCGAGGCGCTGCTGCGCTACGGCACGGACAAGCCGGACCTCCGCTACGACCTCGAGATCGCCGACCTGGCAGAGCCGCTCGCCAGCACGCAGGCCCGGATCTTTCGGTCGGCGCTGGACGCCGGCGGCGCCGTACGCGGCCTGAGCGTACCGGGCGGACGCGACCTGAGCAGGCGCGAGCTGGACGAGCTGGTCGCGATCGCGAAGGGCGCCGGCGGCGCAGGCCTCGCGTGGCTGCCGGGCGGGCCGCTCGACAAGTTCCTGACGGTCGAGGAGCTGGCGGCGGTCCAGCGGGCGACCGGGGCCGGTCCCGACGACCTCGTCCTGGTCGCGGCCGATCGCCGGCGCCGGGCCGAGAAGATCATGGGCCTGATCCGGGTCGAGATCGCGCGGCGCCGCGGCCTCGTGCGCGAGGGCGAGTGGCGCTTTCTCTGGGTGCACCCCATGTTCCTGTTCGAGGAGGACGACGAGGGCAACCTCACGTACGGGCACCACCCGTTCACGCGGCCGATCGAGGAGGACCTGGCGCTGCTGGACGAGCGACCGTACGACGTCCGGGCCCACGCGTACGACATGGTCTGCAACGGTTACGAGCTGGCCAGCGGCAGCCTGCGGATCCACGATCGCGCGCTGCAGGAGCGGGTGTTCGAGCTGCTCGGCCTCGGCCAGGAGACGATCCAGGCCAGGTTCGGGCACCTGCTGGAGGCGTTCGAGTACGGCGTGCCACCGCACGGTGGGATCGCGCCCGGGCTGGACCGGATCGTGATGCTGCTCGCGGGCACGGACAACATCCGGGACGTGATCGCGTTCCCCAAGACCCAGTCGATGGTCGACCTGATGATGGACGCCCCCTCGCCGGTCGAGGACGTCCAGCTCCGTGAGCTGGGGATCCAGCTGCGCCGTCCGAAATAGAACTTCCTCGAAGCGGGTACCATATCGATAGTCCCGCTGGGGACGAGGGTCACAGTGCGCGTTGCCCAACATCAAACGCCTAGGGACCCCGGTGTCTCGGGTGCGGCCCAGAAGCCCGCTTCGACGGGACCTGGAAGGCACCGAGCAGGGGACCCACCTGAGTGAAATCAGGACAACCGACGGCCCTCGTTCCGGCGGGTCGCTCTTTTTCCGCACATCCGTCCGGCGGTGCAGTGCTCCTGCCTGGAGCAACGCACATCCGTCCAGCGGTGCGGTTCCCCGGTCCGGCGGCGCGGTGATCGGCTGGGTCCCGCCCGCGCTGCTGCTGGCCGTGCCCTTCACGCTGCTGCTGGCCCAGCTCCTGCACACCTTCTGGCACACCGGCCGCTGCCGCTACCGGGCCGTCCTGCTCCTCACGGTCGCCGGCGTCGCGCTCGGCGAGGTCTGGGACCTGGTCGGGCTGCCGGCCATGCGCCTGGGCCAGCTGAACCTGCTTCCCGCGATCCTGTTCGCGATCGGACTCCAGTCCTTCGGCCGGCGCCTGTCCCTAAGATTGCCCTAGCTTCAGTCCGTTGGCGGTTTGGCCTGGCTGTCGTCGAGGTATGTGAGTTGCTGAACTTCCTGTATATCGCCAGTGGGGTCGCGGTGCTGCTGGTCGCGGTGTTCGCCGCCTATGCGCTGTGGCGCCTCGGCCGGACGCTGGCGAGACTGGAAGAGACACTCGTGACAGCAGATGAAGCGCTCAGAGAGGTAGTCCCAGAGGTGCGCGACGGTCTCGGCAACGTGAACGACATCACCGCCGGGGTCAACGTCGCCCTCCGCACCGCCGGCGTCGGGGCCACCCGACTGACGGTGGCCGCCGAACGGTCGTCGTTCCGGGCCTCGGCCGCCCTGTACGGGGTGCGCATCGCCGCGGGGAGCCTCTGGCGCAACCTCGCTCGTCTCGAAGAACCGCAAGGAGGTCGACCCAATGGCAGATGAAGAGGACGAGAGCGGCGGCGGTTTCGGCTGGGGCCTGATCGTCGGACTGGCCCTCGGGCTGGTGGCCGGCGTGTTCCTGGCCTCGGGCCCCGGCAGGGGCCAGGTCGAGAGCCTGCGCGCCCGCACGATCGAGCTGACGGGCACCGCCCGCCGGGCCGCGAGCGACCCGGAGAACCCGATCGGGCGCGCCATCAACGACGGCATCAGCGCCGCTCGCCGGCGTCGCGAGGAGCTGGAGCGCGCGGCCCGCGGCGTGCGCCAGGAGGGCAGCCGGGCCGCCGAGGAGGTCACGCCGGATGCCTGACACCGGAGAGGCGACGCCCTCCGGCATGACCGAGCTCAAGGTGCCGGCGCAGACCGAGTTCATCGGCCTGGCGAGGCGGGTGGCCACCTCGCTGGGGGGCCTGCTCGGGTTCAACCTGGAGAAGATCGATGAGATCAGCATCGCCGTGACCCAGGCCTGTGGAAGCGTGATCGAGGCGGCGGCCGAGGCCTGGGGCCCCGGCGCGACGCTGCGGCTGAGCTTCTCGCCCACCGAGGACGGACTGCAGGTCGACGTCGACGCGATCGCGCCCACGTCGCGCGAAGCGCTGCGCAAGGTCCCGCGCCAGCACCGGTCACAGGATCGCCACCGCGCGGCGCTGGAGATGCAGCGGGCGCTGGAGATGGAGATGATCCGGCTCTTCGTCGACGACTTCCGGCACCAGGTCGACACCGGGCGGCGTCAGATCAAGTACCGCATGGTGAAGTACCTGGTCAGTTGAGTCAGCCGCAGCCCGAGGTCACCCCGAACCCCGGCGCGTCGGTCACGCCCCAGCGCGAGGAGCTGCGCCGGCTGCACCGCCGCTATGCCGAGACGGACGACCCGCGCGAGCGGGACCGAATCCGCGAGCAGCTCGTGCGCGGCTACGAGAGCCTGGTCCACTTCCTGGCCCGCCGGTTCCAGAACCGCGGCGAGCCGCTGGAGGACATCGTCCAGGTCGGCTTCCTGGGGCTGATCAAGGCGATCGATCGCTTCGACCCCGACCTGGGCAACGAGTTCACGACGTTCGCCACCCCCACCATCCTGGGCGAGATCCGGCGCTACTTCCGAGACAAGGGCTGGGCGATTCGCTTCCCGCGACGGCTCCAGGAGCTGTACCAGCAGGTGGTGCGGACGAACGAAGAGCTCAAGAACGAGCTCAACCGCCAGCCCACCGTGGCGGAGGTCGCCGAGCGGCTCGGCGTCGAGCAGGACGACGTGCTGGAGGCGATGGAGATGAGCTCCGCCCTGACCCCGATCTCGATCGACGCGACGATCGGCGGCAGTGACGCGGAGGACGGCCGCCAGCTCGGCGAGTCGATCGGGACCGACGATCCGAACCTCGACCGGGTCGAGATGCGCGAGGTGCTGGAGCGCGCCATGCAGCACCTCAACGAGCGCGAGCGCCGGATCATGATCATGCGCTTCTTCGAGGAGATGTCCCAGTCCGAGGTGGCCAAGCGACTGGGCATCAGCCAGATGCACGTCTCCCGGCTGCAGCGCGCCGCGCTCGAGCAGCTGCGCGAGTACGTCCCCCGCGAGAGCGCCTGAGCCGGGCCGAGCGGTCCAGGGCCCGCCCGGGATCGGCCGGTAAACTAACCGATCCTGTGACTGGAGCAGAGATCCGGCGGCGCTTCCTCGCGTTCTTCGCGGCCCGCGACCACCTCGTCATCGACAGCGCGCCGCTGGTCCCGGCGGACGACCCGAGCACGCTCTTCAACTCGGCGGGGATGCAGCCGCTGCAGCCCTACTACCAGGGCCTCCGACAGCCGCCGGCACCCCGCCTGGCCTCGTGCCAGAAGTGCTTCCGCACCGTCGACCTCGAGAACGTGGGCCGCACGGACCGGCACCACACGTTCTTCGAGATGCTCGGCAACTTCACGCCCACCGGCGCCTATTTCAAGGAGACCGCCATCCCCCTGGCCTGGGAGTTCGTCACCGACCCCGAGCGGGGGCTGGGGCTGCCGAAGGACCGGCTGCGCGTCACCGTCCACCCGACCGACGAGGAGGCGCGCGCTCTCTGGCTGAGCGAGACGGACGTGAACCGCTCGTGGATCTACGACCGCGCCGAGAACTGGTGGGGTCTCGAAGTCGGCCCGTGCGGCCCCGACTCGGAGCTGTTCTGGGACCGCGGCCTCCAGTACGGCTGCGGCCAGCCCGACTGCTCTCCCGACCACTCCGAGCACTGCAGCCGGTTCCTGGAGTTCTGGAACCTCGTCTTCCCGCAGTTCGACAAGCAGCCCGACGGCAGCCTGCCGCCGCTGCCGAGGCCGGCCATCGACACGGGCATGGGGCTGGATCGGCTGACCTCCATCGTCCAGGGCGTCGAGAGCAACTTCGACACCGACCTCTTCGCGCCGCTGATGGCCTTCATCCGCGAGTCGGGCGAGAACGTCACGAAGACGTCCGAGCGCGTCATCGCGGACCACGTCCGCGCCGCCACGTTCGTCATCGCCGACGGCGTCCTGCCGGCCACCGAGGGCCGCGGCTACGTGCTCCGTCGCGTCCTGCGCCGGGCGGCCCTCCACGCCCGGCGGATCGGCCTCTCCCGTCCGCTGGCGGACGCGGTGCCGATCGTCGTCGAGCTGATGGGGGACCAGTACCCCTCCCTGGCCGAGCGCGAGCCGGACGTGCGCGACGCGGTCGCCGCCGAGCAGGACGCGTTCAATCGCACGCTGGAGCGCGGCGTCGAGCTCTTCGCCCAGCTGGCGGACCGCCACCGGTCGGAGATCCCGGGCGCCGACGCGTTCCTGCTCCACGACACGTTCGGATTCCCGCTCGAGCTGACCCGCGAGCTGGCCGACGAGCGCGGCCTCACGGTCGACGAGGCCGGCTTCGCGGCCGCGATGGCCGAGCAGCGCGAGCGCTCCCGGCGCGGCCAGGGCCGGCGCTGGTCCGACGTGAAGGGACTGCCGGCGTCGGAGTTCATCGGGTACAGCGAGCTGCGCGTCGACGCGACCGTGGTCGGCCTGCGAAGGGACGGGGTCGAGGTCAGGCGGGCGCGCGAGGGCGACGAGGTGGAGGTCTACCTGGACCGCACCCCCTTCTACGCCGAGTCGGGCGGGCAGGTGGGCGACGCCGGGCTGATCACCGGGCTGGACGGCGAGGTGCTGATCGAGGACACGCATCGACCGGTGGAGGGAGTCGTCACGCACCTGGGCAGGGTCCGGATCGGCACGATCCAGGTCGGCGACCACGTGATCGCCGCCGTCGACGCCCCGCGCCGGCGCCAGGTCATGCGCCACCACACGGCCACGCACCTGCTCAACCGTGCGCTGGAGGAGCTGCTCGGCAGGCGCAACCTGCAGCGCGGCTCCTGGGTGGGCCCGGACCACACCACCTTCGACTTCCCGCTCGACCGCGCCCTGACCCAGGAGGAGCTGGAGCAGCTCACCGATCGCGTGAACGCCCAGGTACGCGCCGCGCTCCCGCTGAGCACGCGGGTGCTCCCCTACCAGGAGGCGATCGCCACGGGCGCCACCCACCTCTTCGACGAGAAGTACGGCGACCGGGTCCGCGTCGTGTGCTTCGGCGACTGGAGCTGCGAGTTCTGCGGCGGCACGCACGTCGACACCAGCGCCGACGTGGGCCTGGCCCTCATCACGTCGGAGTCCAGCATCGGCTCCGGCCTTCGGCGGATCGACATGACGGTCGGCGAGTCCGCCGACCGGCTGGTGCGCCGGCAGACGACGGCGCTGAGCGAGGTGGCCCGCGGTCTCGGCGTCCCGGCCGAGCAGGTGCCCGCCCGGGTCGCCGACCTGCGGCGGGAGCTGCGCGACGCGCAGCGCGAGATCGAACGGCTGCGCGACGAGGTCCGCACCGCGCGCGTCCGCGGGTCGAACGGGGGACCGCGCCGCCGTGAGGCGAGCGTCCCGCTGATCCTGGAGGAGGTGCCGGCGGGCGACCGCAAGGACCTGCTGGGCTGGGCCGACCGCTACCTGGAGGCGCTCGGCGGCACCGGGGTCGTGGTGGTGGCCGACGACCAGTCGAACTTCGTGGTCAAGGTCTCGCGCGACCTGACGGGGGCTCATCCCGCCAGCTCGCTGGCGGCCCTGCTCGGCCGCGGCGGGGGCAGCCGGCCCGAGCTCGCCCAGGGCAGGCTTACCAAACCGGTGGCAGACGCGTTCAACGAGGTAGAGGCCTCGTTGCAGTGAGCCAATTCAGGTTCCTCAAGAGCCGGGACGACTACTACCGCCACTTCACGGCGCTCGACATCGGCACCGACCTGGTCAAGGTCCTGGTCGTTCGCCGCGAGGCGCCCAACGGCGTCGTGCTCGGCGTCAGCAGGGAACCCCAGCACCCCGACGCGATGAACGGCGGCGCGATCGGCGACGTCGACCTCGTCATCGACGGCTGCAACCGCGCCCTGGAGGCGGCCGAGGACATGGCCGGCACCGTCCCCGGCCAGGTGATCCTCGGGATCGCGGGCGAGATGGTCAAGGGCTTCTCGTCCTCCATCGCCTACCCGCGCGAGCGGCCGGCCGAACGGGTCCGCGAGGCCGAGCTGCGCAACATGCTGCAGCTCGTCGAGAAGCGGGCCCTGCGGGAGGCGCAGCACCTGCTCGAGCTGGAGCGGTCGTTCGGCGAGGTGGGCGAGGTGCGCCTGGTCCACTCGGCGATCACCCAGGTCCGCATCGACGGCTACCCGGTCACCAACCCGATCGGCTTCCAGGGCCGGAACCTCGAGATCACGGTCTTCAACACGTTCGCCCCGGCCTCGCAGGTCTCGGCGCTGGAGAACGTCGCCCGCGAGCTGGACCTCGAGATCGCCGGCACCGTCTCCCAGCCCTACGCGCTGGCCAGGGCCTGCGCCGGCGACGAGGCGTGGGAGCTGGGCGGGATCTTCATCGACATCGGCGGCGGGACGACGGACGTCGCGCTGCTCCGCGGCGGCGGCGTCGAGGGGACTCGGATGTTCGGCCTGGGCGGTCACGCGTTCACCCGGCGGGTGGCCGGCGAGATGGGGCTCAGCTACCACGAGGCGGAGGCCCGCAAGCTCCGCCACGCGGAGGGGCTGCTCCCGGCGGACCAGGAGTACGCGCTCAGCCAGCTCCTGCTCGGCGACGTCGAGGTCCTGCTCCAGGGTCTGGCGCTCTGCCTCAGAGAGCTCGCCAGAGGAGAGGTCCTTCCCTCTAATATCTACGTCTGCGGCGGGGGATGCCTGCTGCCGGAGCTCATGGGCGAGCTCCGCCGGAACATCTGGGCGGAGGGCCTTCCCTTCGAACGACAACCGCAAGCGCGTCTCCTGATGCCGGGGGATGCGCACGGACTGATGGACACGACCGGCCAGCTGCTGTCGGCGCAGGACGTCGGCCCGATGGCCCTGGCCAATCACGCGCTGCGCGTCGAGACCGAGGAGCGGGACACCGTGAACGGGGTCATGCGCGGGGTGCTCAAGGCCATGAAGGTCTGACGGGCCCTGAGTCGTGGCAGCTGAACCGATTCACGTCGAGCCGGAGGACGATGTTCCCGCGATCATCGAGCGGATCCGGCGCAGCACGTCCGACGAGGTGCAGCTGGTGCTGCCCTCGCGGGCCCGGTTCGGCCAGAGCCGGTTCAACTTCCAGCTCCTGAGGCAGTACTCGACCCGCCTCGGCAAGCGCGTCGCGATCTGGTCGCCCGACCCGGCGGTCCAGCGCATGGCCGAGGAGAGCGCCTTCGGCGGCTTCCGGCCCGCCCCCGCGGACCTGTCGGCGCCCGGCAACCTG
>DASQZW010000331.1:0-32929 GCA_035638495.1 Terriglobales bacterium
TCTCCGCATCTCGTGGTGCGACCCGCTCATCGGCCAGGGGCGCGCGGTGGCCAGGCGTGTCGCCTCGCTGTACCCGACGATCATCACGCGCTCGCCGACCACCTGGGGAGCGATCTTCCACGCCTCCAACACCGCTCCCTCGTTCGCGACCATCCGCACCGCGCTGCGGACCCAGCTCATGCCCGTAATCGCCCGGGCGATCGCTGCCGCCGACCCGGACGTGGTGCTGTCGGTGCACCCGCTGCTCAACCACGTCACCGCGGCACTGCTGCGCCGAGAGGGCCACCGGCGGGCGCTCATGACGGTCGTGACGGACCTGGTGGACGTCCACCGGGGCTGGGCGTGCCGCGCCGCCGACCTCGTCGTGGTGCCGACCGAGGCTGCCGAGCGCGCAGCACGGCGCTGGGTCCCCGCTGACCGCGTCCGCCTGCTCGGCATGCCGGTGGACCTCCGGTTCCGGCCGCCGGCACCCGGCGAGCCGGCACTCATCCGGCGCCGCCTCGGGCTCGAGGAGGCTCGTCCGACCGTCCTGGTCGCGGGTGGCGGCGAGGGCTCCGGCGGTCTGTTCGATCAGGTGTGCGCCCTGTCGGCGCAGGAGCAGCCCTGGCAGGTGATCGTCGTGTGCGGGCGCAACGAGCGCCTCCGGCAGCGCCTGCTCGGGCTGCGCTTCGAGACGCCCACCCTCGTGCTGGGCTTCGTGGACGACATGCCGGACCTGCTCCGGGCCTCCGACGTCGCCGTTGGCAAGGCCGGCCCGGGAGCCATCGCCGAAGCGATCGCGACCGGTGTGCCGCTCGTGCTCACCAGCTACCTGCCCGGCCAGGAGCGCAGCAATGTCCGGTTCGTGGTCGAGTCGGGCGTCGGCCGCTATGCACCGCGGCCCGCCCGACTGCTCTCCGCGGTCTCGGACCTGCTCGGCGGCGACCCGGACGCGTGCCGGCAGATGCGCGCCCGCGCCACGGCGTTGACCAGGCCCGGCGCCGCCATCGACGTCGCGACCGCCTGCCTGGAGCTCGCGGCCGACTACAGGGCGGCCTCGCACGCCAGCCGGTAGGCGCACATCGCGCAGCGGCGGCGCTCGGGTCGTGCCTCGAAGCGCCCGTCGCGCACCGCGGCCGCGACCTCGCCGCCGATCCGGCGCGCCTCGTCCAGCAGGCCCTCGCCGGCAGGCACCACGACCCGGCCGCCGTCCCGGAGGTAGACGATCTCCAGCTCGACCGGCTCCATGCCGAGCGCGTCTCGGGCCCCCAGGGCGTACAGAGCCAGCTGCAGGTCGCGTCGCAGCCGGCTGGCAGGGATCGGACTGCCCGTCTTGTAGTCCACGATGCGCCTGGCGCCGCCCGCGGCGGTGGGCTCGTCCACGCGGTCGATCACGCCGCGCAGCGTCCAGCCGTCGAGCTCTACCGCGAACGGCTGCTCCACGAGGGCAGGAATCGGCTCCAGTCCGCCGGCGTCGAGGAGCCCACGCAGGAGGCGCCACCCCAGGGCCTCGAGCGCCGGCCGGCGGCGGGGCTCCACCAGGCCCACGGTCTCCCACGCCTCCTGGTGCAGGTCGTGGAGCAGCTCCTCCGTCAGCGACCGGCCCTCGCGGCGGATGCGGCCGGCCCGCATCAGGGCCAGGTGCACGATGGTGCCGAACTGCGCCTCGACGGTGGGCATCGCGGGCAGCCGCAGCCGAAACCGGTACCAGTGCTGCCGCGGACACTCCCGGTAGGCGCTGATCCCGCTGAAGGAGAGGACCAGAGATCCCTCCCCCCTCGCGGGGGAGGTAGCCCGGTCACGGGCCGGAGGGGGGGACGATTCGACGAGCTCGGACCGCAGGTCCCGTTCGACCACGTGGTCACCGAGCTCGTCCAGGAACCGCGACGGCCGCCACGCCCGGCCTCCCTCGTAGCGCTCGGCCCGAGACAGCACGAGCCGGCCGCGGGCACGCGTCATCGCGACGTAGCAGAGCCGGCGCTCCTCCGCCAGCTGGTCCTCCCGACCCCGGACGCCTGGATCGAGCAGCGCCGGAGGCAGTTCCAGGCCCCCGATCGTCGACACGCCGTCCTGCCGGCGCGGCTGGGGCAGCCGGCCCTCGACCAGCGCCGGGAGGAAGACGAGGTCGAACTCCAGTCCCTTCGCCTGGTGGATCGTCATCAGCTGGACGGCGTCCTCGACGTCGTCCACCGCTGCCACGTCCTCGTCCAGGCCGGAGCGCAGCACCAGGTCCACGTGCTCGACGAAGAGGCTCAGGGAGTGGTCGCGCCGGCGTTCGCAGTACTCGGACACCAGCTCCGCGAACCGGCTGACGTTGGCCGCGACGCGCCGTCCCTCGAGCCCGTCCGGGAGCCGGGGCAGCAGTACGTCAAGGTACCGGGTCCGATTCATGAGCTCGAAGAGGAGCTCGTCCACGCCGAGCGTCGCCTTGAGGGCCGCGAGCTCCGTCAGCAGCGCCGCCCACTCGGCGGTCGGCGTCCACTCGCGCAGGGCGCGCAGCGGCGCGTGCGCGGCGTCGTCGGCGCGGATCCGCTGCAGTGCCTCGGCCAGGTCCAGGCCGAGCGGGGGACGAACCAGCAGCCGCGCCAGCGCCAGCAGGTCCGAGGGGTCGTGCAGCAGGCGGAGGTAGGCGATGAGATCCCGGATCTCCGGCCGCCGGAAGAGCCCCTGCCCGGCCCAGTGCTGGTACGGCACGCCGGCGGCGGCCAGCGCGGCCGCGACCGGCCGCGCGATGGCGTGCGTCCTCGCCAGGACGGCCATGTCGTGCAGGGGCATGCCCGCGGCGTGGACGCGCGCGGCCTCGGCGGCGATCGCCATCGCCTCCTGCTCGGCGGTGGCCGCGCGCCAGACCTCGACCGGCGTGCCCTCCTCACGCTCGGGGTCGGCGGCGAGCGGCTTGTCCAATCGCTCCGGGTTGCGCTCGATCAGACGGCGCGCCGCGGTGACGATGCGCCGCGTGCTGCGGCGGTTGCGGCCGAGGGTCAGCGTGGCGGCGGAGGGGAAGCACGCCAGGAACCGGTCCATGCTGGCCCGGGACGCGCCGCGGAAGCGGTAGATGCTCTGGTCGTCGTCCCCGACCACGCAAACGTTCCCGCCGGGCCCGGCGACGAGCTCGACGATGCGCTCCTGCGCGAGGTTCGTGTCCTGGTACTCGTCCACCAGGACGTACGGGAACCGGGCCCGGAACCGGTCGCGGACCTCGTCGTGGTCCTGGAGCAGCCGCACGGTCCGGACGAGCAGGTCGTCGAAGTCGAGCAGGCCGTCGCGCCGGCAGCGGCCCGCGTACGCGTGGAACAGTCCGACCGCTGCCCGGAGGACCGCCCGCCGCTCGCCGTCCTCGACGTGGTCAAGCCACGCGTGCAGCCTGGGCAGCGGCACGAGCTCCTGCTTGGTCCGCTCCAGCAGCTTCAGCAGGGGTCCGACCAGGTCGTCGGGCCGCTCCGCGCCGACGAGGGCGGGGTCACCAAGCTCCCAGAGCAGCTCCCGCATCTGGATCCAGCGATCGGGCCCCGCCAGGATCCGGAACGCCGGGTGGACGCCGACCCGCCGGCCCTCGTCCCGCAGCCAGCGCATGGCCAGCGAGTGGAACGTGCCGACGTGCGGTGCCTCCGCGATGCCTGAGTCGGCCAGGATGCGCTCCCGCATCTGCCCTGCCGCGCGCTCCGTGAACGTCATGACGAGGACCGACCCCGGGTCGACCCCTGCCTCGAGCAGGAGCCGGAACCGGGCCGCGATCACCGCGGTCTTGCCCGTGCCGGCGCCGGCCACCACGCGTACCGGGCCATCCAGCACCGCGGTGGCGGCGCGCTGCTCCTGGCTCAGCCCGCCGGCGACCACCGCGCTCATCCGCCCCTGGGCCGCGCCGGGCGGCCGACCCGCACCCTGATGGCGAGCACCGGCCGCGTCAGCCTCGCCTGCGCGTTCAGCCGCCGCATCAGCTCCTCGGCGTCGAGCCGCAGCTGGTGGGCGAGCGCCGGGTTGCCCGTCGAGACCGAGACGGTCGAGCCGCGGACCTCGATGGTCTCGCAGGCGGTCGCCAGGGCTTCGCCGAGCACCTCGCGGAAGGCCTGCCGGAGCCGGTACTCGGCGACGAGTGCGGCGCGCGGCTGCCTGGCGAGCACGCGCGGAAGAACTTTGCCCAGTCTATCCACAGGTTTTCACCGTCCCGCGCTCGATGCAGCGCACGACGGAACGCCCGATCACCGCTTCCGGGAACGGGTCCGCCTCGACCGACGTGATGATCACCTGGCCGGGTTCGCCGAGCTGCTCCAGCAGGGACCTCCGACGCCCGGCGTCCAGCTCCGAGAGCACGTCGTCCAGCAGCAGCACCGGTCGCTCGCCGGTCATCTCGGCGACCACCTCGGCCTCGGCCAGCTTGATGCTCACGACGGCCGTTCGCTGCTGGCCCTGCGAGGCGAAGGCACGGGCGTCGCGCCCGTCGAGCTGGACCAGGACGTCGTCGCGGTGGGGGCCGACGCTGGTCGTGCCGCGCCGCAGGTCTTCCGCC
The DNA here is from genome assembly GCA_035638495.1 of Terriglobales bacterium. GTDB lineage: Bacteria > Chloroflexota > Dormibacteria > Dormibacterales > Dormibacteraceae > CF-161. The sequence continues at coordinate 4,487 of DASQZW010000331.1, forward strand.
CGCGCGCGCTGGATCGCCGCCGGCAGGTCGTCGGGCGGGCCCGCGTATCGCAGCTCCAGCACCTCGCCTCCCGAGATCGCCGCGTGACCTGCGGCCGCGCTGACGGCCAGGTCGGCGACCGCGCGCCGCCGCGCGTCGACCAGCTCGGCCCCGAGCCGCCCGAGCTCCAGGTCCCACACGTCGAGGGCGGACGGCGGCTGCTCCCCGACGGCGACCTGCTTGAGGAGGCTGTTTCGCTGCTCGAGCACCCGGGCGTACCGGCTCAGCGCCCTGGCGTAGCCCGGCCTGACCTGGACCAGCATCTCGTTGAGCAGGCGGCGCCGGTGCTCCGGTCCCGACTTGATCAGGTTCAGGTCGTCCGGCCAGAACAGCGTCACCCGGAACAGGCCCGGCAGGTCGACCGCGCGCCGCGCCTGGCCGTCCACCTCGATCCGCCGGCGCGCCCGCTCGCCCTCGACCCGGATCGAGATGCCGATCTCGGCCCGGCGGGCGCCGCTCTCGACCACGGCGCCGATCCTCGCCTCCGGCGCCAGCGGGCCGACCAGCTCGGAGTCCCGGCGCGCCCTCGGCGAGCTCGAGAGCGCCAGGAGGGCGACCGACTCCAGCAGGTTCGTCTTGCCCTCGCCGTTGGCGCCGAGGAACACGTTCAGGCGAGAGCCGGGCTCCAGGTCCAGGCGCTGGTAGTTCCGGTAGTTGCGGAGCTGCAGCGACGTCAGACGCAAGCGGGGGCGGGCTCCCCCATTCCGCGTCCGGCGGTGCGCTGTGCGGCGGCGAACTCGTTCTGTGCGATGCATTCTGGATCGTTGAGTTGGTCTGCTGGCACGTCGCTGATTTGCCTCATTGTCGCACCCACCGGCCCTACATCGCCACCCTGACCGGCATGATCACGTACAGGTAGTCCTCGCTGCCCGGCACCTTGATCAGCCCCGGGCTCAGCGGCCCGTCGAACTTCAGCTCGACGCTGTCGCACTCGACCACCCCCAGCGCGTCCAGCACGTACCGCGCGTTGAACGCGATCTGGATCTCGGCCCCGTCGACCTCGGCGTCGAGCTCGGCCCGGCTGTCGCCCACCTCGTTCGTCGTGGCGGTCAGCACGAGCGAGCCGCTCTGGGCGCGAATGCGGATCACGTTCGCGCTGTCCCGCGCGAACAGCGAGACGGCGCGGACCGTCTGCATCAGCTCGGCGGTCGGGATGCGGATGGTCGTCGAGCTCTTGCTGGGGATTACTTGTGAATAGTTTGGATACTGGCCGTCGATCAGCCGGGAGGTGACCTCCGAGCTGCCGGCCCGGAAGAACACCTGGTTGCGGGCCTTCGAGACCAGCACCTCGACGTCGCCGGACTCGCCGCGGAACGCCCGGGGCAGCTCGGCCAGCGCCCGCGCCGGCACGATCAGGCGGGCCTCGAGCTCGTCGGCCGCGGAGGCGCCGAGCCGCCGCTCGGCGAGCCGGTGACCGTCGGTCGCGACCAGCACCAGGCGCGGGCCGTCGATGTGGACGAGCTCGCCGGTGAGGACCGGCCGCGCCTCGTCCGTGGACGCGGCCATCTGAGTCTGCTCGACCGCGCGGAGCAGGCCGTCGAGCGGGATCGTGAGCCGGTCGCCCTCCTCGGGCCGCGGCCCGGGTGGGAACTCGTCGGCCTCGATGCACTTGATGTGCGTGTCGAAGCGGCCGCACCGCACGCCCAGCGTCTGGGTGCCGGCGTCCAGGGCCATCTCCAGGCTCTCGTCGGGGAGGCTGCCGACGAAGTCCGTCAGGAGCCGGGCGGGCGCGGTCGTGCTGCCCTCCTCCGCGACCTCGGCCGGGACGACCTTCCGGATCCCGATCTCCAGGTTGGTCGCGGTGAGCGACAGCCCCTCGGCGGTGGTCTCCAGGAGGATGTTGTTCAGGATCGGCAGGGTGGTCCTGGTCGAGATCGCACGGGACACGGTCTGGAGCGCGTGACCGAGGGTGCTGGGCTGGCAGGTGAGTCTCAAATCTGGCTCCTTGTCCACACTGAATCACTGCTGTTCCTGAACACTGAATCCGTAGCCGTAACAGTAGGGCCTGTGGACATTGTGGAAACCGAACTTGGCTCTGCTTCGGCGACGCGGGGGAAAAGCACGGGGAAACTCCTGGGTAACCCCCACCCGGCCAGGACCACGCTGTTGACAAGTCGCACCTCTTCGCGGAGTCCCCAGGTGATCTCCAGGTACTCCACAGGGCGGTGGGGATAAATCGTGACTTTCATATTGCGCCTCACTGGTCCACGTAGAGTCGCTCGCGGATGGCCTGGACCTCGTAGCGGAGGCGCTCGTCCTCCTTCAGCTCGTTCACGATCTTCTCGATGGAGTGCAGCGCCGTCGTGTGGTCGCGGCCGCCGAAGGCCTGGCCGATCGCGGGCAGGGAGGACGGGGTCTCCTCCCTGACCAGGAACATCGCCACCTGCCGCGGAAAGACGATGTGCTTGTCGCGGCGCTTGCTCTTCATGTCGTCCAGGGAGATCTGGTAGTAGTCCGCGACCGTCTCCTGGATGCGGCCGATGGTGAGCGGCCGGCGCGTGCCCGCCGGGATGATGTCGGTCAGCAGGTCCGCGGCGTCGGCCTCGCCGATCTGGCGCTGGTGGATCGCCGAGAAGGCCAGGATGCGCGTGAGGGCGCCCTCCAGCTCACGGATGTTCTTCTGGACCTTGTGGGCGATGAAGCTCAGCACCTCCTCGCTGACCGTTCCGTTGCGGCTGCCGAGCTTCGACTTGAGGATGGCGAGGCGGGTTTCGAAGTCCGGCGGCTGGATGTCGGCCAGGAGTCCCTGCTCGAACCGGGACCGCAGGCGGTCCTCCAGCGTCGGGATCTCCTTGGGCGGTCGGTCCGAGGAGATGACGATCTGCTTGTTGATCTCGTGCAGCGCGTTGAACGTGTGGAAGAACTCTTCCTTGGTCCGGTCCTTGCCGGCCAGAAACTGGATGTCGTCGATGAGCAGCACGTCCACCGTCCGGTACTTCATCCGGAGCTCGCTCTGCCGCGCGTTCTGGATCGAGGCGATGACCTCGTTCATGAACTGCTCGGACGGTTGGTACAGTACGCGCTTCGCAGGGAACCGCCGGCGGACCTCGTGGCCGATGGCGTGCATCAGGTGCGTCTTGCCCAGCCCCACTCCTCCGTATAAGAAGAGGGGGTTGTACGTCTCACCGGGCGCGTCCGCGACGGCCTTGGCGGCGGCGTGCGCGAAGCGCGAATTGTTGCCGACGACGAAGCTGCTGAACTTGAACTTCTCGTTCAGCTCGCTCGGGACCACCGTCGGTGCCGGCTCCTCGGCCTCGTCCACGGTCAGGAGCACCTCCTCGCCGTCGCCGCCCGGCCGGTGCTCGGTCGCCGAGACGACGAAGTCGACCTCGACCTCGGTGCCGGTCACCGCCTGCAGCGTCTCCTGGATCAGGCCGGCGAAACGGTCCTCGAGCCAGTCCTTGGCCAGTTTGCTGGGAACGCCGATGCGGAAGATGCCTCCTTCCGCCGAGAGCAGGGAGGTGTTCTTCAGCCAGGTCTCGTAGCTCGGCTTCGCCAGCTGGAAGCGGAGCTCGTCCTGGACGGCGATCCAGATCTGGTCAGGTCTCACTTCGCGTCTACTCCTCGGTCCTGGGGTGCGGCCCTCGCGCCTGTGGACAAATAGCGATCGAGGTTGGTTCCCGCCCCCCTGCGCGGCCCGCCTGGCCGCCGCCAGGCACCGCGCGGGCCGACACCGAAGGCGTGCCGGCGAGAACCGGGCTCTGTGGAAAACCCGTGGAAAGACGGTGGTCAGCCTGGGAGCTTCGCGGCCGAAGGTCTGGAAAGGCTGTGGATAACCTGCTGTAGACCCGTCCCCTGCTCCCTCGGGAACCGCAGCCCCCACTCACCCGCCGGACGGCAGCGGGGGCCGCGGCGCAGGTTTCCGGCCTGGACCGCAAGCGCTGGCTCTCCTGTTGACACTATGTGGAAAACATGACGAAGAGCGTTCCTGATCGGGAGCCGCACTCTTCGCCGTCTCCGCGATGTACGGGAAACGGGGATCGCAGCGCCAACTGGAGGCCAGCTGGGTGGAGCTGAGAAGGCCCGCGCACGCGCGCGCGGAGGCTGTATGTATGCTGCGACTGGGTGCTCGTCGTCCGCTTTGGCAGGCAAGCGTAGCAGAGGGTGGGGGACGCCGCAACGCACCTTCTGCGGCCAGGCGACCATCGGTGGGTCGGAGTCAATCAGGGCTTGCGCTATACTCGGCGGATTCCATCGGGCCCGTTCGGGTGGGGGCCGAAGCATCTCACCCATTGGATGTTCTGCTCACTAGAGGTCATCAGCCATCAAGCGCACGTATCAGCCCAAGAAGCGGTACCGCCGGCGCGTCCACGGATTCCTCCACCGCATGGACTCGCCCGGAGGCCGGCGGATCATTCAGCACCGCCGCCGGAAGGGCCGCAGCCAGCTCACACCCCGGTAGGGGCCGCGGCCGAAAACCGGGCCGGTTCGTTGGGTCCGCCAGCCAGAGGGTACCCGGCACGATACCCAGCTCCGGGGTTGCCGCTTGCGATGCTCGCTCATGCATGTCGAATGCGCCCGCTGCGCTCCTCGGCGGCGCCACCGGATCCGCGGCACCTGGACACCGGATCTCTCGACCCGGTCGCCGGCGGCGCCCCTGGCAGCGGATCGAGGAACGGGTCGTGAAGCGCCGCTTCCGGCTCCGGCGACGACAGGACTTCGAGCGCGTCATGCGGGCGCAGCGCGTCTTCGCGGGCCGCGCCATCGTCGCGTTTGCGACGCCAAGCGCCAGTGGAAGCTGGCGGGTGGGCGTCACCGTGAGCCGGCGCCTGCGCGGGGCGGTCGTGCGGAACCGGCTGCGCCGCCGGCTCCGCGAGGCGGCCCGGGCAAGTCTCCTGGGAGCGGGCGCTCCGGGGTCGCCGGTGGATGCGGGCTACGACGTGGTCCTGATCGGCCGGCCGGCGGCGGTCGACCTGCCGCTGCAGGCGCTGTCCGACGAGGCAGCGCGCGTGCGCAGCCGGCTGGCGGAGGCTGACGCGTGACCCGGCTGGTCATGTGGCTGATCCGGGCGTACCAGGTGGTCCTGTCGCCCGCGCTCTCCGCGCTGGGAGGGGGCTGTCGGTATTTCCCTACTTGCTCCCAGTACACTTACCAGGCGGTCGAGAGGTACGGGTGGGTCCGCGGATCCTGGATGGGGATCAAGCGTATCGGCCGCTGCCATCCCTTCGCGAAGGGCGGCTACGACCCGGTACCTTGAGTCGGCGCTGGGGCTGCGTGGGTGATCGAGATCTGAAGCATTGAGGCTAGTGTTCAGCGTCGCGGCGAGCGCGGGCCGAGCCCGCGTGTGTGTAGGAGACTTGCGTCCGCCGGCGGTCATATTGCCTGCCGCCGCGTCCGCTCTCCCGACCGTGAGCCTGCCGGCGAGGAGCGACGAGGAGGGCCAGGAAGGAACATGAGATCTGCCGAAGGCCGAGGCCGGACGCTCGACGAGGCGGTGGATGCCGCCCTGATCCAGTTGGGCGAGAGCCGGCGAAACGTCGACGTAAAAATCCTGAGCGAGAGCACCGACGAGACCCGCGTGGAGGTCACGGTGATCGAGCAGGCGGCCGCCGCGGGCGGCGCGCCGGCGGACAGCGCCAGGCCGGCGGGGGCGGCCGACGCGGACGCGGCCAAGGAGATCGTCGGGCAGCTGCTCGCCCGGATGGGCATCCGCTGCTCGGTGACGTCTCGCGCCACTCCGGAGGCGATCGTGGTCGACGTGAGCGGCCGCGACCTGGGTGTGCTCATCGGCTGGCGCGGCGAGACCCTGCGCGCGCTGCAGACGATGACGAACCTGCTCGCCAGCCGCAAGATCGGGCCGGACCAGCGGGTCATCGTGGACGTCGAGCGGTACCGGCAGCGGCGCGAGAACACGGTGCGTGAGATCGCCTACCGGGCGGCGCGGCAGGTGAAGGTCACCGGCGACCCGATCACCCTGGACGCGATGCAGCCGTTCGAGCGCCGCGCGATCCACCTGGCGCTGGAGAGCGACCCGGACGTCACGACCGTGAGCATCGGCGAGGAGCCGGACCGCCGGGTCGTCGTCGGGCCGCGGCGCAACCAGCGGGAGGACTGACGGCGAGCGCGGGCGTCGAGCTGATTCGGCGTGCCATCGGCCTGGCCAACGCGGCCGCCGACGGCGCGGGGGACGAGGAGGTGACACCGAGCGAGATCGCGGAGGTCATCCGTGATGCGCTCGAGGCCCCGGAGCTGACGCGCGACCGCCAGGTCGTCAGGTACCTGCAGGAGGCCCTCGACGCGGTCTCCGACGGCATGCCGCCGGATTACACGGCGATGATCCTCTACTCGGCGCTGGGCCGTCTGCGCGAGGGCTGACCCCTCTCTCCCTCCGACTCCCGGGCCCGGCTCGCCGCCCGACTGTGTCTATACTGGCCCTGCATGGGCCTTGCCCCGAAGCACTTCCGCCACGAGCTCACGGGAGGGGCCAGGCTCCTCACGGCTGAGCTGCCCGATCGGGCATCGGTCAGCGTCGTCCTGATGCTGTCGGTCGGTTCCCGGTTCGAGGAGGACCGCATCGGCGGTGTCTCCCACTTCGTCGAGCACCTCTTCTTCAAGGGCACGCCGCGCCGTCCGAGCGCCAAGGACATCGCCGAGGCGATCGAGGGTGTGGGCGGCGTGATGAACGCATCGACCGACAAGGAGGTCACCGTCTACTGGACTCGGGTGCCGGCCGACCGGGTCGAGCTCGCCACCGACGTGCTCTTCGACATCGTCACGAACTCCCAGCTGGCGGCACAGGACGTCGAGCGCGAGCGGATGGTGATCCTCGAAGAGCTGAAGATGTACCTCGACCAGCCGCAGGACTATGTCCACAGCCTGTTCGAGCAGATCATGTGGCCGGAGCACCCGCTGGGCCGCGACATCATCGGCACCGTCGAATCCGTCAGCACCACCTCCCGTGACGACCTGGTCGAGTACATCGAGGGGCACTACCGGCTGCCCAACCTGGTCATCGGGCTGGTCGGGGCACTCGACTCCCGCGACGCGGAGCGGATGGTGGCGTCGAGGCTGGCCCTGCCGGGAAGCAGCAACGGGACCGGCTATCTGCCCGCGCCGGGTCCGCTGCAGCGCCCGGTGGTGCTCCTGCACCGCAAGGACACCGAGCAGGCGCACATCTGCCTCGGCACGCGCGCCGTCTCCTACCTGGACGACGACCGGTACGCCCTGGACCTGCTCAACACGATCCTGGGCGAGGGGATGAGCTCGCGGCTGTTCCTCGAGATCCGCGAGCGGCGCGGCCTCGCCTACGACGTCCACAGCTACTTGACCAAGCACAGCGACGGGGGCTACTTCGCCGTCTACCTCGGGGTCGACCCGACCAAGGCAGAGGAGGCGGTCGACGCGGTGCTGCTGGAGCTGCGGACGATCGCTGAACAGCCCGTGCCGGAAGTTGAGCTCACCAAGGCCAGGGAGTTCACGAAGGGGCGGATGCGGTTGGGGCTCGAGGGCACGAACTCGCTGGCCAGCTGGCTCTGTCAGCAGGAGCTGCTGATGGACAAGATCCGCACCGTGGACGAGGTCATCGCGCGGTACCAGGCGGTGACGGTCGAGGACGTGCAGCGGGTGGCCAGGCGCGTGCTGTCGCAGCCGCTGCAGGTGGCGATCATCGGTCCCTTCTCGTCGGACGCGCCGTTCCGAACCGCGGTCGGCGCCTGACGACGGCCGCCCGTCGCGGTCCCCGCAGTCGGGCTGGGTGTGTCAGCGTGGTCGGACGGCGAGCACGTGGACGCGCTGAACCGGCCAGAAGCGTACGAGCGCTTTGCCGTCGATCGCGTCCTGCCGGATCCAGCTGAAGGCGCGCGAGTCGCTGGAATGGTCACGGTTGTCGCCCAGCACGAAGTACGATCCGCCGGGCACGAGGGCGGAGTCCTGAGGGCCGGGACCGGGCCAATCGCCGGTTGCGATCCAGGGGACCTGGACGTAGGGTTCGCGCAGCTCGGCGCCGTTCACGAGGACGCGGTGATCGCGGATCTGGATCCGGTCGCCCGGCAGGCCGACGACCCGCTTGATGAAGTCTCGGCTCGGGTCCTGTGGATCCTTCAGGATCACCACGTCGCCCCGCTCGACCGCGTGGAGTCGGTAGTCGACCCTGGAGGCGATCACCAGGTCCCCGTCGTGCAGTGATGGATACATCGAGCTGCCCACCACTCGAACCGTCTGGACGGTGGTGGTGGCGAGGAGATACAGGCCGAGCGCGAGGACGAGGAATTTTCCGAGGTCGCGCAGCAGGCCCTTGCCGATCGGGGCGCCTGGTCCGATGCGCGAAGTATAGGTTCGGGGGTTGTGGTCAGAGGCCGGTCGGTCGGTCAGGCGGCGCCTGCCTGCAGCATCGTGTTGGTGATCTGCGGCTTGTTCGAGTCCACGGGACCGAGCCGGGTCACCGGGATGACGCGGATCCACGCCCGTGCCTCGATCTGGTCGCGTCTCACGGGCCCGAAGACGCGCGAGTCACTCGAGTGGTTGCGGTTGTCGCCCATGACGAAGTACTCGTCGGATTTCAGCAAGACCCCCTCGGGGTCTGTGGTCTGACCCAGCGGCCAGTCGGCGTTCTCGGTCCAGACCTCGTTGTTCAGATAGGTCTCGTGCAGCATGTGGCCGTTGACGTAGACCTGGCCCTGCCGGATCAGGATGTGGTCGCCGGGGATGCCGATCACCCGCTTGATGAAGTCACGACTGTTGTCATAGGGGTCGCGCATGATGATGATGTCGCCACGGGCGGGCGAGTGCAGGCGGTAGTCGATCTTGGTGGCGATGAGGTAATCGTTGTCCGTGACCGTCGGATACATGGATGAGCCGATGACGTGGACGGTCTGGATGGCGAAGTTGATGACGAGGTACAGACCGAGGGCCAGGAGGAGCACCTCGGCAACCTCGGTGAGGATTCCTCTTCCCCTGGACACCTGCGACGATTGCTTCGTAGCTTCCACAGCCTGACCACCATACCGGTCGGAACCGCTTCCTGCCGGGCGCACGGGACCGGGCCCCTTCATCCGGGTCGATGTTCCACGTGGAACAATCCGGCGCTTCCCCGTTCGGCCATCAGTGGGGGGCGAGCAGCCACTCGAGCAGGTCGTCGAGCTCTGCAGCGCTGCCGTAGCGGAGCGTCACCTGCCCCCTGCTGCGAGTGCCGCTGATCGCAGCGGTGTCGCCGAAGCGCTCGTGGAGCCTGCGGACGACGTCGGCCATCGCGGCGCTGGATGGATCGGTCGCGTCTTCGACCGCTCCCCCGATCTTCTCGGGCTTCCTCGCCGGGGGAGCGGGCTTGTAGTCGTGGACCCACCGCTCGGTGTCCCGGACCGACAGGTGCCGGCCCAGCACGACCTTGAGCCCCAGCTCCTGAGCCTCGGGAGTGGGCAGGCCGACGAGCGCCCGGGCGTGGCCGGCCGTGATCGCGCCGCCCGCGGTCGCCGAGAGCACCGCCGGGCAGCCGCTGAGCAGGCGGAGCGCCTGGGTCACCGCCACGCGGTGCTTGCCCAGCCTGGCCGCCGCATCCTCGTGCGTCAGGTGGAACTGTTCGATGAGTCGCTTGATGCCGCGCGCCTCCTCGATCGGGTCGAGGTCCTCCCGCTGCAGGTTCTCGATCAGGCCGAGCAGCAGGCTGTCCTCGGAGTCGGCCTGGTGGCGGATGATGGCCGGGATCCGCTGGATGCCGGCGAGCCGTGCAGCCCGCCAGCGCCGCTCGCCGGCGATCAGCTCGTAGCCGTCGGGCAGCCGCCGGACCAGGATGGGCTGGAGCACGCCGTGCTGGCGGATCGAGTCGGCCAGCTCGCGAAGCGACTCCGCAGGGAAGCGCTTGCGCAACTGCTCCGGCGATGGCTTGACCTGGTCCACGTCGATGAACTGGGGGAGGCCGGCGTCGCGGCCCTCGACACCCGGCGCGATCGGGATCAGGGATTCGAGCCCCCGGCCGAGGGCGCGGCCGCGTTGTCGGCTCATTGGTTCATGACCTCCTCAGCCAGCTGCCGGAACGCCTGTGCGCCCCGGCACGTCGGATCGTAGGTGGTGACCGGCTGTCCGTGGCTGGACGCTTCACTGACGCGCACGTTGCGCGGGATCAGCGTCTGGTAGAGCTTGTCGGGATAGGCCCGGCGCACCTCGTTGAGGACGTCCCACGACAAGGTCGTCCGGGCGTCGAACTGCGTGATGAGAATACCGGCGAGGTCGAGCTTGGGATTGAGGTTCATGCGCACCAGCTGCAGCGTGTACAGCAGGTGGGCGAGGCCCTCCAGGGCGAAGTACTCGGCCTGGAGCGGGACGAGTGCCTCGTCCGCGGCTGCCAGCGCGTTCAGGGTGAGGAGCCCGAGCGAGGGCGGGCAGTCGATCAAGACGTAGCCGAAGCCGCCGGTCAGCGCGGAGAGCGCCCGGCGCAGGCGCGCCTCGCGGTCGCTCTCGCTGACGAGCTCGATCTCGGCGCCGGCGAGGGCGACCTGGGACGGGACCACGTGCAGTCCCGGCACCGCGGTGGCCGTCGCGACCTCATCGATGCTCGCCTCGCCCGACAGCAGGTGATAGACGGTCAGGCGCGCACGCGAGGGGTCGATCCCGAGGCCGCTGGTGCTGTTCGACTGCGGGTCCAGGTCGATGACCAGGACCTGGGCGCCCCGCTCGGCCAGCGCCGCGCCCAGGTTCATCACCGTGGTCGTCTTGCCAACGCCGCCCTTCTGGTTCGCCACCGCGATGATCCGCGGTGTCGAGATCAGCACGTTGGCACTGATCTGGGGGAACTCGACGACTTGGCGTGACATGGCTGGCTCCCGATTCTATGGGGCGGTCTTCAGGCTGCCTAGCCTGCCTGTAAAGAAAGCGGCGGCACTGGCAGCAACCAGCACCGCCCCGGCGATCACCGCGGGTCCGAGGAGCACACCGCTGACTCCCACTCCCACCACTCCCACCAGAGTGTTGTACACGACATGGCAGACCGTGCTCGTGGTCGTGTTGGCCACGCGGCGAATGAGACCCAGGCCGATCGCGAGGACGAGCACGGCCACCGCGTCGAGCGAGAGCCCGTACTGCGTGTGCACCGTGGTGAAGACGATAGCGGTCCACAGGATGCTCAGGCGCGGCTGCATGGCTCCACGGAACAGCGCCTCCTCACAGATCCCTGCCGACAGGGCGATCGTTGCTATGCCCAGTGGGTTGCTGAGCTGGCCGAAGAGATGCTGGTTCGCGGCCTCCACCTTCTGCGCCGTGCCTGGACTGAGGGCGTGGTTGAGCGCGTCCATCCCGTTGCCGAAGGCGAAGAAGACGAACGCCGCGCCCAGGCCCAGGATGAGCTGCCAGCCGGTTGGCCTGACCAGGCCGAGGCGAAGCATCGTGGCCGCCGGACCGCGCCGGATGAAAAGGCCGACGCCGAGCACGGCGGCGAGCAGGAACGGGAGCTCCTGGGCGACCAGGTCGAGCGGGCTCAGCTCAGGCCCCGCGCTCGCCTGCTGGCTGAGGACGTCGACGGCGAGCTGGTTCGCAAGCTGGCTTCCGACCAGGACGATCGTGAGCACCAGGGCCGTCGCGTGCACAGCGCTGCGGGGGTCGATCGGGATGATCCGGGCGATGGCCGACCGCACGGAATCGCTGATGATCGCAGCCGCCGCGATTCCCGTCAGCAGCATGACGATCGCGTAGAAGACGAGGCCCGGGCGTGGCGGCGAGAACGCCACGGTGAACAGGCCCAGGATGACGCTCACGGCCGCGACCATGGCCAGCAGCATCCAGACGGCGGTCCCGAGGAAGGCCGCGCCGCGCGCCATGGTGCTCGAGCCCGTTGGCGGTGCGTCGTGCCAGTTGGCGATGACGATCAGCGGCAGCGGCAGTAGGAGGAAGAGCAGGTCGAGCACCGCGAGTGCGGGGGGAATCAGGGAGCCGCTCGAATGTTCCACGTTTTACAACGCCGGGTCCGGAGCGATGTCGTCTGCCTCCCTGGAGACTGCCACAGGCTCGACGCGCAGCCTGGCGGCTTCCTGCGCCACCACGCGAATCGTCTGCCCGGATGCTATCGATCCGGACGTGGTGATGGCGGGCCAGACGGCGCCCGCGACGAACACGTCGCCCGTGGGTCGCAGCGCGGTGCGCGCCTCGCCGAGCGAGCCGACCAGCGCGGTGGCTCGAGCGGCGCTCGAGCCGCTGCGCGCCCGGACCGCGTTCCTGATCACGAAGGTGAATCCGGCCGCGATGGCGGCCGTGGCCACCAGGATGAGTCGCCAGTCGATGCCCAGGTCGACGGCGCCGGTGTTGACCAGGAAGGCAGAGCCGAGCAGGAGGGAGAGCAGGCCGCCGACGGTGAGAACGCCGTGTGTCTGGGCCTTGATGTCCGCCACGAACAGCAGGAAGGCGAAGCCGAGGAGCAGGACGCCCGCGAGGTTGATGGGCAGCGTGCTGAGGGCGACCAGGGCCAGGATCGCGCACAGGCCGCCCACGACGCCCGGCAGAATCGCGCCGGGACTGGTCACCTCGGCGATCAGCCCGAAAATCGCGACCAGCATCAGGATGTACGCGACGTTCGGGTCGATCAGTGCCTGGAGGACCTGCTGGAACGTCGACATCGGCCGGTCGACAATGGTGGCGCCGTCTGTCTGGAACACGAAGTCGGTGCCCGACGGTCGGGCCGCCTGCCTGCCGTCCAGGCCGGCGAGCAGCGCGGTCAGGCTCCGCGGCTCGAGGTCGGCCACCCCGATTCGGACCGCCTCGTCGGCGCCGATGTTGACGCTGTTGCGGACCGCCCGTTCACACCAGTCCGCGTTGCGGTGGTGAACCGTCGCCAGGTTCCGAATCCGGGCGACGGCGTCGTTCAGGACCTTCTGCCCGAGGTCGCCGCCGATGTCGCCACCGCTCCCGGTGACCGGATGCGCCGAGCCGATGTTTGTGCCGGGCGCCATCGCGACGACGTCGGCGGCCTGCGAGACGAACAGTCCGGCGGATGCGGCTCGCGCGCCGGATGGGGCAACGTAGACGGCCACCGGGACCGGGGCGTTCAGCAGGGAGGTCTCGATGTCGTCCATCGCGGTCGAGATGCCGCCGGGCGTGTTGACCTCGATGACGACGGCCCCGACGCCGTCCTTCGCGGCCTGCTTCAGAGATGTCGACACGTAGTCGGCCATGACCGCGTTGACCTCGCCTTCGAGGTGGAGCACCTCGACTGTCCGAGTCGAAGCGGCCGCGGCGTACTGCCAGGGAGCGATGGCCGCGGCGGCGCCGCCGACGAGCACGGCGGTCACGACAAGCCCGGTCAGCGTCGGCCCGCCGGAGCGACGACCGTTCCCGCTCGCGCGTCCACCTATTCGTCTCCGCAGAGCAGTCGCCGCGAGCACCGAGCCGTGCCGATGTAAAACGTGGAACATTCGAGGTCCCGCTCGGAAGCCGCCCTGCGTCCCGCGGCGGCTGATCATGGCGGCAGTATACGGAGCGGTCCGGGCCCCTTCGCCGGGTCCTTAGAATGAACCCCCTGATGGGACCCAGCCCCAACCCAGAGTCGGGCGAGGAGGGGCTCGACGAAAGGCGTGTCGAGGACCTCGCCGCTGCCGCCGGCCGCGAGAACCGGCCGGACGCGGCCGAGCATCAGCGGTTGATCGAAGCCGCCGGTCGTGGCGACCAGGAGGCCCGCGAGTCGCTCACGAACGCGCATCTGGACTGGGTGCTCAGTGCGGCGCGGGAGCGCGCCGACCGAGGGCTCAGCCAGAGCGACCTGTTCCAGGAGGGCACCATCGGCCTGCTGGAGGGGATCCAGAGCTTCCCGGCCAGCGGGCGCAGCGACTTCGAGGCGTTCGTCCGCGAGCAGGTCGCCGATCACATGGACCGGGCGCTCGGGGACGAGCAGAAGGCCGTCGACGACAGCCGTATGCTGCTGCAGGCCGCACACGACTACGTGGAGGCCGAGGTCACCGGCCGCCGGGAACTGGGCCGCCCGCCGACGAACCTGGAGCTCGCGGCGAAGCTGGAGTGGACCACTCAGCGGACCGAGGAGATCGGCCAGATGGTGGCCGATGCCCGCCGCCGTCACGACGAAGAGATCCTGCAGTACCTGGAACTGGACGACATCGACCTGGACACGTTCATCGAGGAACAGAACGGACCGGATGGCAGTTAGGCGGACGCCACTCCACTCCCACCACGTCGCCGCCGGCGCCCGCATGGTCGAGTTCGCGGGCTGGGAGATGCCCCAGCAGTACCGGAGCGTCAGGGAAGAGCAGGAGGCGGTCCGCACGGCGGCCGGCGTCTTCGACGTCAGCCACATGGGTCGCTACGAGGTTCGAGGCGCCGGGGCCGGGGAGTTCTTACAGGGCGTCGTGACCAACGACGTCGGCCGCCTGGCTCCGAACCGTGCGCAGTACAACCTGCTGTGCCGCCCGGACGGCGGGATCGTCGACGACCTGGTCGTTTACCGGAGCGAGGCCGCGGGCTGGCTTGTCGTCGTCAACGCCGCGAACCGCGAGAAGGACCTGTCGTGGCTGCGGGACAGGGCGCCGGCCGGGGTCGAGATCGTCGATCGGAGCGACGAGTTCGGCCTGCTCGCCCTGCAGGGCCCGGAGGCGCACCGGCTGATGCCAGTCCGGGACGTCGACCTTTCCGGCGTCCCCTACTTCGGCATGGCGGAGGGCAGCCTGGCGGGAGTGCGGTCGCTGATCTCGCGCACCGGCTATACGGGCGAGGACGGCTTCGAGCTCTTCGTGCCCGTGCCGCAGTTTGGAGCCCTCTGGGACGAGCTGATGGGCGCCGGCGTCCGACCCTGCGGCCTGGCCGCCAGGGACGTCTGCCGGCTCGAGGCCGGCCTCCGGCTGTACGGAACCGACATGGACGAGACGACCAACCCGTACGAGGCAGGCCTCGGCTGGACCGTCAAGCTGGCGAAAGGCGACTTCGTGGGTCGCGACGCGCTGGCGAGCATCAAGGAGGAGGGGCCGCGCCGGGAGCTGGTGGGCCTGGGCTGCGCGGACCGCGGCATCCCCCGCCACGGCGCCGCCGTGCGCCTGGACGGCCGCGTGATCGGCGAGGTGACCAGCGGCACCTACTCGTTCTGGCTCGGGCGTGGAATCGCCATGGCCTCCGTCGAGGCCGCGGCGGCGCCTGCCGGGAGCCAGGTCGAGGTCGCGACCCGGAGCGGGGACGCGGCGGCCGAGGTCGTGTCGCTGCCGTTCTATCGAGGGTCGGCGCGGCGCACCGCGGTGACCCAGGGCTAAGGAGGGGAACGCGTGGCGGAGCGCTACTACACCGAGACGCACGAGTGGGTGGCCGTGGAAGACAGCGTCGCCACGATCGGCATCACCGACTTTGCTCAGGCGCAGCTCGGCGACGTCGTGTTCCTGGAGCTCCCGCGGGTCGGCAAGCTCCTGGAGGCGGGCGATACGTTCGGCGTGGTCGAATCCGTGAAGGCCGCGTCCGATCTCTACTCGCCGGTGGCCGGGACGGTCCTCGAGGTCAACGAGAGCCTGAACACCAATCCCGAGCAGGTGAACGAGGACCCGTACGGGGGCGGTTGGCTCATCAAGGTGCAGCTGAACGGCGACCTCGGCCAGGGCCTGCTGGACGAGGCGGGCTACAAGGCGCTCTCCGAGGGGCAGTCGCACTGATGGCGGCGGCGCCTCGGGGGCCGGTATAGGCGGCGTACCGGAGATGCCTTACCTGGTTCACTCGGCGACGGACCGGCGGGAGATGCTGGACGCCCTCGGGGCGAGCTCGATGGACGACCTGCTGGTCGACGTCCCGGCCGGGCTTCGGCTGCGCGGCCTGGACCTCGAGCCGGGTCTCTCGGAGTTCGAGACCATGGCGCGGGTTCGCGAGCTGGCCTCGCGCAACCACGTCTTCCCGGACCGCCTGTGGTTCGCCGGCGGCGGCGTGTACCGCCGGTTCATCCCGGCCGCGGTGTCCGCGGTGATCTCCAAGCCGGAGTTCTACACCGCCTACACGCCCTACCAGCCCGAGGCCAGCCAGGGCACGCTCCAGGCGATCTTCGAGTTCCAGACGCTCATCGCCGAGCTGACCGCGATGGACGTCGCGAACGCGTCGCTGTACGACGGGGCCACGGCCCTCGCCGAGGCCGCGATGATGGCGGTCGTGCAGACCGACCGGCACGAGGTCGTCCTCGCGGGCACCCTGCATCCCGAGTACATCGAGGTGCTCAACTGCTACCGCGAGGGCCGCGGCTTCGAGCTCCGGACCGGCCTGGACCAGGTCGGCGACCGCACGGCCGCCGTCCTCTTCCAGCAGCCGAACTTCCTCGGACTTCTGGAGGACGCGGCCGGACTGACGCGGCTGGCGCACGACCACGGCGCGCTGAGCGTCGCGTGCGTGGACCCGATCAGCCTCGGGATGCTCAACCCACCCGGGGAGTACGGTGCCGACATCGCGGTCGGCGAGGGCCAGCAGCTCGGCCTGCCGCCGAGCTACGGCGGTCCTCACGTCGGGTTCATCGCGTGCCGCCGTGAGCTGATGCGGCGCCTGCCCGGTCGCCTCGTCGGCGAGGGCCACGACGACCTGGGCCGGCGCGGATATACCCTCACCCTGACCGCGAGGGAGCAGCACATCCGCCGCGCGAAGGCGACCTCCAACATCTGCACCAACCACTCGCTCTGCGCGCTCGCGGCGAGCGTCTACCTGACGTACATGGGCCCCGACGGGCTCCGCGAGGTCGAGGAGGTCAGCTACCGGCGGGCGCACGCGCTGGCCGAGCGGCTGGCCGAGACTCCGGGGGTCGAGCTCGCGTTCCCCGACCGGGAGTTCGTGAACGAGTTCCCCGTCCGAATGTTCCACGTGGAACATCGCCTGAAGCGCCTGCGCGACGCCGGCGTCCTCGGCGGCCTCCCCATCGGCCGCTGGTTTCCGGACCGGCCTGACCTCGCCGACGTGGTGACCTTCTGCTGCACCGAGGTCAACGACCCGGCCGCCATCGACCTCCTCGTCGACGAACTGCGGGCGAGCGCGCCGTGACCGAGCCGCTGAGCTTCGAGAAAAGCCGGCCCTCCCTGCGCGGTCCGCGTCTGCCGGCGGCCGGCGTCGAGACCCGGGCCCAGCTGCCCGAGGAACACCGCCGGCGCCGCCCGCCTGCACTGCCCCGCCTCAGCGAGCCCGAGATCATGCGGCACTACAGCCGGCTCGCCTCCATGAACTACTCGATCAGCGAGCAGTTCTACCCGCTCGGCAGCTGCACGATGAAGTACAACCCGGTCCTCAACGAGGAGGCCGCCCGGCTCCCGGGCTTCGCCGGCCTCCACCCGTACCAGGACGAGGAGACCACCCAGGGCGCGCTGGAGCTGATGTGGCTGCTCGAGCGCGCGCTGTGCGCCGTCGTCGGCGTCGACCGGCTCACCCTGCAGCCGGCCGCCGGCGCCCACGGCGAGTGGACGGCCCTCCGGATGATCCAGGCGTACCACCGGGCGCGGGGCGAGGATCGCAGCGAGATCATCGTGCCGGATGCCGCGCACGGCACCAACCCGGCGAGCGCGGCCCTCTGCGGCTTCACCGTCGTCGAGGTGCGGTCGGGCCCCGACGGCCGGGTGGACGTTGCCGATCTGGAGGCCAAGCTGTCGAACCGCGTGGCCGCCCTGATGCTGACCAATCCCAACACCCTGGGCCTGTTCGAGCGCCAGATCCTGGAGATGGCCGAGATGGTGCACGCCACCGGGGCCAAGCTCTACTACGACGGCGCCAACCTCAACGCGCTGATGGGCATCTGCCGGCCCGGCGACATGGGCTTCGACGCAGTCCACCTGAACCTCCACAAGACGTTCACCACGCCGCACGGCGGCGGCGGGCCGGGCGCGGGCCCGGTCGGCGTCAAGGCGGACCTGGTCCCGTTCCTGCCTCGACCCACCGTCGAGCGAAGCAACGGCAGCTTCCGCCTCGACCACGACCGGCCCCTGTCGGTCGGCAGGGTGCGCAGCTTCTACGGCAACTTCGGCATGCTCGTCCGCGCGTTCACGTACATCCTGGCCATGGGCGGCGACGGTCTGACGGAGGCATCGCAGGACGCGATCCTGGCAGCGAACTACCTCCGCGGGACGCTGGAGGGCGTCCTGGACCTGCCCCACGACGGCCCGTGCATGCACGAGTTCGTGGCGTCGGCCCGCAACCTCGGGCGGTACGGCGTCCGTGCCGTCGACGTGGCGAAGGGCCTGCTGGAGCGCGGGTTCTACGCGCCGACCATCTACTTCCCGCTCATCGTCCCGGAGGCCGTGATGATCGAGCCGACCGAGACCGAGAGCAGGGCCACGCTGGACGCGTTCGCCGCGGCGCTCCGGGACATCGTCGAGACCGCGATGCGGGACCCGGACGAGCTGCACGCCGAACCCCGCAGCCTGCCGGTCGGCCGGCTCGACGAGGTCGGCGCGGCGCGCAGCCCTGTCCTTCGCTGGCAGCCCGACTCGTCGAACGCACACAAGAGTTGAGTGAACGCGCGCGTGCGCGCGTGCGCGCGTTTCCCTTCATGCCGAATTCGGTAGAATTGACACATCCAGCATCCCAGTAGTCGCCGCTCAAGTCCCGTCCCGCTGGGAGGGCACCGGCTCATGCTTTGGGCTGACGAGTCTTCGTATCTCGGGAGGAACGTGTGATCCCAGCCAAGCCAGGGCTGCCGCCGGCTGGCCGCACGGCCAGACCCCGTCCTCTCGGCGCTGACGTCGCGTACGACGTCGAGCAAATCCAGATCCTGGAGGGTCTCGATCCGGTCAAGCGCCGTCC
The DNA here is from genome assembly GCA_035638495.1 of Terriglobales bacterium. Lineage (GTDB taxonomy): Bacteria > Chloroflexota > Dormibacteria > Dormibacterales > Dormibacteraceae > CF-161. Next base: position 23,189 of record DASQZW010000331.1, read on the forward strand.
CGGCATGTACATCGGGTCCACCGACAGCCGGGGCCTGCACCACCTGGTCTGGGAGCTGATCAACAACTCGATCGATGAGGCGCTCGCGGGCGAGTGCGACCGCATCGTCGTCACCCTGCACGCGGACGGCAGTGTGTCGGTGGCGGACAACGGCCGCGGCATCCCGACGGGCATCCACCCCACCGAGGGCCGGTCCGGCGTTGAGGTCGTGTTCACGGTCCTGCACGCGGGCGGCAAGTTCGGCGGTGGCGGGTACAAGGTGTCGGGAGGCCTGCACGGCGTCGGGTCGTCGGTCGTCAACGCGCTGTCCGAGAAGCTCCAGGTCTGGGTCCATCGCGACGGCAAGGAGCACTTCCAGGAGTACGAGCGCGGCCTCCCCAAGGCGCCGCTGGCCGTCATCGGCAAGAGCCGGGAGCGCGGTACCGTCGTGCGCTTCTGGCCGGACCCCAACGTCTTTGCCGAGTACCGGTTCGATCGCGACCTCATCCAGCACCGCCTGCGTGAGTGGGCGTTTCTGAACAAGCGCCTCGCGCTGGTGATGGACGACGAGGAGGCCGGGTTCTCGTACACCTACTACTTCGAGGGGGGCATCCTCTCGTTCGTCAAGCACCTGAACCGGGGCAAGGGCCTGATCAACCAGGTGCCGTTCTACATCGACCGGGAGGTCGACTCGACCCAGATCGAGATCGCGCTCCAGTACAACTCGACCTTCGTCGAGAACGTCCTGCCGTTCGCCAACTACGTCCACACGTCGGAGGGCGGCAGCCACCTGACCGGCTTCAGGGCCGCGCTCACCAACGCGCTCAACCGGTACGCCCGTAAGGCGGGCCTGCTCAAGGAGTCCGACCCCAACCTCACCGGTGACGACGTCCGCGAGGGCCTCACGGCGGTCATCAGCGTCAAGCTGCTGGAGCCGCAGTTCGAGGGCCAGACGAAGACCAAGCTGGGCAACCCCGAGGTGCAGGGCCAGGTGTCCGCCGTGCTCGCGGACGGGCTCGCCCAGTACCTGGACGAGAATCCGGCCGAGGGGCGGCGCATCATCGAGAAGTCGCTGACCGCCGCGCGGGCTCGCGAGGCGGCCCGCAAGGCCCGCGACCTCGTGCAGCGCAAGTCGCTGCTGGAGAGCTCGACGCTTCCAGGCAAGCTGGCCGACTGCTCGGACCGCGACCCCAGGAACTGCGAGCTCTACATCGTCGAGGGCGACTCCGCTGGCGGCACGGCCAAGTCCGGGCGCGACCGGCGCACCCAGGCGATCCTGCCGCTGCGCGGCAAGATCCTGAACGTCGAGAAGGCCCGACTGGACAAGGTCCTCACGTCCGAGGAGATCCGCAACCTCATCACGGCACTGGGCACGGGCGTCGGCGAGCGGTTCGAGTACGAGCGGCTCCGGTACCACCGGATCATCACCATGACCGACGCGGACGTGGACGGCTCCCACATCCGGACGCTGCTGCTGACGTTCTTCTACCGGCACTTCCCGTCGCTGATCGAGAACGGCCACGTGTTCATGGCCCAGCCACCGCTGTACAAGCTGACGAAGGGCAAGAACACCCGGTGGGTCTACAGCGACGCGGAGCGCGACCGCGAGATCCGGCGGATGGGTGGCAAGGTCGAGGTCAGCCGCTTCAAGGGCCTCGGCGAGATGAACGCCGACCAGCTGTGGGACACGACCATGAACCCCGCGACGCGGACCCTCCTGAAGGTCGAGATCGAGGACGCCGCGGCGGTCAACGACATCTTCGAGAAGCTGATGGGCAGCGACGTCGAGCCGCGGAAGAAGTTCATCACCGCGCACGCCAAGGCAGTGCGCAACCTCGACATCTGACGATGGAGCCGCTGTCCTGACGCAGCCCTCCTCCGGGCTCCGCATCGCGGTCGACGGCATGGGCGGCGACGACGCGCCCGAGCAGGTCGTGGCCGGCGCCGCCCAGGCTGCGCGGGAGCTCGGCGTCGAGATCGCCATGGTCGGCGTGCCAGACCGCGTGCAGCGCCTCCTCGACTCCCACACCAACCTGCGCTTCGTGCCGGCGAGCCAGGTGATCGAGATGGACGAGCACCCGGCCCAGGCGGTCCGCTCCAAGACCGACTCGTCGATGAGCGTGTGCGCGCGCCTCTGCAAGCAGGGCGAGGCCGCGGCGTGGGTGTCGGCGGGCAACTCGGGCGCGATCATGGCCGCCGCGCTCTTCCTCCAGGGGCGCATCCGCGGGGTGGAGCGGCCGGCGCTCGGCACGATCCTGCCCACCGCCGGCCGGCCGGCCTACTTCCTGGACGTCGGCGCCAACGTGGACTCCCGCCCCGAGTTCCTCGTGCAGTTCGCGCAGATGGGCGCGATCTACGCAGAGCGCGTCCTCGACCGCGCCGAGCCGTCCGTCGGCCTGCTCAGCAACGGCGAGGAGGAGGGCAAGGGTGACGAGCGCGTGCGCGAGGCTTCCGCCCGCCTGCGCCGGACCGGGATCAACTTCATCGGCCACGTGGAGCCCAAGGACGTGCTCGCCGGCAGGGCGGACGTCGTCGTCGCCGATGGGTTCGTCGGGAACATCGCGATCAAGATGGCGGAGGCGACCGCGGAGCTGGTCTTCCGCACGATGCGTGACGAGATCCCGCGCACGGTGCGAGGCAAGTTGGGCGGCCTGCTGATCCGCCCCGGCGTCAATCGGATTCGCGCGCGAATGGATTGGCGCGAGTTCGGCGGAGCGCCGCTGCTGGGCATCGACGGCGTCGCGGTGGTCGCCCACGGCCGCTCGGACGCGCTCGCCATCAAGAACGCGATCCGGACCGCCGCCCAGGCGGTCGAGGTCGACCTCGTCAGTAAGATTCGTGAGGCACTGGGAAAGTGAGCGCAGAACGCAACGGGAGGCGTGTCGTCGTGACCGGGATGGGCACGCTGAACCCGCTGGGCAAGACCGTCGACGAGTACTGGGACGGCCTGGTCGAAGGGCGCAGCGGCGCCGCGCCGATCGAGGGCTTCGATTCGTCGCGCCTGACCACGAAGTTCGCCTGCCAGGTGCACGGTTTCGATCCGGCCGACCACATGGACCGCAAGCTGGCCCAGCGGACCGCGAGGTTCACGCACCTGGCGCTCGCGGCGACGGGCCAGGCCATCGCCGACGCCGGCCTCCAGATCGACAAGGAGGATCCGTTCCGGATCGGCGTCGAGCTGGGCACCGGAATCGGCGGATTCGAGGTCATCACCCGCGACTCGCACACCTACCTCGCGGGCGGCCGGCTGCATCCGCTGTTCGCAACCGTCGTCATCCCCAACATCGCTGCCGCGCACGTCGCGATGGAGTACGGCGTCAAGGGCCCGAACTCGACGGTCGTGACCGCCTGCGCCGCGTCGACGCAGGCGATCGGCGACGCGTTCCGCATCATCCAGCGCGGCGACGCGGACGTCATGCTCGCCGGCGGCACGGAGGCCTCGCTGTGCGAGGTCGGCATCGCGTCATTCAATGCCATCCGGGCGCTGTCGACGCGGAACGACCAGCCGGAGCGGGCGAGCCGCCCCTTCGACGCCGGACGCGACGGCTTCGTCCCCGGCGAGGGCGCCGCCACGCTGGTGCTGGAGTCTCTAGACCACGCGAAGGAGCGGGGCGCCCGCATCGTCGGCGAGGTGATCGGGTTCGGCGTCACGAACGACGCGTTCCACGCGGTCGCGCCTGACGAGACCAGCGAGGCGCCGGCCCGCTGCATCACCAACGCGCTGGCGGACGCCGGGATCGCTCCCGAGGACATCGACTACGTCAACGCGCACGGCACGTCGACGCAGTTGAACGACGCCGGCGAGACCAGGGCGCTCAAGATGGCGCTCGGCGAGCACGCCTACCGCGTGCCGGTCAGCAGCACCAAGTCGATGATCGGCCACCTGCTGGGCGGCGCCGGCGCGGTCGAGGCCGTCGCGACGCTCCTGTGCATGAACCGGGGGATGATCCATCCCACCATCAACTACGAGGAGCCCGATCCGGTCTGCGACCTCGACTACGTCCCGAACCAGGCCCGCCGGGCCGACGTCCGCATCGCGATCTCGAACGGATTCGGGTTTGGCGGCCAGAACTGCACGATCGTGCTCAAGCGATACGAGGAATGACCCGTGGCTGACAACCCGCCCAGCGACCAGTCCGGCGGCACCGTGATCTCCAAGTCCCTGCTGGAGGAGATGCAGACCTCCTACATGGACTACGCGATGTCCGTCATCATCAGCCGAGCGCTGCCGGACGCGCGCGACGGGCTCAAGCCGGTCCAGCGCCGGATCCTCTACGCGATGCAGCAGGTGGGCGCCACCGCCGGGGCCCGCTACCGGAAGTGCGCGGCCTACGTCGGGGAGGTGCTGAAGGACTTCCACCCGCACTCGGACGTCGCTGTCTACGACGCGCTCGTGCGGATGGCGCAGCCCTTCTCGCTGCGGTACCCGCTGATCGACGGTCAGGGCAACTTCGGCAGCGTCGACGGCGACCCGCCGGCGGCCATGCGCTACACCGAGGCGCGCATGACGGCCATCGCGGCCGAGATGGTCGCGGACATCGAGAAGAACACCGTCGACTTCGTCGACAACTACACGGCCGAGAAGCAGGAGCCGGTCTGGATGCCCGCGCGCATCCCGAACCTGCTGGTCAACGGCGCGTCGGGCATCGCGGTGGGCATGACGACCAACATCCCGCCGCACAACCTGCGCGAGGTCTGCGCCGGCGTCACGTACCTGCTCGAGAACCCCGAGGCGACGACCGAGGACCTGCTGCGGTTCATCCCCGGTCCCGACTTTCCGACGGGCGGCATGATCATGGGCCGGGCGGGGGTCAAGCAGGCGTACGCGACGGGGCACGGCAAGATCATCGTCCGGGCCCGCCACACCTTCGAGGAGGCCGTCAACGGCCGCGAGCGAATCATCATCGACGAGCTGCCTTACGCGGTCAACAAGGCCAACCTGGTGGCGAAGATCGCCGAGCTGGTGGCGGACCGCAAGCTCGAGGGCATCGCGGACCTGCGCGACGAGTCCGACCGGCAGGGCATGCGCATCGTGATCGAGCTGAAGCGCGAGGCGCGTCCCTACACGGTGCTGAACAACCTGTACAAGCACACGGCGCTCCAGCAGACGTTCGGCGCCATCATGCTCGGGATCGTCGACCAGCGGCCCGTGGTGCTGAGCCTGAAGCAGGCGCTGGAGATCTTCATCGCCCATCGCCGGGACGTCATCCTCCGCCGGACTCGCTTCGACCTCGACCGCGCCCGCGAGCGCGCGCACATCCTGGAGGGGCTGAAGATCTGCCTCGACCACCTCGACGAGGTGATCGCCACCGTCCGGGCGGCGTCGGACACAGACGAGGCCAGCACGCAGCTCCAGACGAAGTTCGGCCTGACCGAGCGGCAGGCCAAGGCCATCCTGGCACTGACGCTGGCCCGCCTGACCCGGCTCGAGCGCGAGAAGATCGACCAGGAGTACGAGGAGGTGATCCGCACGATCGCCTACCTGGAGTCGATCCTGGCCTCCGAGCAGAAGGTGCGGATGCTCATTGCCGACGAGATGGCCGAGCTGTCCAGGAAGTACGGCGACGACCGCCGCACCGAGATCACCGACCACGACGCGGCGGAGCTCACGGCCGAGGACCTGATTCCGAAGGAAGAGGTCATCGTCACGCTGACGCACCGCGGCTACGTCAAGCGGCAGGTGTCGCGCACGTTCCGGGCGCAGGTGCGGGGCGGCATCGGCACGCGCGGGGCGCGGCCGACCGCCGGCGCGGAGGCGCCGAGCGGCACGCGGGAAGAGGACTACACCGAGCATCTGCTGAGCACGCACACGCACGCGTCGATGCTGTTCTTCACGCAGCGCGGCCGGGTGTTCCAGCTCCGCGTGCACGAGATCCCCGAGCGCGACCGTACCGCCAAGGGCCAGCCGATCAACAACCTGATCGAGATCGAGCGGAACGAGCGCGTGACGGCAGTGTTCGTGCGGCCCGAGTCGGACGACCCCGGCGCGCGCTACATGCTCATGGTGACCCGCAACGGCGCGATCAAGAAGACGCCCATGCGCGAGTACGCGAACGTGCGCCGGAACGGCCTGATCGCCATGAACCTCCAGGAAGGCGACCAGCTGCTGTGGGTCTCGCCCACCAGCGGGGACGACGAGATCCTGCTCGCCTCTCAGCAGGGCAAGGCGGTCCGCTTCCACGAGAAGGAGGTCCGCTCGATGGGTCGCGACACCCAGGGCGTGATCGGGATGAAGCTCACGGGCGGCGACCTGATCGCGGGCATGGCCGTCGCGCAGCCCGGCGCGGACCTGCTGGTCGTCACGGAACGCGGCTACGGCAAGCGCACGCCGATCGCCGAGTACCCCGTCCACCACCGCGGCGGCCAGGGCGTCTTCACGCTCAAGGTGACGCCGCGCGTCGGCAAGCTCTCCGCGCTCCGAGTGACGCGAGACCCCGAAGAGGAGATCCTCGTCATCACCGCGAACGGCATGGTCCTCAGGACGACGGTCGGTTCCATCTCGCGCATCGGCCGCCAGACCCAGGGTGTCATCGTGATGCGGGTGGCCGGCGACGACCAGGTGGTCGGCCTCGCGCCGGTCGGCGTGGACCACGAGTAGCCGGACCAGGGTCGTGAGCGTCGACGCGGCCTCCGCAGCAGACCTGGTCGGGCTGATCGGCAGGGCGCTGCTGGTCGCCGGCGCCGCTCTCCTGGTGCTGGCCGCCCTGGTCGTGGTGCCGCCGCTGCTCCGCGTACGCCGGCGGGCCAGGGCGCTCCGGGTCGCGGTCGAGGCGGCCCGCCGGGACGCGCTCACCGCTGTGGCGCTCCTCGAAGCGCAGCAGGCCGAGACCGAGGCGCTGCTGCAGCCGTGGCGCACACTGCTGCGGTGGATCCGGCACCCGCTCGTGCTGGCGACGTGGGAATGGTACGGACGGCGCCGGAGGGCCGCGCGGCGCGCTCACGGGTAGCCCGCCGCCGGCTCGAGCCGGGGCCACCAGTCGGCCAGCTGGCCGGGCGAGCGAACCGACAGCTTGCGCAGTACGCTGTCCACCAGTTCGCGCGCCTCGTCCAGGCCCAGACGTAACGCGATCGACGTCTCCGGCAGCGAGAGGCCCTGGGCGATCAGGTGCGCGGCCTGCCGTTCGCGATCGCTCAGCCGCGTGAGCGGACCGCCCAGCCCCAGGACCAGCCCGGTCAGGGCGACCCCCAGCGCGGCCGCGTAGTCGATCTCGTGCTGGGTATACCAGTGCGGGTCGCGGCCACCCGCGACGAGGAGGCCCACCGGGCGCCGGCTCGGCATGCCGACGGGCGCGTACAGCAGGGCCGGCCAGTCCAGCTCCCAGTCGGGCCGGGGCTCGTCCGGCCGCTCGCCGGGCGCCTCCAGCGATGACACGGTCAGGGGCCTGCGTTCGTGCAGGCAGCGGCGGGCGAGGTGCGTCAGGGCGCGGGTGCGCCGGTACGGGCGGTGGAGCTCGGGGCTCGAATCGGCGAGGACCTTCAGCTTCCCGTCGCGGACGGCGCCGAGGAGCCAGCGATCCTGGCGGACGAGTGCCATGGCGTGGTGGAGGCGGAACTGGATGCTGGGGAGGTCGAGGGCGGAGTCCATGCGCTGAGGATGGCGGCTGGAGGCGGACGGATCGCGGACAATGCGCCGCCGGAGGCCGGGTGGGCAGATGTCCCTGACCGTCGAGGCGACGGCGACGCAGGCGCGCGACACCTGTCCCGAATAGGCGCCCGCTCCGGCGCACGGCCGACGCAGTCGCGTACCCTGGGCCCAGCCGTGAACAGCGCCCTCACCGTCGTCGATGCGGTGGCCAACCTGCCGCCCGCGCTGCTCTACCTCGTCATCATCGTCTGGCTCAGCGTCGAGAGCGCGGCGGTGCCCCTGCCCAACGAGGCGATCCTGCTCTTCAGCGGGTTCCTCGTCGGGGCCGGCCATCTCAACCTCTTCGTCGCCCTGGCCGCCTCGGTCATCGGCACGTCGCTCGGCGCCACGTTCTCCTGGTGGGTGGCGCGGAGGTTCGGCCCCGCCGGCGTCAGCAAGGTCGGCCACTACGTGTTCCTGACCCCCGGCCGCCTCGCCGCCGCCGAGCGGTTCTTCCGCCACCGCGGCCCCGCCGCGATCTTCCTCGCTCGCCTCACGCCCGTCGTCAGGACGGTCATGTCATACCCGGCCGGGCTCGCGGCCATGCCCTACCGCTCCTTCATCCTCGCCACCCTGGCCGGCTGCACGATCTGGAACGTGCTGGTGCTGCTCGTCGGCCGCGCCGCGGGCCAGCACTGGACAGAGCTGTTCGAGCGCTACCACACGCCGCTTCTCGCCGCCGGCGTGCTTCTTCTCATCGCGGCGATCGCGTACCTTGCGCTGGAGCACACGCTCAAGAAGCGGCTGGTCGAGCCGACCGGCCCCGTCTGAGGGCGCCGGACCCGCCGGCCGGGCCGCCGCATGAGGATCGCGGTCATCTCCGACATCCACGCCAACTGGCCGGCGCTGGAGGCGGTGCTCGCCGACCTCCCCGCCGTGGACGACCTGGTCTGCCTGGGCGACGTCGTCGGCTACGGCGGCGAGCCGGTCCGGTGCCTGGACTACGTCCGCGACCGGCGATGGCTCACCCTGCTCGGCAACCACGACCTGGCGTGTGCCGACCGAGATGTCCTGGAATGGTTCAACGAGGACGCCGCGACCGCGATCCGCTGGACGGTCGAGCAGATCGGTGAGGAGCGCGTCGAGTGGCTCAGCGCACGCCCGCCGGCCGACAAGCGCGACGGTGCGCTCCTGGTGCACGCGAGCCCGCGCAGCCCGGTCTTCGAGTACGTGATGGACGCCGAGAGCGCGGCCGCCAACCTCAGCGAGCTGGCGGGCGGGCTGTGCTTCCACGGCCACTCCCACCTCCCCGGTGTGTTCCGGCTGGACGGGGGCCGGGTCCGGCACGACTACCACGTGGGCACGGTCGAGCTGCACGGCCCCGTGCTGGTGAACCCGGGGAGCGTCGGCCAGCCGCGGGACCGCGACCCGGACTCCAGCTACGGGGTGTGGGACACGGACGCGGGGACGTTCGAGTTCCGCCGCGTCGAGTACGACCGGCTGGCGGCGCAGAAGGCCATCCTGGAAGCCGGCCTGCCGGCGCGCTTCGCCCACCGCCTCGAGTTCGGCTACTGACGCCGGGCGACCGTTTCAGACGTCGACGAACAGCCGCTTGCGGTACGCCAGGTACACCACGATCGCGACATTGACGGCGAGCGCGCCGACGCGGAAGATCGTCGGCCTGACCAGGACCTCCCGGACCTCGAACGGAATCAGGACGCCGGTCGCGATGACCGTCAGGTACTCGGCCCACCGCCGCCGCCGGGCCAGACCGACGCCCTCGGTCGTCTCCAGCGCCGCGTAGAGCAGGGCCCCCAGCGCCAGTACCGTCACGTTGGGCAGCAGGTGGCCCAGCGTGGCCACCGCCCATGCCAGCGCGCGGCTGATCAGGCCGTGGCCGGCGGCCAGGTTGAGCTGCTCCTGCAGCTCCTCGCTGAGCTGCCCCAGGTAGCCCAGGCGGTTGGCCACGACCAGTGAGACCGCCAGGACGACCAGCACCGCGGACTTGACCAGGCGCTCCAGGATGATGAGCCGGACCACGGTGTCCTGTTCCGGCACCACCGATCCGAGCTCGCGCCTGAACCGGCGGAGCCAGCCCTGCCGGTCCCGGCGAGCTATGCGTCGAGCCGTTCGCGGAACAGGATCACGCGGCATGGTGCGTTCTTGAGCACGTACGGCGCCGTCTTGCCCAGGTTGAA
>DASQZW010000332.1:0-9885 GCA_035638495.1 Terriglobales bacterium
GCCGCACCCGCTCCCGCACCTCGTCGGCGCTGCCGAAGCAGGCGGTGCCGTAGATCTGCTCGTAGCGCAGGTCGCGGACGTTGGCCTCGACCCTCCGGTAGAAGTCGTAGCCCGGCGGCGCCGACTCCTCACGGGGCAGCAGGCGTCCGAGCAGCTCGTAGTAGCCCATAGCGGGCTCGCGGGGCCGTTCGCGCCCCTCCTCGTGGCTGCGACCGACGTAGGTCTGCAGCATCACCGGCGAGTCGAATGTCGCGAGGTCGTGGCCGCCCGTCGCCAGCGCGGAGCGGTAAGCGTCGAGGTTCTGCCGGACCAGGTCGAGCGGGGTGAAATTGGGGGCGGTGAGGATGCGCCTGCCCTCGCCGCCCAGCCGCGTGTACGTCGGCGGGCTGACCGCGGCGATCCAGATCGGCGGCGGCTGCTGGACCGGACGTGGGACCAGGCGGACGCCGTCCAGCCGCACGTGCTGCCCGTGGAACGTGACCTCGGGCTCGCCCCAGAGGAGCTCGATCGCCCGCAGCGCCTCGTCGAACCGGTCCTGCGAGTCCTCCATCGGCACACCGAAGCCCGCGAACTCCGCCGGCTGGTAGCCGCGGCCCACGCCGACGTCGAGGCGGCCGGCGCTGAGGTTGTCGACCACCGCCACGTTCTCCGCCACCCGGACGGGGTGGTGGAGCGGAAGCACGATCACGGCCGTCCCGATGCGCACTCGCCGCGTACGCTCCGCCAGCGCGGCGGCGAAGACCGTCGGGTCGCCGACGAGGGCGTAGTCGCTGAAGTGGTGCTCGACCAGCCACACGGAGTCGAATCCGAGCTCCTCGGCGAGAGCGGCCTGCTCCAGGTTCTCGCGGAAGACCGCCGCCGGCGTGCGGCCGTGGCCGCCGGCGTTGAAGGCGACCATGCCGAACTTCACGGCCACTAACGGTACTGCGCGCGTCAGCGCGCGGGCTCTGCGACCTGGGCGGCCTTCCTGATGAGGTCGACGACCTCGTCCGGGCGGGAGACCATCGCGACATGGCTCGACGGAACCTCGACCGTGGTCGCCCCCATACGCCTGGCGAACTGACGCTCGGCCTGGGGCGGGATGGCCTCGTCGTTCGCGGCCACGAGGTACCACGTCGGCAGGGACTTCCAGGCTGGGACACCCATCACGTCCTGGAAGGATGAGCCAGGTATGGGCTGCTGGACGGCGCACATGACCCTCGCCGTCGTCCGCTCGACGTCGGCCGCGAAGTGGTTCACGAAGTCGTCCTCCGGGATCCAGCCGAAGCCCTTGCCGTCGGTGAAGAGGTGCGCGGTGGCCGGGGTCGGAGGTCCCTGCGACAGCAGGGCCCCGAGCGACTCGCCCTGGTCGAGCCCGAACGCGGCGATGTACACCAGCCCCACGACGTTCGGTGCGTCGCTGCCCAGAGCGGTGACGATCTGACCGCCGTAGGAGTGACCGACGACGATCGTCGGGCCCTGCTGGAAGTCCAGCACCTGGCGCAGGCGGGCGACGTCGTCCGCCAGCGAGGTCAGGGGAAACTGGGGCGCGATCACGTGGTAGCCGTCGGCCTGGAGCCGTTCGATGACGGCGCTCCAGCTGGATGCATCGGCAAACGCTCCGTGGACCAGGACGATGTTGCGTCGATTCTCCATTTCGGTCCTCCTCCGGCGAGGCACTGTTCGAACGTCAGTGCTCGGTCCCACGATCCGCCGCGGAGGCGGTCGGGGCTCGTGGTCACGGGGCTGGATCTAGACCGAACCTTCGGGCATGCCCGACGACGCGAGCGGGGCCTGCCTTCCCGCGCGGCGCCACATCCAGATCAGCGGCACCAGACCGATGACGGTTACCACCACGTAGCCGATGATGCCGCTGATCGAGTCGAAGGCTGCGTGGAGCAGCGACACCAGCACATAGGCGCCGAGCACGGTCCAGGAGAGGCGCAGATGGCCGCGGTGAGCGGCCGTCGCGAAGATGGCGCCGCCCAGGATCGCCGTCCACATCCCGTGACCGAACGGCGCCAGCACGCCCCGGACCAGTTCGGTGGTCAGCAGCGACGTGAACGACAGGCTGATCTGGTGGCCGTGGACGACGAAGAGGGCCACGAACGCGTAGCCGCTGCTCTCGAGCGCCGCGAACCCGAAGCCGACCGCCGCTCCCAGCACCATGCCGTCGCGGACCATGAAGCGGTGGATGCCCCAGGCGACGAACACGATCAGCACGCCCTTGACGAACTCCTCGATGAAGCCGACCGCCAGGTTGCTCTGGAAGCCCGCCTGGAGCAGCGCCGCCTCGAGCAGCGACGCGCCCAGCACGCCGATCACGCCCGCGATGATGAAGGCGGCAAGGATCCGACGCGGCCCGAGCGCCGGGCTGGGATCGTGATCCAGGTACCAGACGACTGCCGTCACCGGGACCAGGAAGCTGCCCACGAGAATGACCGTCGGCAGCAGGATCGGGTCCCCGGTGAGGAACACCACCGCGGCCGTCGCGACCCACAGCCCGAACCCGATCAGGAAGACCGCCCACCAGGGCGGCGCCCATCGCGAGGTCGCGACGTCGGGACGACTCGTCACGGCGGAGGCGGCGGCGCCGTGAATGCCACCGAGGCCTCGCTCGTGTTCACGAGGAACGTCAGCGTCTCCTGGAAATACAGCTCGATGGTCGTCGCGTCATGCGCCAGGTAGCCGATGGACAGGTCCTGGCCGATCCGCAGCTCGAAGTCGCCCCCGCGCGTCGACAGCAGGAAGGCACCGTCGATGGCGGGCGCCCACATGATGTCGCCGTCCAGGACCCGGGCGATGTGATCGTGAATCGGATAACCGTACTCCGTGGTCTCGCTCACGAGCGTGTAGGCGTCGGCGCTGAGCGCCAGTGTGTACGGTCCGGCAACCCCGGCCAGCCGCAGCGCCGACACCGCCCGGCTGATCGCGGTCGGGTAGTCGCGGGGCACCGCGGGCAGCGTCAGCGGCGGGTTCGAGGAGCTCGCCCGGATGCCCGCGATCCGAGCCGCCGCGTACCCCTCGAACACCGCCCGGTCCTCGACGAACGCGATCTGCCGGGCGGCGTCCTTCACCGGCTGCCAGTTCGTGTCTCTCGCCCCGCGCTCCACGTCGTCGACCTGCTGCCGGTCCACGGTGAACGGCACGCGCAGCTCGACGAGCGGCTGCGACCGCCGCAGGTGGGCGACGACGCCCTCGGCGGGGGCGTCGACCGCGTCGAGGTGGCCCGCATCGACCGCGGCCAGCTCGAGACCACCCGGGTCGGGAACGTCGACGACCCGCCGTCCGGCCACGTGGCGCTCGAACGTCCGCCGCGCTTCCGCCTCCATGTCGGACCAGGCGGCGGCCGAGATGGGGGCCAGTTCGCGGTGCAGGTTGTTCATTCGGTGGGGCTCCTCTTCATGCTGCCGATGCCCAGCGAGCCTTCCGCCCCCTGACGGACGCCGGCCGTCGCAGTGGCCTCGACGACCACGCCGGCGCCCGGCGGATCGGGGAGATCGTCGAGGAAGTCCACGGTCGGCACGAAGAAGAGCGTCCCGGTCACGGCGGTGGAAAAGTCCAGGATCCGGTCGTGCGTGGCCGGCGGGCTCCCCAGGAACATGCGCTGCAGCATCCGCTCCGTGACCGACGGGGTGCGGGCGTACCCGATGTAGTACGTGCCGAATTCGCCCTGACCGGGGCTGCCGAAGGGCATGTTGTCGCGGAGGATCTGCCGCTGGGTGCCATCGGGGTCGACGATCGTGTTCACCGCGACGTGCGAGTCGAGCGGCTTGACCGCGTCGTCCAGTTCGATGTCCGACAGCTTCATACGGCCGATGACCTGCTCCTGGGCCTCGACCGACAGGGCGTTCCACGCCCGCAGGTCGTGGACGTACTTCTGCACGATCACGTAGGTGCCGCCGGCGAACCCGGGGTCCTCGTCTCCGATCAGGACGGCAGCGCGGGCGGCCGTGTCGACGGGATTCTCGGTGCCGTCGACGAAGCCGAGCAGGTCGCGCATGTCGAAGTACTTGAAACCCTGCACCTCGTCGCGGACCGTGACGGCATCGCGCAGGCGATCCATGATCTCGGAGGCGAGCGCGAAGCACAGGTCCGGCCGCTCGGCCCGGATGTGGAACAGCAGGTCTCCCGGGGTGGAGACCGCGCGGTGCCTGGCTCCGACCAGTTCCCGGAACGGATGCAGCTCGGCCGGCCGTGGTCCGGCGAACAGGCGGTTCCACGCGTGCGACCCCACGCCGGTCACGCAGCTCAGCCTGCCGTCGGGGTCGCGGAACCCGACGGCCCGCTGCAGCGCCGACAGGTCCGACAGCAGGTCCCGGGCGACCGCTTCGCCGCCGGCATCGATCGTCACCACCAGGAAGATCGCGGACCTCGTGAGCGGGCTCAGGACCGCCTGCGGCACCACGAAGGTCAGACTATGCCCGGTTCGTCTGCCCGCGGCCAGCGGCCTGGCCGGAAGGTTGAACAGTTCCTGTCCAGCGGAACTGCCTGGCCCTGATCGGATCTCATCCGAGCCTCCTGGTCATCGTCGCCGCCGCCTGCGGGCGGGCCGATGAGAACTGGCTAGACTGTGCGCGACACGTCCAGAGGTACCCTGCCGGAGGATAGCGGCCATGCCGTATCTCGGGTCCGCGAAAGGCTGGAAGGGGCTGACCTGGCACAGCCAGCACGAGATCCCCGACGACCTGTCCGAAGCGGCGTATCGACAGCTCGTCGCCTCTCTCCTGGACCAGGCGCGCGGCGTCGAGAAGGGCTTCAAGGACCTGGTGACGACGGCCCTGTTCGCCACCATCGGCGGGCTGGCCGGCGTCACGTCGCTCATACTCGGGGCGCTCCTCGTCGCCAGTCCCTTCGACTTGATCCTGAACGTCGCCCTCGTGGCGCTCGGCCTCGCGCTGCCGCTGCTGGCGTCAGCGTTCTGGTGCACCCGGATCTGGTCGAGCACCCCGCAGTCGCGTCCCGGCGTGACGATCGTCCCGTACGAGCGAGGCGCCGAGCTGTACCGGCCAGGCGACCCGTACCGCGCTCCCCGGGCGTCCGCCCCGGTCGGTACGAAGGCGGTCCGGGTCCAGTCGGACTTCGGCGTGTCGAGTCTGTGGCCGGCGCTGCTGGCGTCGAGCGTGACGTTCCTCGGGATCACCACCGCGCTCTGGCACTCCTTCTGGGGGGCGGGAGTCGCGTTCCTGGTGGCCGTCGCCGTCGGCTTCGGCTTCATCTTTCGGTCCGCCGCGACGTTCTTCGAGCAGAGCGTGCAGTTCGATCCCGGCTCGGAGGGACAGAACGCGCCGTTCTGGCCGGGGTCGCCGGACGACATCGTCATCGAGGACGGCGGCGACACGCTGAGGTGGGCGAGATAGGCCCTCGTCCGCAGGCGCGGCTCAGTCGACCTGCGCGCCGCAGGTGATGTTGAGCGCCGTCGCCGTCATGGTCCTCGCCCAGTCCGATGCCGCGAACACGGCCGCGTTTCCGACGTCCTCGAGCGTCGCCGCGCGTCCGAGCATCGTTCGCCCCGCGATCTGCTCCGCGATCGACTCCATTCCCTCGAAGCCCGCCGGGATCGACTCGGGGACCCCGGCGGTCTGCAGGGTCAGCACCCGGATGCCGAGCGGACCGAGTTCGCTCGCGAGGTTGCGTCTGAGGGATTCGACGGCACCGAAAGCGACCTGCAGCCCGCCGATGTTGTAGCCGCGCGGCGGGTCGCCGTGGCCGCCGAACATGAGGATCACGCCCGATCTCTGCCGGATCATGTGGCGCGCCGCCGCCCGGGCGGTGATGAACATCGTGCTCACGGTCGTGACGACCGGCTGCATGAAGTCGGACAGCCGCATCTCGACGAGCGGGATTCCCTGCACGTCCCCCTGCGAGACCAGGTTGAAGGAGATGTCGATGCTCCCGGCCCTGGCCGCGACCCCGTTGGCGTGCTCGTCCACGGCCCGCTCGTCGAGCGCGTCGACCTGCGCCGTCTCCGCCGCTCCGCCCGACGCTCGGATCCGGCTGGCCACCGCGTCGAGGCTGGACAGCGTGCGGCCGGCGAGAAAGACCCTCGCGCCATCGCGAGCGAAGGCGCGGGCCACCGCGCCGCCGATCGCACCGCCTCCCCCGTAGATGATCGCGTTCTTGCGCTCGAGCAGCATCCGTCCAGGGTAGGGAGTCGGGGGTCGGGCGGGCGTGCCCGGCTCCCCGCGCCGGTTTCGCGGCTTACGCTTGCGAGCGATGGACCTGAGACCGACGCCCGAGCAGGTCTCCCTCCGCCAGGAGATCCAGGCCTGGCTGGCCGCCAACCTCGAGCCCCGCGCGGAGGGCCGGGACTGGCAGCGGCGCCTGGCGGCCGGCGGCTGGGGCGCCCCGGCCTGGCCGGCCGAGCACGGCGGGCGCGGGTTCGGCCCGACGGAGATGGCGATCTTCGGCGAGGAGCTGGGACGGTCCGGCGCGCCGCGGGCCATGGCGCAGATCGGGATCGGCTGGGCCGGCCCTGCGATCATCGCCCACGGCACCGACGAGCAGCGGCGGCGCTTCCTGCCCTCGATCCTGAGCGGCGAGCAGATCTGGTGCCAGCTCTTCAGCGAGCCCAACGCCGGCTCGGACCTGGCCGGCCTCAGCACCCGGGCCGAGCTGCGTGGAGATCGATGGATCGTCGACGGCCAGAAGATCTGGACCTCGTACGCCCGTGAGGCCGACTACGGGATCCTCCTCGCACGGACCGATCCGGCGAGCCGGCGGCAGGCCGGGATCACCTTCTTCGCCTTCCCGATGCGTCAGCCCGGCGTCGATATCCGGCCGATCAGGCAGATGGACGGCAGGGCGACGTTCAACGAGGTGTTCCTCACAGGCGCCGAGATTCCGGACGGCCACGTGATCGGACAGGTCGGCGACGGCTGGCGGGTCGCGATCACCACCCTCACGAACGAGCGCACGAGCCTCTCGACCGGCGCAGGAACGCTGTGGGGCTCGGGGCCCTCACTGGAGGACCTCCTGAGCCTCGCCCGCGGCGTCCATCCCGATCGGCTCCAGCGGCAGCGGCTGGCCGCACTCAAGATCGAGGCCGAAGCGATCCGGCTGACCACCTGGCGGATGCTCTCGACCAATCCCCTGGCCGCCTCGATGTCGAAGCTGGCCGCCGACCAGTGGGGTCAGCGCGTCAACGAGCTGGCGATCGAGCTGCTCGGCATGGGCGGGCTGGTCGAGAACCCGTGGACCGAGGCCTTCCTCTTCAGCCCGGCGCTCACCATCGGCGGCGGCACCACCGAGGTCCAGAAGAACATCCTGGCGCAGCGCGCCCTCGGCCTCCCCCGCGACCGCTGACCGAGAGGGTCAGGTTGCACCCAGCAAGCCATCAGTGTCACGGTGTGAAAGTCGGGCAGGACAACAGTCAACTCCCGTCTTCGCACTTTCAGGAACGTGCTTGTTCAGATCGAAGATCTGAAGCGGAATCCGAGAGGCACCCGAGATGCAGGACCAGGACAACGGTGGAAGGGGCGAGCGGCCGATCGCCCTCCTGATCGAGACGGACGAGGCCTATCGCGCCGTCATCACCGCCAGCCTGCAGCTGGCCGGGTGCCGTGTGGACCCGGCGTCGACCGCCGACGCCGCGCTCTCGGTGCTCGAGAAGCGCAGCTACGACCTCGTGGTGTGGGGCGTCTCGAGCGGCGACTCGGGCCGCCGCTGCGAGGTCATCTCCGAGGTGCGCCTGCTGACGGAGGTGCCGCTGGTCCTCGTCGACGGCAGCCCGGACGTGGCCCAGATCGACCTCGAGTCCGGGGCCGATCAGTGGCTGCCGAAGCCGTTCGTGCCTGGCGCGCTGATCGGCGCGGTCCGGGCCGCGCTTCGCAAGGCGGCGTCGCCGGTCGTGGGAGTCGCCAGCCGGATGGAGATGCGCGGCATGGTGCTGGACGGCAAGACGCGGCGGGTGTCGTGCCGCGGCCGCGTGGCGGCCTTCACCCGGCAGGAGTGGGACCTGCTCTCCATCCTCGTGAACTATCCCAACCGCTACCTGGGTGCCCGTGAGATCCTGCGCCTCGGCTGGCGCGCGGGCGACCACGAAGCGGAGCAGCTCCGCACGTACGTGCGCCGGCTCAGGCAGAAGCTGGAGCCGCTGGAGGCGCCCTGCCAGCTGCTGAGCGAGCACGGCCTGGGCTACTGCCTGGCCTTCACTTAACGCCTTGGCAACGCGCCCTCGCGACTACTACCATGTGCTCGGCGTCCCGCGCACGGCAAGCGACAAGGAGATCAAGGCCGCGTTCCGCAAGCTGGCGCGGCAGCACCACCCGGACGTCAACCCAGACGACGCGGAGGCGGCCGAGCGCTTCAAGGAGATCAACGAGGCGCGGGAGGTGCTGGGCGATCCGGAGAAGCGTCGCAGGTACGACCAGCTGGGCCCGGACTGGCGCCGCGAGGATGCCCGTCAGCAGGCCCGCGGCCCTGACGCCTCACCCTTCGGCCAGGGCGTCCGCGTCGAGTACCAGGGTGTCGACCCCGAGGACATGGAGGACCTGTTCGGGTCGGGCAGTCCCTTCTCGGACTTCTACAACGAGGTCTTCGGAGGGGCGGGACGAGCGGGCCGCCGCGGCGGCTTCGGCGTCGGACCCGTGGCCGGTGAGGACGTCGAGGCGGAGACCACGATCACGCTCGACGAGGCGTATCGAGGCACGGCGCGCACGCTCGAGATGCAGACCGGCGACGGCACCCGACGGGTCGAGGTCCGCATCCCGGCCGGTGTCCGCGACGGGGCCCGGGTGCGCGCGAGCGGCCAGGGCACACCGGGAAGGGACGGCGGCCAGTCCGGCGACCTGTATCTCCGCGTCCGGGTCCGGCCGCATCCGACGTTCCAGCGTGAGGGCGACGACCTCTCCATGCGGGCGCAGGTCCCGCTCGACGTCGCGCTGCTGGGCGGCGAGGTGCTGGTGCCCACGCTCAGAGGTGCGGCGGTGTCGCTGCGCGTGCCGCCGGGCACGCAGAACGGCAGGCGGCTCCGGCTGCGCGGGCTCGGCATGCCCAGGGCGAGCGGAAGCGGGAACGGCGACCTCTACGCGGAGGTCGACGTCCGCCTTCCGGACCCGGTGCCGGCCGAGGCGCGTGAGCTGGCCGAGCGGCTGCGGGAGGCGAGGGTCGGTCATGCCACCTGACGACGCGCTGCTTCGCGGCCTGGCGCGCACTTCGGGCCTGCGCGCGGACGAGGTCCGCCGCCTCGTGCAGCTGGAGGTCGTGACCGTGAGCGGCGTGACCGTGCAGCCCGCGCTGCTCCGCAGGCTGCGGAAGATCCGGCGACTGCGCCGCGACCTCGGCCTCTCCCTCGACGCGGCGATCATCGTGGTCAGGCTGCTGGACCGCATCGAGGCGCTGGAGGCCGCTCGGGCCCGGCCCCGGCCCCTGCGGGTGCGCATCCTGGACGAGCCGCCCGACTAGCTGTGCGGATCGAGCCCCTTTTACGCGCATCGTCACTGGCTTTTACTGATAGCTACCTGATGGAGTCTCATACGCTGGTGCTATCCGTTAACCGCTTGCAACCGGGGAAGTCGACATGCCCAGAGCAGTTGGGATCGACCTAGGCACCACCAACTCCGTCATCGCCGTCATCGAAGGCGGCGAACCGTCGGTCATCGCGAACTCCGAAGGCTCTCGAACGACGCCGTCGGTCGTGGCGTTCAACCGGTCCGGCGAACGGCTGGTGGGCCAGCTCGCCCGCCGGCAGGCGGCCGTGAACCCCGAGAACACCATCTCCTCGATCAAGCGCTTCATGGGCCGGCGCTACTCCGAGGTCGAGTCCGAGCGGAAGATCGTCCCCTACAAGGTCAAGCCGGGCAAGGACGACCGGGTCGTCGTCGAGGTGCCGGCCGCCGGCCGGGACTTCACGCCCGAGGAGATCTCCGCGGTGATCCTCCAGAAGCTGAAGACGGACGCCGAGGC
>DASQZW010000333.1:0-19797 GCA_035638495.1 Terriglobales bacterium
CCGCGCTGGTCGGGCGCCACCTCCTCGATCACCAGGGCGGTGGCCACACCTCCGGCGACGGTCTCGAAGCAGACGGCCACAACCCGGCTGGCGACCAGCCACGTCACGGACGGCGAGGCGGCGCTGAGGAGGTTGGCGAGCGAGAAGCCGGCGACCGCGAGCACGAGCAGGCGCCGCCGGCCGACGCGGTCGGCCTGCATCGCGATGGGCAGGGCCGCGATCGTGCCGAGCGACAGTGCCGAGGCGAGGCGGCTCAGCTCCGCGATCGGCGTGTGGAAGTCGGCCGCGATGGCGGGCAGCGCCAGGACCAGCACCGCGCTGTCGAAGCTGACGAGCAGCGACGCCAGCCCGGCCAGCGCCACCGGCCGGAGCGCCTGGCCCCGCAGCAGCGCGGTCGCGTCTCTCAGGAAATCACGCCCAGCTTGCGGAGCAGCCACGGGCCCGGGCCGAGGAAGCCGCACGTGGCCCCGGCGTGGACGAGCGTGATCCCGAGCAGGGACGGCGGCCCGGGCAGCAGCCAGAAGGCAAGAGCCACGGGGACGCCGACCAGGGCGGTGGCGGCCACATCGATCCACGCCCAGCCACCAAGGCGGTGGTAGAGCACGTACGCGCTCGTGGCGGCGAGGATCCCGGCAACCGGGCCGGCCAGGGCCGTCAGGCCGCCCTGGAGCAGGCCGCGGAAGAAGATCTCCTCGATCGGGGCGTTCAGGAAGTAGTAGCCGGCCTGCAGGCCCATGTCGGCGCTGCTGCCGGGCACCTTGAGGCTGCCTCGCCGCGGCGTCAGCAGGACCTGCAGCAGGCAGCTGGCGCCGAAGAACGCGAGGCCGCCGAGCAGGCCGAAGGCGAGCTGGACGTCGAGCTGGCCGGGGCCGAGCCCGAGCCAGCGCGGCTGCCAGACCACCCAGACCACCAGCGCGACCGCCGTGAACGGGACGAGCCGCGCGAGCAGGTCGGGCCACATCCAGGCCATGCTGTCGCTGGTGTAGGTGGGCACCAGCACACCCACCGGCCGGACGATCGGCGCGGTCGCGGCGCGAAACTCGACCTGGTCTCGGTCCACCCGCTAGGTACTGCCGCGGCTGCCGGACCGGACCAGGTGCATGGACCTGGATTGTGAGGGATTTTCCGAATTTCTGGCCATGGGCAATGGCCGCGGTCGATCCGCAGCCCGTGCGGTAGATTGAAGCGGCTCTGAGCAATATCGAGGAGGTTCGCCCGACCCCGCTCGACCCGGAGCCCGCCGGGGACGCGTGGCTGGGCCTTGGCGAGGCGAGCCGCGTGCTCGGCATCAGCCAGGGCACGCTCCGGCGCTGGGCCGACCGCGGCCAGGTCGCGAGCTTCACCACCCCCGGCGGACACCGCCGGTTCCCGCGCGCCGCGATCGTGGCGCTCCTGCCGGCCAGTCGGGCCCGGCGGCCGCAGCTGTCGGAGATCGGCGCGGACACCGAGCGCATGAGCGGCGCGTACCGCCGCCTGTTCGACGTCGCCGGGGGCCGCCCCCTGTCGATCCTCGGCGCGGAGCTGCCCGAATCGGACCGCCACCTGTTCCGCGAGCGGGGCCGGCACATGGTCGAGTGCCTGCTCGCGCACCTGGACGCCGACAGTCCCGCGCCGGCGATGGCCAACCTGCACGAGGCGAGCGCCCACGCGGCCGAGTACGGCGCCCACTCCGCCCGGCTGGGCGCGTCGCTGAGCGAGGCGGTGGAGACGTTCCTGCGCTTCCGCGCCCCGTTCATCGGTGAGCTGGCCACGACGGCGCGCAAGCGGGGCCTGGACACGCGCGAGGCGACGGGCCTGCTGGTCGACGCGGAAGCCGCGTTCGACAAGCTGCTCCTGGCCTTCATGGAGGGCTGGCAGCACGCGTAGCCGCCCGCCGGACGCGCTGCTGGTCGACCTCGCCGACCTGGACGCCGTCGGGTGAGCCGGTCCCTGCTCTGCACCCGGCCGGAGGGCGAGCGAGATCCGCTGGTGGGCCGGCTGCGAGCGGTGGGCTACCGCGTCCACGCCGTCCCGACCGTGGTCACCGAGCCGCTGCCGTTCGCGCCACCTGACCTGGCGCGCCACGACTGGGTGGTGGTGACCAGTGCGACCGGCGCGCGGGCGATCCTCGACTCGATCGGGTCTCGCCAGGTCCCCGTCCGCTGGGCCGCGGTCGGTCCGAGCACCGCCGGCGAGCTCGCCGCGCGCGGACTGCGAGCGGCGGCCGTGCCCGAGCGGAGCCGCGGCGCCAGCATCGCAGAGGCGATCGCGGCGGTGGAGGCGCTCGGGGGCCTTCGGGTCCTCCTGGCGCGAGCGGACGCCGCCGCGGACGACCTGCCCCGCGCGCTGCGCGCGGCGGGCGCGGTTGTCGAGGAGCTTCCCGTCTACCACACGGTGGTCGGGCCCGAGACGTCGCGGGCCCCCGTGGCTGCGGCCCTGGCGGATCCCGCGCTGGCCGCCGCCGTGTTCGCCTCCGGCTCCGCGGTCCGCGGCCTCGTCCTCCTGGGGGGCGATGCAGCGCGCCGCCTGCCCGCGATCACGATCGGTCCCGCGACGACCGAGGTCGCGCTGGCCGATGGCCTCCGCGTCGTCGCGGAGGCCGACCGGCCCGGAGTCGAAGGATTGGTGGCGGCCATCTCCGAGTGGGACCGCAAGATTTGATCGGACTTTGGTAGATTTAGCGAGATTTGGCCGAGAGTGGGGCTCGGCCCTGGGCGCTGGTCGCCCAGGCCGGGGACGTCGATGTCAGCAGTCGGACCGTCCTCGAGTCCGCCCTCACCGACCTCGTCGACTTCCACCGCAGCTGGGCACTGCTTGCGACCTGCCATCGCGTCGAGCTGTACGGATTCGGCCCGGGTCCGGTCCGGGACGACATGCGCCTGATCGAGGGCGAGGAGGCGGTGCGTCACCTCTTCCGGGTCGCAGCCGGGCTGGAGTCCGCCGTCGTCGGCGAGACCGAGATCCTGGGGCAGGTCCGCGACACGCTCGGGCACGCCCGCGAGCGGGGCACGGACGAGCGGGTGGCACGCCTCTTCGAGCTGGCGATCGCGACCGGGCGCACCGCCCGCGCGGTTCCGTTGCCCGCGCGTGACGGACTGGCGGAGCGGGCGGTGGGCTGGCTCGACCGGCGGACCCCGCTGGCCGGCCGGCCGGTCCTGGTCGTCGGCACGGGCGCGATGGGCACGTCACTGGCCGCGGCCGCGACCACGGCCGGCGGGCGTGTGACGGTCGCCGGCCGCCGGCCCGAGCGCGCCGCGCTGGACCTGCGGGCCGCCGCGCACCGCGCAGCCGACATGGCGGCCGTCGCCGTCGCGCTGCGCGGTGAATGGGTGGAGCTGGCCGCCGCGGCCGACGCGCTGACCGACCGGCGCCTGCCGCCGCTCGCCGACCTGTCGGCGCCGCCCGCGGTGCCGGCGCGCGTCCGCCTGGCGCTCGGCCCGGACTTCCTGGGCATCGACGAGCTCTGGGAGCGGTCGGCCGGGGAGGCATCGTGGGTGCGCCGCGCCGAGGCCGCCGTCGACGAGGCCGTGTCCGAGTACGTGGGCTGGCTGGAGGGCCGGGGCTCCGTGCGCACCCTGGTGGCGCTGCGCGAGCGCGGCGAGTCACGCCGGCGCGCGCGCCTCGAGCGGCTGCTGCGGCGGCTGCCGCAGCTCGACGAGCGCTCCCGCGAGCTGATCGAGACCATGTCGCGGCAGCTGGTCACCGACCTGCTGCACGAGCCGATCACCGCGCTCAGGTCCGACACGGACGGCAGCCACGGCGAGGCGGCGAGGAGGCTGTTCAACCTGTGACCCGTCCACTCCGGCTCGGCACCCGGGGCTCCTGGCTGGCGATGATGCAGAGCGACCTGGTCGCCGGGATGCTGCGCCGCCGCGGCCACCAGGTCGAGCTGGTCACGATCGTGACCGACGGTGATCGCCGGCCCATCGACCTGTCGCCCGGCGTCGGCGTCTTCGTGACGGCGCTGGAGCAGGCGCTTGCCGACGGCGCCGTCGACCTCGCCGTCCACAGCGCCAAGGACGTGCCGCTGGTGCTGCGTGACAGCCTGGTCATCGCGGCGTTCCCGGCCCCGCGCGAGGACCCGCGCGACGCGCTGTGCACGGCGGCCGGCGGCCACACGCTCGACTCGCTGCCGGTCGGGGCGACCTTCGGGACCGACAGCCCTCGCCGGGCCGGGTTCGTGCTCAGCCACCGCCCGGACCTCCGGCACCGGCCCATCCACGGAAACGTGGACACGCGGCTGCGCCGCCTCGGCGCCGGGGAGGTGGACGCGCTCGTGCTGGCGGCGGCCGGGCTGGATCGGCTCGGCTCCCGCGAGCGCATCGACCAGCGGCTCGAGCCGGAGCTCGTGCCGCCGGCGCCCGGTCAGGGGATCCTCGCCGTGCAGTGCCGCGCCGACGACGGCGAGGTCCGGCGCCTGCTCGGGGAGGTCGACGACCCGGCCATCCGGCTCGCCGTGCGGACCGAGCGCCGGGTGCTCGAGGCGACGGGCGGCTCGTGTCGCGCGCCGGTCGGGGCGCTGGCCTCCGTGACCGGGGGGCGGCTCTGCCTGCTGGCCGGCGCGGCCGCGCCTGACGGCAGCGCACGCAGCGTGCTGACACTGGAGGGAGGGACGACGGAGGCAGAGGCGCTGCGGCTGGCCGACGAGGCCGGTGCGCAGCTCATGAACATGGTGGTGCAGTACGTTGCTTGAGACAGCCATCTCCGAGAAGATCGAACTCGTCGACCGGCCCCGCCGGATGCGGGCGACGGCCGCGAGCCGGGCGCTCGTCCGCGAGACGAGGCTGAGCCCGCGCCAGCTGGTCGCGCCGCTGTTCCTGGTCCCCGGGCGCGAGCGGCGTGAGCCGATCCCCTCCATGCCCGGCCACGAGCGGATGAGCCCGGAGCTCGCCGTCGAGTACGCCCGCCGCCTGGCGGGCCTGCACGTCGGCGGCCTGCTGCTCTTCGGCGTTCCGGACGAAAAGGACGACGTCGGGAACGGTGCGGCCGACGCGAGCGGTCCCGTTCCCGCGACCCTGCGCCTGCTCCGCGACGCCGACCTGCCCATGGTCATGATCGCCGACGTCTGCCTCTGCGAGTACACCTCGCACGGCCACTGCGGCGTGCTGGACGGGCGCCGGATCGACAACGACCGCACGCTGCCGCTGCTCGCGGCGGCCGCGGTGGCGTACGCCGAGGCCGGCGCCCACGTCGTGGCGCCCAGCGCGATGATGGACGGCCAGGTGGTCGCCCTCCGGGCCGGCCTGGACGAGGCGGACCTGCAGGACACCGCGATCATGGCCTACGCGTCGAAGCACGCGTCCTTCCTGTATGGCCCGTTCCGCGAGGCGGCCGGCTCGGCGCCCTCGTTCGGCGACCGCCGTTCGTACCAGATGGACTCGGCGAACGGGCGCGAGGCGATGCGCGAGATGGACCTGGACGCCGGCGAGGGCGCCGACATCCTGATGGTCAAGCCGGCCATCACCTCGCTCGACCTGCTGGCCAGGGCCCGGGACCGGTTCGAGCTGCCGCTGGCCGCCTACCAGGTGAGCGGCGAGTTCGCGATGATCGAGGCGGCCGCGGCCAACGGCTGGATCGACCGGCGGGGCGCGGCGCTGGAGACCCTCACCGCGATCCGGCGGGCCGGGGCGGACGTCATCATGACGTACTTCGCCGAGGATGCGGCCCGGTGGCTGGCCGAGGAGGGCGCATGACGGCGGTCGACTCGGAGGGCATGTTCGTCCAGGCCCTGGCGCTCGGACTCGACCCGGCGTGGCGGCGCCTGACGGAGCCGGAGCGCGACGAGGGCGCCGCCGAGCTGTGCCGAGCGGTCGAGCGGGCTCGGGCCGTCACCACCCACAGCTATTCGATGATCGGGCTGAAGCCGGGCTGCGACCTGCTGCTCTGGCGCCTGGCTGGCGGACTGGACGAGCTGGAGGAGGCGGGCGCCGCGGTGCTGCGCTCGGCGATGGGCGCCTACCTGCACGTGTCCCAGAGCCTGCTGGGCATCATCCAGCCCTCGCAGTACGTCAAGAAGCCGACCGCCCAGGAGCAGTCGCTGTTCACCGGCGAGCGCTCGCGCTACCTGGTCGTGTACCCCTTCACCAAGACGGCGGAGTGGTACCTGCTGGGCCAGGCGGCGCGGCAGGGAATCATGAACGAGCACATGCGCATCGGGCACGAGTACCAGCAGGTGCGGCAGCTCCTCGCGTACTCCTTCGGCGTCGACGACCAGGACTTCCTCGTCGCCTACGAGACCGACGACCTGGTCGCGTTCGGCAGCCTCGTGCGGGACCTGCGCGGCACGGAGAGCCGGCGGTCGACGGTGCGCGACACGCCGATCCTCACCTGCGTCCACCGGCCGCTGACGGAGATAATGGGCATGCTCGGCGCCGCCGCCGCGAGCGTGCCGGCATGATCCCGGAGGCGCTGGAGCTCTTCCCGGGCGGCGTGAACAGCCCGGTCAGGGCCTACAAGCCGGTCGGCGGCGACCCGCCCACGCTGGTGCGCGGAGCGGGCGGCCACGTGTGGGACGCCGGCGACCGCGAGTACGTGGACTGGGTAGGCGCGTTCGGGCCGCTGGTCGCGGGCCACGCCCACCCGTCCGTCGTCGCCGCGGTGACGGAGGCGCTGGCCTGCGGTGGGCCGTTCGGCGTCACGACCGAGCGCGAGGTCCGCCTGGGTCGGCTGGTCCGCGAGCGCATGCCGGCGGTGGAGCGGATGCGCTTCTGCACGTCGGGCACCGAGGCGGCGATGAGCGCGGTCAGGGTCGCCCGCGCGGCGACGAAGCGCCGGCTGCTGGTCAAGTTCGACAACGCGTACCACGGCCATTCGGATGCCCTGATGGGCGGCGAGGGCCTGCTCGCCGCGCCGTACGGCGACCTGGACGCGGTCACCGCGCTGCCCCTGGGCGAGGTGGCCGCGGTCATCGTGGAGCCGGTCGCCGGGAACGCTGGGGTGGTGGTGCCGCCGGACGGCTTCCACGCCGGGCTGCGCCGCCTCTGCGACGAGCACGGAGCGCTGCTCATCTTCGACGAGGTCATCACCGGCTTCCGGGTCGCGCCTGGAGGTGCCCAGGAGCTGTTCGGGGTGCGGCCCGACCTGACCGTCCTGGGCAAGATCATCGGCGGCGGCCTGCCGGTCGCCGCGTACGGCGGACGCGCCGACCTGATGGACCTCGTCGCTCCGGTGGGACCCGTCTACCAGGCCGGGACCCTCGCCGGGCACCCGGCCGTGATGGCCGCGGGCGAAGCCACGCTGCGGCTGCTGGACGGCGCGGCCTACCGGCGGCTCGAGCAGCTCGGCTCCGCGCTGGAGGAGGGCCTCCAGCAGGTGGGTCGCGTGGCCAGGGTGGGATCGATGCTGACGCTGTTCATGCCGGACGAGACGGCCTTCGCCGCGCTGCACCGCCGACTGCGCGGGGCCGGGGTGCTCATCCCGCCCTCCCAGTGGGAGGCCTGGTTCGTCTCGCTGGCGCATTCGGAGACGGACGTGGAGCAGACGATCGAGGCCGCGCGATGACCGCGCCGGAGAGCCGATTCCTGCGGGCCGCGCGCAGTCAGCCCGTGGATCGGACCCCGATCTGGCTGATGCGCCAGGCGGGGCGCTCGCTGCCCGAGTACCGCAAGCTCCGCGAGCGCTGGACCCTGGTGGACATCGTGGCGCAGCCCGACCTCTGCGCCGAGGTCACCCTGCAGCCGGTCCGCCGCCTCAAGGTCGACGCCGCGGTGATGTTCGCCGACATCATGCTGCCCCTGCGCGGCATGGGCGTCGACTTCGAGCTGGTCGAGAGCGTGGGTCCGGTGATCGACCGGCCCGTGCGCACGCCGGCCGACGTCGACGCGCTCCGGGAGCCGGAGGGCGAGGAGGCGGCGCCGCAGGTGATCGAGGCGGTGCGCCGCGTCGTCGCCGAGTCGCCGGTGCCGGTGATCTGCTTCTGCGGGGCGCCGTTCACGCTCGCGAGCTACCTGATCGAGGGCAGGCCCAGCCGGGACTTCAGCCTGGCGAAGCGGTTCATGTTCAGCGAGCCGGCGGCGTTCGACCGGCTGCTGGGCAAGCTGTCCGGCGTGATGTCGCGCTACCTGGGCGCGCAGGTCGCGGCCGGCGCCTGCGCGCTGCAGGTGTTCGACAGCTGGGTCGGCGCGCTGGCGGTCGAGGACTACGAGACGCGCGTGGCGCCGCACACCCGCGCGATCTTCGCGGCGACTGCGTCGCTGGGCGTGCCGCGCGTGCACTTCGGCACCGGGACGGCCAGCCTGCTGGAGTCGATCGCGGCCACCGGTCCCGACGTCGTCGGTCTCGACTGGCGGGTGCCGCTGGACGCCGGCTGGGCCCGCGTCGGACTGACGAGAGCTGTGCAGGGAAACCTGGACCCGGCGGTGCTGCTGGGCCCGACCGAACTCGTGCGCGAGCGGGCTCGGGACGTGCTGCGGCGCGCCGGCGGTCGCCCCGGACATGTCTTCAACCTGGGCCACGGGGTGCTGCCCGAAACCCCGCTGGAGAACCTCCAGGCGCTGATCGAGACGGTCCACGAGGGCATCCCTGCCGGTGTCGGCTGAGGGCGGTACGACCGGCGTCCTGTGCATGGCGTACGGCAGCCCGCGCACGGAGGCTGACGTCGAGGCGTACTTCATGCACATCCGGGGTGGCCGAAGGCCGTCGCCGGAGGCGCTCGAGGAGCTGCGCTCCCGGTATCGCGCGATCGGGGGGTCGCCCCTCGAGGAGATCACGAGGCGGCAGGCGGCCGCGCTCGGCCGGCGCATGGGCGTGCCCGCGTTCGCGGCCATGAAGCACTCGCCGCCGTTCATCGCGGAGGGCGCCGCCGACGCCCGCTCGGCGGGCGTCGAGCGGCTGATCGGCCTGCCCCTGGCACCGCACTACGCGCGGATGAGCGTCGGCCAGTACGAGGCGGCCCTGATGCAGGCGTGGTCGGGCCCGCTGGAGTTCGTCGGCGGCTTCCACGACCACCCGGCGTTCGTGGCCGCCACCTGCGAGCTGCTGCGCGAGGCGATGGCGGCGTGGACGCCCGACCGGCTGTTCTTCACCGCGCACAGCCTGCCGTGCCGCGTGGTGGAGGAGGGCGATCCGTACGACCGCCGCCTGCTGGAGACGTGCCGGCTCGTGGAGGGACGCATGGACCTCCCGCCGTGGGAGTTCGCCTTCCAGTCGGCGAGCCACACCGGCGAGCCGTGGCTGGGCCCGGACCTGTTGGAGGCGATGGAGCGGTCAGGCGCGCGGCGGGCGCTGGTGTGCCCGATCGGCTTCGTGGCAGACCACCTCGAAGTCCTGTACGACATCGACGTGGAGGCGCAGGAGTGGGCCGGCGAGCACGGCGTCGAGGTGAGACGCACGGCCTCGTTCAACGACCGGCCGTCGTTCGTCGATGCGCTCGCGGAGGTGGTCGCGCCGCGCCTCTGAGTCAGCGTTGAGCGGCCAGACCGCTAACGCGCGCCCGCGCCTCGCACCGACGACGTGCCCATCCGGGTGACGCGGGTCCACCCCACCCGGATGCCCTTGAGCGCCCGCACCACCGCCTTCAGCGCGACCACGTACATGAACTGCCGGTAAAAGAGGTTCTGCACGGGAGCCAGAACGGCGAGCGCGATCGGTTCGCCGTCCACCGCCAGGGCCCACAGGCACAGCAGCAGCAGCGCGACGTTGTAGGCGACTACCTCGATCAGGAGTTGCGGCCCCCACGCGAACAGCGGGCTGAGCACCAGCCCGACGTCGATCGTGGGCGCCATGATCGGGAACACGAGCTGGGCGATCCACATGCTCGGGATGGCGACCAGGCCGAGCGCCCGGTAGCGGGGGTTGAGCGTGGCCGCGCGGTGCTTCCAGAGGCTCTGCAGCATGCCGAACGCCCACCGGTTCCGCTGACGGGCCAGCTGCCGCAGCGTCTCCGGCGCCTCGGTGTGGGCCCTGGCGGACGGCACGTAGCGGACGCGATACCCGGCCCGACCGAGGGTCAGCGTGATGTCGGTGTCCTCGGCGAGCGTGTCGCTGCGGAACCCGCCGACGCGCGCGACCGCGGTCCACCGCCAGGCCCCGACCGCGCCCGGCACCACCGGAACGCAGTTCAGCATGCTGTAGACACGGCGCTCCAGGTTGAGCGTCAGGACGTACTCGAGCACCTGGAACCGGGTCAGCAGCCTGCCCCGATTGCCGACCTTGGGGTTGCCCGCGACCGCCCCGACGCGGGGATCGCCGAAGGGCGCAACCAGCCGGCTCACGGTCTGACGCTCGAAGATTGTGTCCGCGTCGAGCGCCACGATGATCGGGTGCGAGGCGGCCGCGAACCCCGCCCGCAGGGCGTTCGACTTGCCGGAGTGGGGCAGCGGGATGACGCGCACGCCGAGCGGGACGAACGTCGAAGCGATCGCCACGGTCGCATCACGAGACCCGTCGTCGAGGACGATGATCTCCACCTCGTGATGATCCGAGGCGAGCAGCGCCTGCAGTGTCCTCGCGATGACCTTCTCCTCGTTGTGCGCCGGCACCACCACCGAGACCGGTCCCCGGTACGGGTTGCGATTCCGTCGCCTGCCGGTGACTGCCCACTGGAGCAGCGCGAGCGTCCCGAGGATGAGCACGCGAACGAACGCGAGGAGCGCGACCAGGTTCACGGCCGCGAACCACACGCTGCCGACGTGGTCGGCGCTCCAGATGGTGTCGAGGACCAGCCCGTCCAGTGTCGCGTCCGGCTGGCCGACGGCCGGCATCGCAGCGGCGGGGGACTCCCCGATCGCCTCGCCGACCGGCAGCTCGCGCAGGTGACGCGCCGCGAGCCCGTCGAGAATCGCCGGCAGCGCCGCGACGGTCTGGCTCCGGTCACCACCGCCGTCGTGCATCAGCACCGTCTTGCCGCCCGGGTTGGTCAGCGCCCGCGCCGCGATCATCGCCGGTCCGGGCCGTGTCCAGTCCAGCGTGTCGACCCCGCTGCCCGCGACCAGGTAGCCCTGCCGCCCCACCTCGAACAGGCTCGGGTCGCTCTGCGACGGGTCGGCCAGCGAGTCCGAGTACGGGTAGCGGAAGAGCGTCGCGGAGTGACCGGTCGCGCCCTCGATCACCCGCTGCGTCAGGCTGAGCTCGACCGAGAACCGCCAGAGGGGCGCGTCCTCCAGGCCGGCGGCGTGCGTGTACGTGTGGTTGGCGACCTCGTCTCCGTCCGCGTACATCCGGCGGACCAGCTCCGGGTACAGCGCGGCCTGGGCGCCGATCACGAAGAAGGTTGCCCGCGCGTGACGGGCGTGGAGGATGTCCAGGATCAGCGGCGTCCAGCGCGGATCGGGACCGTCGTCGAACGTCAGCGCCACGGTGTCGGGCCGCAGCGTCGTCTCCCGCAGCTGCGCCCCTGACGGCAGCGCGGTGTATCGCTCGGCCGCTACCCGGTCGCCTGCCGCGTCCATCGTCACCTCGCGACGACCGGTCTGGGCCTGGCCGACGACGCCGGCCACCTCGCCCTGGCCGATCACCGACACGTCGATGGTGACGGTGGACAGCGCCGCCCGGACCGAATCCACCGGCCCCTCGAGCAGCTGCCACAGGCCGGCGTCCTCCGTGCCGAGCCGCCACAGGCCGACGCCCGCGAGACCGTCCGCGGCGCTCTCACGGACGAGCGGTTGGAGGCTGGCGGCGTCGTTGAACCAGACCGTGTGCGTGCTGCGATCGCCGGCCGTGTACGTGAACCACGGCTCGCGAGAGGCGGAGTCCCAGCGGATCGCGGCCGGGTTCCCGGCCAGCCGAACGGCGTCCTGGAACGACACCGGCTCGACCGTCCGCGGCCCCCAGTCATACCCGTACCCGGCGAGGCCCAGCAGGACGCTCCCGGCCCCGGCCTCGGTGCTCAGCTGCTGCACGGCCGCCAGCACCCACGGGTACGCGGCGATGGGTCCCGGGCGGCCCGCCAGGCTGTGCTGGTCGTACGCCATCAGCAGGAGCCAGTCGATCGCGCCGCGCATCCCGCCCACGTCATAGTCTCGGTGGTCGACCGGGACGTCCACGACGAGCTTGCGGCCGGCCGTATGCAGCCTGGTCGCGAGGCCGGCCACGAACGTCGTGAACGCCGCCGTGAGCGAGGCGGGCAGCTCCTCGAAGTCGAGGTCCACTCCATCGCCGCCGGCGGTGGCGACCGCCTGGACGATCTGGTTCGTGATGCCCTGCCGGCCCGCCGCGGAGGACAGGACCTTCAGGTCGCCGGGCTGGAAGGCGCCGTTCCGGTAGTTCTGGACCATCTGCAGCACCCGAACTCCCTTCCCGTGGGTGAGCGCGACGAGCCTCTTCGCGTCGCCGGCCGTGTCCAGGCCGCCGTCGGCCATCAGGTACAGGCCGGTCGAGGCCAGGTACGTCACGTGCTCCTCGTCCAGCCGGGCGAGGCCGGCGTAGTCGCCGGCGTCGCCGTCGTAGAAAGCGACCACGACCGGCGGTGCAGACGCGGCGTGCGCCGGGTGAGCCGGCGCCGCGACGCCGGCGAGCACGGCGAGGGCCGCCACCACCCACCGACGACCGTTCAGCATCTGGCGGTCAGACGAGGGATGTGGAGTTGATCGGGGGGATGGGCGTATGCCGCGGCGACGGCCTCTTCGAGGGCGTCGGCGACGGCTTCTGGCTGGGGGTCGGGGACACCTGTCCGGTCGGCGCGGGTGCCGGAGACTGGCCGGCCGGTCCGGCCAGGGAAGTGGGTGGCGCCGCAGCCGCGGGCGGCGCGCTGCCCGGGTCGCGGACCTGCCAGTCCGGGACCAGCTGCGAGGGAACGGCCGTGAGCGCCTGGGCCCTGCCGGGTGCCATGCGGGTGATGGCCACGACGACGCCGCCGCCGACGACCAGCAGGGCCGCGGCGCCAACCAGCGCAAGGCGCTTGATGCGCGACCATCTGCGCCCGGCGGGGTCGTGGAAGACGAACGATGCATCCTGCTCGGGCTCGATCGCCCCCAGCGCGCTCGAGACCGGCGGCGGCGCCCACGGCCGCATGCCGGCCCTGAAGGTGGGCTGCTCCTTGCGGTCGGCCGACGGCGACTGCGTCACCGGTGAACTCATCCTCCCCTCGATGTGCCGGGTCCCACGACGGGCCGGCACATCGTAGCAGTCCGGTCGACTCGGCGAAAACATCTTGCACTGAGACTGCAAAAAGCCTAGCCTGTGCGGAGATGGCCACCGCGCAGACGGAGTTCAACCCCTTCGACCCCGCGGTCGTGGCGGACCCCTATCCCTACTACCGCCTCATGCGGGAGCGCGACCCGGTCCACCGGAACGCGTCGATCCGGACCTGGTTCCTGACCCGCCACGCCGACGTTTGCGAGCTGCTGAGGGACGACCGCTTCTCCTCGGACGGCACGCAGAGCGAGCGCTATGTGGCGCCGCCTCCGGGCCGCGGCCGCCCCGGCCGCTCGATGCTCGTGGTCGACCCGCCCGACCACACGCGTCTGCGCAACCTCGTCAGCAAGGCGTTCACGCCCCGGATGGTCGAGCAGCTGCGGCCCCGGATCGAGGCGATCACGGCCGACCTCGTCGACCGGCTGTCCCGCGAGTCCGAGACGGACCTGATCGGCCAGTTCGCCTACCCCCTGCCGGTGATCGTCATCGCCGAGATGCTCGGCGTGCCGGCGCGAGACCGCGCACAGTTCCAGGAATGGTCCGCGGTAGTCGTCCGCGGCCTGGACCCGTTCCTGGACAGCGCGACCCAGGAGGCGGTGTTCGACGCGCGTGACGCGCTGACGGGCTACCTCCGCGGCGTCATCGCCGACCGGCGCCGCGAGCCGGCCGGCGACCTGATCACGGCCATGATCGCTGCGCGGGAGAAGGGCGACCTCTTCACCGAAGGCGAGCTGGTGGCGATGTGCAACCTGCTGCTGATCGCCGGACACGAGACGACCGTCAACCTGATCGGCGGCGGCACGCTTGCCCTGCTGCGGAACCGCGACCAGTTCGACCGGCTGCGGCGCGAGCCGGGGCTGGCGCCGTCGGCGGTGGAGGAACTGCTGCGCTACAGCCCGCCGGTGCAGTGGACCGGCCGGGTGGCGACGGTGGAGCTGGAGCTCGGCGGACGGCGCATCGCGCCCCACCAGTCGGTCGTAGGCATCCTGGCGGCGGCCAACCGCGACCCCGAGGTCTTCGCCGACCCGGACCGCCTGGACATCGGCCGCGATCCGAACCCGCACGTCGCCTTCGGCCGGGGCATCCACTTCTGCCTCGGCGCGCCCCTCGCGCGGCTGGAGGCGGCGGTGGCCATGCCGATGCTGGTGGCGCGGTTCCCGGACCTGCGGCTGGCCGGCGAGCCGGAGCCCCGGCCGACCTGGAACCTCCGCGGCCTGGCCCGTCTGCCGGTGGCGCTTCGCTGAGATCCGCCGGGGCCTAGTCGGGTTCGCAGCGGCCGCCGAGGTGCTGCGACAGGAAGCGCTCTGTCGTCGCGTAGAAGCGCAGCCGGTTCTCGGGCCTGGCGAAGCCGTGGCCCTCGTCCGGGAAGAGCAGGTACTCGTGGGGGATGCCCTTCTCCCGCAGCGCGGCGACGATCTGCTCCGCCTCGGCCTGCTTGACCCGAGGGTCGTTGGCTCCCTGGACGATCAGCAGCGGGATGCGGATGTCGCCGACTCGCGAGAGCGGCGAGCGCGACCAGAGGAAGTCGGCCTCGGTCTCCGGGTTGCCGACGCGCTGGTGGAACTGCGCCTTCATCGGAGCCCAGTACGGAGGGATGGACTCGATCAGCGTCTTGAGGTTCGAGGGACCGCACGCGTCGACCGCGCAGCGGAACAGGTCGGGCGTGAAGGCGGCGCCGACCAGCGCGGCGTAGCCGCCGTACGAGCCGCCGTAGATTCCCACCCGGGCCGGGTCCACGTATCCCTGCGCGACCAGCCAGCCGACCGCGTCCACCAGGTCGTCGTGCATGCGGCGGCCCCACTCCCGGTCGCCCGCGTTGAGGAATCGCTTCCCGTACCCGGTCGAGCCGCGGAAGTTGACGTTGACGCAGAGGTAGCCGCGGTTCGCGAGCCACTGCGCCACGGGGTCGAACCCCCATGTGTCACGGCCCCACGGCCCACCGTGCACGTCGAGCACCGCCGGCAGCCGCTCGCGTCCGGCCCCGGGAGGGAAGCTGAGATAGCCGTGGACGGTCAGACCGTCGCGGGAAGTGAAGGAGAACGGCTCCATCGGTGCGAGGGTGCGGCCCTCCAGCTCGGGCCGGTGCGAGAACAGGAACCGCGTGCTCCCGGTCGGGCGATCGTAGGCGTAGTAGGCGATCGGGCCGTCGTCGGCCGTGAACGCGGCCAGCCAGGTGCGGTCGGCGTGGTCGCGGCCCACGAAGCCGAGGTCTCCGTGGTGCGCCGCCCGCAGGCGCTCGACGTCCGCGGCCACCGACGGGTCCAGCAGGACGACGTCCGACCGGTCGCGAACGACCGTGGCGAGCACCGGCTCGCGCGTGTCGGGGTCGCGCACGACGCCGGCGACGTCGTACTGCTCGTCCTCGAGCAGCACGTCCTCGCGACCGTCCAGACGCTTGCGCAGCAGCCGTCGGGTATTCGCGTCCCGCGACGAGAGGACGAGCACCGCGGACCCGTCCCTGACGAACCCCACCAGGTCCGTGCTCAGAGAGTCCTCGTGCCCGACGCTCTCGAGCGTGCGCCACTCGTCGCCGGGGGTGTCGCGGACGAGGATTCGCAGCCCGCCGTCGTCCGTCGGCTGGATGGCGCCGCGGACCCTCAATTGGGAGTCCGCGAGCCAGCTCGCGAAGCCCGGATTCTCGGCCACCAGGGCGAGCTCGCCGCTCGGCAGATCCAGCCGGTACACGTCGTGAAGGGTCGGCGTGCGCCGGTTGAGGCCCACCAGCAGCGTGCTCGGGAACCCCCTGTCCATGGCCACGACGCGCGCCTGGACGTGCTCGAAGGGGGTCAGGTCGCGCGTGCCGCCATCCTGCAGGTCGGTCGCGTAGAGGTGCCAGTCCTCGTCCCCACCCCGGTCCTGGACGTAGAGCAGGTGGCGGTTGTCGTGCGCCCAGGCGAAGAACCGGACCCCGCTCTCCCGATCGTCCGTCACCGGCCGGAAGTCGTCGCCGCCGGCGGTGCCCACCCACACGTTGAGGACGCCGTCGACGGGAGCCAGGTAGGCGAGCCTGGCGCCGTCGGGTGAGATCGCCG
Source organism: Terriglobales bacterium (assembly GCA_035638495.1). Taxonomy (GTDB): domain Bacteria; phylum Chloroflexota; class Dormibacteria; order Dormibacterales; family Dormibacteraceae; genus CF-161. Next base: position 16,083 of record DASQZW010000333.1, read on the forward strand.
GGCTGACCCGCGACGGGTTGCCGAACAGGACGCTGCGAGGGATCAGGTCGGGCTGCACGCCGCTGAGCGTACTGCGCGGGCGCTACACCAGCGAGTCCAGCCAGGCCTGGTGGAGCGAGCCGTAGTGGCCGCCCGAGCTCACCAGGGCCTTCGGCGATCCGTCCTCCACGATGCGGCCGCCGCTCACGACCAGCACCCGGTCGGCGATCTCGACGGTCGACAGGCGGTGCGCGATGATCAGCGCGGTCCGGTCGGCGAGCAGCGTGCGCAGGGCGCGCTGCACGAGCCGCTCGGTCGGCAGGTCGAGCGACGACGTCGCCTCGTCGAGGATCAGCACCCGCGGATCCGCGAGGAACGCGCGCGCGAACGCCACCAGCTGGCGCTGACCCGAGGAGAGCCGCACGCCCCGGCGCCGAACCTCGGTGTCGTACCCGTCCGGCAGCGCCTCGATGAAGTGGTTCGCCCCCACCGCGATGGCCGCCCCCTCGACCTCCGCCCGCGAGGCGGTCGGCCGGCCGAAGGCGATGTTGTCGGCGATGGTCCCGCTGAACAGGAAGCTCTCCTGCGTGACCATCACGACCGCCCGGCGCAGGTCATGCGTCGAGACGTCGCGCAGGTCGGCGCCGTCCAGACGGATCGTGCCGGCGGTCGGGTCGTAGAAGCGGGCGACCAGGCGGGCGATGGTCGACTTGCCGGCGCCCGTCTCGCCGACGAGGGCGATCGTCTGGCCCGCGGGGATGGCGAGGGAGATGTCGTGCAGGACCGGCGTCTCGCGATAGGCGAACGTCACGTGGTCGAACTCGATGGCGCCGGCCTCCCGCAGCGCCACCGGGTGCCGCGGCTCCGGGACCGACGACCGCTCCTCGATCACGCCCGAGAGCTTCTCCATGGCCGCCGCCGCCGCCTGGAACAGCGTGTAGAACTGCGACAGGTCCTGCATCGGCTCGAAGAACTGCCGGACGTACAGGATGAAGGCGGTCAGCACGCCCAGGGTGAGGGAGCCCCGCACCGCGAGCAGGCCGCCGGCGACCAGCACCGCCACCGTCGTCACCCGGCCCAGGAACGAGATGCCGGGCCCGTAGGTCGAAGAGAGCCGCACCGACCACGCGTTGGCGTCGCGATAGCGGCCGTTCACGTCCTCGAAGATCTCCTGGTTGCGCGGCTCCCGGCCGTACGCCTGCACCGCGCGGATGCCGCTCAACGACTCCGTGTAGTGGATGATCACGAGCGCGATCGCCTGGCGCACTGCGCGGTACGCCCGCGTGGAGTTGCGCCGGAACCACTGGGTCAGCACCAGGATCACGGGGAAGGACAGCAGCGCGACCAGCCCGAGCCGGGCGTCCAGCACCAGCAGGATGACGCTGATCGCGACGATCGACAGGGACGAGGTCGCGAGCGAGGTCAGGCCGGTCGCCAGCAGGTCGGTCAGGGTGTCGATGTCGTTCGTGAGCCGCGAGATGATCCGGCCGGACGTGTAGCGCTCGTAGAAGGACAGCGAGAGCTGCTGCACATGCGTGAACACGCGCATCCGCAGGTCGTAGAGGACGTCCTGGCCGATGCCCCCCGTGACCCGGAGGAAGCCCCAGTTGCCCAGCGCGCCGAGGGCCGCGGCCCCGCCGATCAGCAGCACGTACAGCTCGAGCACGCGGAGGTCGCCGCGCGCGATGCCGCGGTCGATCGCCTCGCCCACCAGGAAGGGGATGCTCAGCGAGCCGCCCATCCGCAGCGAGATCAACAGGGCGGCGGCGAGCAGGCGGAGGCGGTGCGGCCGCAGCAGCACCCCGAGCAGGTGGCGCGAGCGCGTCCTCAGCAGGGCGCTGAGATCGGCGGGGAGGTCGTCGACGTCCTCGGTGGCGACCCCGCGCCACGCGTCGCGCTGGCCCGCGGCTGGGAGCTGTGCGGGGGCGGGCGCCGCCATCGCTATGCGACCTCCTCGGCCTGCTCGGCCAGCAGCGAGCGATACCGGTGCGAGCTGTGGAGCAGCTCGGAGTGGGTGCCGATGGCGGCGATCCGCCCGCCCTCCAGCAGCGCCACGCGGTCGGCGAGCGCCAGCGTGGAGGGCCGATGCACGACGACCAGCGCGGTCACGCCGCGGAGCACCGACGACAGCGCCTCCTCGATCTCCCGCTCGGTGTGGACGTCGACGGCCGAGAGCGGGTCGTCGAGGACCAGCACCCGCGGCTCGCCCAGCACCGCCCTGGCCAGCGCCAGGCGCTGCCGCTGGCCGCCCGACAGGGAGTAGCCCTGCTCGCCCACCCGGGTCTCCAGGCCCCAGGGCAGGTCCCAGACGAACTCGGCTCTCGCCACATGCAGCGCACGGCGCAGGTCGGCGTCCGAGGTGATCGGCCGGCCCATGACCAGGTTCTCGTGCACCGAGGCGGAGAACAGGATGGGGTCCTCGAACGCCACGCCGATCTGGGCGCGCAGGGAGCGGAGCGAGAGGTCGCGCACGTCGACGCCGTCGAGCGTCACCCGGCCCTCCGACACGTCGTAGAGGCGCGGCACGAGGGTGGCCAGCGTGGTCTTGCCGCTGCCGGTGGCCCCGACCAGGGCGACGGTCTCGCCCGGCTCCAACTCGAGGTCGAGACCGCGCAGGACCCAGCCACCGCCCTCGGGGTAGTGGAATCCGACGCCCTCCAGAGCGACGCCTCCACGCACCCGGGTGAGCAGCTTCGGCTTCGGCGGGTCGACGATCTCCGGGCGGGAGTCGAATACCTCGCCCAGCCGCATGGATGCGGTGGTCGCCTCCTCGCCCATCGCGAGGATCCACCCGAGCGCGTCGAGCGGCCAGATCAGCATGAACAGGTAGGTCATGAAGGCGACCAGGCCGCCCAGCGTCAGGTCGCCGGCGGTGACCGCGAAGCCGCCCACCAGCAGGACCACGCAGAGGTCCAGGTTGATCAGCAGGTTGAACATCGTCCAGGTCGAGGCACGGACGCGGACGCCGTCGAGGTTGGTGGCCCGCAGCATGGCGGCCTGGCCCTGGAACCGGTCGCGCAGCAGGCCGTTGCGGCCGAATGCCTTGATGATCCGGACGCCGGTCGCCATCTCCTCGACCACCGTCGTCAGGTCGCCCGTCTGGTCCTGGACGCGCCGCGCGATGCGGGCGTAGCGGCGGAAGAACCGGTTGCTGACGACCAGCAGCGGGAGGAGCAGGAGGGCGCTGAGGAGGGCCAGCCGCCAGTCCAGGCGGAGGAGGACGGCCAGCACCAGCACCCACTGGGCGCCGAAGAAGGCCGCGAACACGAGCCCGAAGCCGACGAACCGCCGGACCGTCTGGATGTCGGCCACCGCCCGCGAGAGCAGCTGCCCGGACTGCCAGTTGTCGTGGAACGCGACCTGGAGGTCCTGGAGGTGAGCGTAGAAGTCGTTGCGGAGCTCCGTCTCCATGCGCAGGGAGGCGAGGTTGGAGTAGTTGCGGCGCACGAAGTTGGCGACGGCCTCGATGGCGCCGAGACCGATCAGCGCGAGCCCGATCGGCAGCAGCTGCCCGGGCTCGCGGTGTGCGATGGGTCCGTCGATGACCGACTTGATGAGGAGCGGCATGGTGACCGCGGCGGCCAGCGACACGGCCGCCGCGACCACCGTCAGCGCGAACAGGCGCGCGTGCGGACGGAGGTAGGGCAGGAAGCGGCGCAGGGCAGGCGAAAGCACGGGCAGACCTCCGGGGATGCGGGTGGGCCGAGGTCTAGAGTAACTGATCCCGCGATTCGCC
>DASQZW010000334.1:0-2939 GCA_035638495.1 Terriglobales bacterium
CCGATGGTCAGGCGGGCGATCCGGAAGCCCACCGTCGCCTCCCGGCGTACGGGCAGTGCGTCGGCAGCGGGGATGCCGGTCGTGTCGGACATGGGTGGCGTCCAGCGTAGGCGGCTGTCGAACCATTCGTCTACGCCGTCAGGCCGGTGGCTGGTCAGACGGACGGCGGCGCTGCTGTGATGGTCCCATGGCACAGCCGCCTTCCGCCGCGACACCATATGGTCCCGGGTACGGAGCGCAGGCGATCACGCAGTACGGCGGTTTCTGGCGCCGCCTGGTCGCGTACATCATCGACGCGATCATCGTCGGCGTCGCGACCGGCATCGTCGAGGCGATCATCGCCGCGATCGTGCGCGCCTCGGGGAACGACGTGACCGGCACCACCTGGCGCAGCGGCCTGGTCACCCTGGTCCTCGGGCTCATCTACTTCGGATACCTGTGGTCGCGGAACGGCCAGACGCTCGGCTACATGGCGCTCGGCATGCGGCTCGTTCGGGCAGATGGTCAGCCGGTCTCGTTCGTGCTCGGCGCGCTGCGGTACCTGCTGATCTACCTGTCGTTCGCGCTCTGCCTGATCCCCGCGATCATCAGCGCGTTCATGATCGGGCTGGGCGGCCGGAAGCAGGCCATCCACGACCTCATCTGCGGGACGCTCGTCCTTCGCGTGTAGCGTCCAGCTCGGCGACGAGCCGGCGCGGGGCGATCGCGCGGTAGGCGCCCTCGACGATGGTGCGGATCTCGTCCCAGTCCACCGGCACGTCCAGGTAGACGCCGAGCCAGCCGCGGTGGCCGACGTAGGGCGGCACGAAGAAGCGGTCGGGCTCGGCCTCGACGAGCATGCGCTGGAAGCCGTCCGGCGCGGCGCACCAGAACGCGAGCCGGTCGTCGTGATGGTGGTTGGCGAAGGTGACGAAGGTCTTCTTCTCGAGGACGAAGAACGCGGGCTCGCCGTGGCTGAGCCGCTCGGTCGCCTCGGGCAGCCCCAGACAGATCCGCCGGAGGCGGTCGATCGGGGCATCCCGGTCAGCCACGCTGCCCGCGGACCTCGGCGACGATGCCGTCCAGGTCGACGCCCTCCTCGGCGCTGAACCGGCAGCGACGCGGCTCGCCGACCCAGTTGAAGCCCCACCGCCACTCGGAGCCCGGCGGATGCCTCTCCAGCAGGACGTGCACGACCGGCCGCCGCTCCTCGACCTCCACCCACGCGTGGTGGACGCCTCGCCACGGCCGGTGCGCGTCCGGTGGGGACCCCGGCAGGGGCACGCCGCGGGCGGCGAGCGCGTCGGACACGGCCTGCGAGCTCACCCCGAACGGGTACAGCGACATGGCCGCGCGGTCGTCGGAGTACAGCAGGGCGACCAGCCAGTGCTCGGGCAGAGGCGTCCGTGCGCCCTGTGCCTCCGCGAAGCCCCGCGCCCATCCCACCAGCCGGTGGCCGGCCGGGTTGATGACGATGCCCCTCCGTGCGTCCGGCAGGTCCGGGTCGCCTCCCCGCACGCGGAGGCGCTCGCGGAGCGAGTGGTACGTGACGCCGAGGGCGTTCAGCGTCTCCGACGCCACGCTCTCCTCGGCCAGGAGCGCGAGCAGGAAGTGCTCCGGACCGGCCCACCCGTGGTCGAGCTGCCGCGCCTGCTCGACCGCGCCTCGCTCGCTCATGGCCCGCAGGCTACGCGTCGCGCGGCCGCGAGCGCGACGTGGTCCTGCCAGGGCCGGCCGATCACCTGGACGGCCAGCGGCAGGCGGCCGACCCGGCCCACCGGCACCACCACGACGGGAGCGCCGGTGAGGCTCCACGGCAGCGTCCAGACGTAGTCCTCCACGATCGACTCGCGCCAGGGCGGCGCAGGGCCGTCGGTCGCGGGCGTGACCAGCACGTCGATCCCGGCCGTGGCGAGCAGCAGCCGGCGCCGGAACCGGTCCCAGTCCCAGAGCAGGCGGACGTTCTCCTCGCCGGTGAGCTCGGCTCGCCGCCAGTAGCGGCGGGTGATCTCGAGGGCCTCGTCCCGCACGTCGGGGAGGGCCTCGGCGACGACGGTCGCGCCGGCGGCGGCGAGCTCGCTCACCGCCCGGGCGGCCACGCCGTCTCCCATCACCCCGACGCGGAGGGCGGCCAGGTCGACGGCGGCCGGGTCGCCGAGCGGCACCGGCGCCGCCCCGGCGTCGAGCCCGTCCGGGCCGGCCATCAGGGCCAGCGCGGCGGCCAGGTCGTCGACGGTGCCCGCGAGCGGTCCGATCACCGTGCGCCCGTCCTCGAGCGAGCCTGCGCGCGGGAAGTGGCCGGTCAGCGGCACGCGGCCGAAAGTCGGCTTCAGGCCCGGGACGCCGCACCACGCGGCCGGGAGCCGGATGCTGCCGCCCGAGTCGCTGCCCAGCGCCAGCGGCGACGCGTCAGCGGCGACGAGCGCCGCAGCACCGGAGGACGAGCCGCCCGGCGCCCGGGACGGGTCGTGCGGGTTGCGGGTCCGGCCATGCGCCGCGTTGTCGGCGAGGGCGCTCGTGATCGCGAGCGGGACGCCGCCGGCCGAACGCACGCGGGCGACGGCCGCCGCGTCCTCGGACGGGCGGCGGTCCGGGTCGCCGGGCGGCCGGCCGGTGGCGCCGAGCACGGGCCAGCCCGCGACGTCGATCCAGTCCTTGACGGTGAACGGCACGCCCTCGATCGGGCGTGCGGTGCCGCCACGGAGGCGGCGGTCGGACTCGGCCGCGGCCGCCAGCGTGCGCTCGGGGTCGGTGGCGGACACCGCGCCGATGACCGGCGTGAGCCGGTCGAGACGTTCCAGGAGCTCCCGCGCCACCTCGACCGCGCCGAGCTCGCCCGCGCGCAGGGCGGCGGACAGGCCGAGGAGGGTCCACGTCACGCCAGGCTGCTCTCCAGGTGGCCGACGTGCTCCGCGGTATGGGCCGTGGCGTGGACGAGGCAGTTCAACACCGTCCACCCG
>DASQZW010000335.1:0-14608 GCA_035638495.1 Terriglobales bacterium
TAGCATCGCTGGCGATGCTGCGCGAGCCGTTCGGCGGTCGTCGGTTCGGGTGGCGGATGTCGCGAGCTCGCGGCTCGCTGCTCTACTGGCCGCTGGCGGCGCGGTTCCAGGCCCGGCTGGCCGTGATCCTGGTCGGACTCCTCCTCCTCCTGCAGGTCGGAGTCCTGGGCTACGCGTACGGACGGCTGGGCCTCGACCGAACGTCGGTGTGGCTGATCCTGCTGGCCACGTTCGCGGGGAGCGCAGTGAACGTCCCCATTGCTGCGATCCGCTCGGCGCGGCAGGTGTCACCGCCTCGCGTCACGCGGTTCTTCGGCCTGCTGTACGTGATCCCGCCCAGGTGGGTGCCGGCGCGCACGGTGATCGCGGTGAACGTCGGCGGCGCGCTCGTCCCGGCTGTCGTGAGCGCCTACCTGGTCGTGCACGACCGCCTGGGCGTCGCGGCACTCGTCGCGGTCGCCGCGGTCGCCGTGGTCGCCCGCGTGCTGGCCCGCCCGGTGCCGGGCGTCGGCATCGTGCTGCCGGGCCTGATCCCTCCGCTCGCCGCGGCCGCGGTGGCGCTCGCACTGGGCGGGGGCCAGGCGCCGGCCGTGGCATACGTCGCGGGCGTGCTGGGAACGCTGGTGGGGGCGGACCTGCTGAACCTGCACCGGATCGGCCGGATGGGCGCGCCACTCGCCTCGATCGGGGGCGCGGGCACGTTCGACGGCGTGCTGCTCAGCGGCATCGCGGCAGTGCTGATCGCCGGCCTCTGATCTGAGGCGTCACCGCCGCCGGAGTCAGGCCGGCGCCTCATTCATACGCCGCCTCGGCCCTGGACCGGGGCAGCCGCCCCGCTGGGAACGAGATCGCCCCGGCCGGCACCATCCAGGGCAGGACCGTGGCGGCGAGACGGCCGGCCTCCACCAGCGGGTCGGCGGCCACGTCGGCGCGGACCTGGTCCGGCTGGAGCCGCCAGATGCCGAGCTCCCGCAGGACGTCGTGGCGCAGCGGTCCCGCCGTCAGCAGGTGACCTGCCTCGTGGAGGTCGGCGCTGCGCGCGAGGTGCGCATCCTGGAGCGCCGCCCGCGCCCCATCGTCCAGCGACGGCGCGTGAGGTCGCGCGGCCAGCAGCGTGATCGTGAAGCGGTCCAGCTGGACGCTCCCGCTGGTCACGTCGGCGACCGAGCGCGGCAGGCGGGTGCGAGAGAAGGCGACCGTGCCGTCGGGCACCATCCACCGCACCACCTCCGCCGCGAGACGTCCGGCGCGCACGGACGGATCCTGCTCACGCTGCAGCCGGACCCGCTCGGGCTCGACGCCCCATACGCTCAGTCCCCGAAACCTGGCGTCGGGCAGCGGGCCGGCCGCGAGCAGGTCGCCTACCTCGTGGAGGTCGGCGTTGTGGGCCATGTGGGAGTCCTGCAGCGCGGCCGCGGTCTCGTCGTCGAGCTGGGGCGCGTCCTCCCGCAGGGTCAGCAGGGCGATGGTGAAGAGGTCGAAGCGCACCGCCGACATCGTAGCGAGCTACCGATCGAGGGCGATCACCGTCGAACCCTCGATCCGGTGTCGCAGCAGCTGCAGCTCCGCCGGATTGCTCGTCAGCTGCGCGGCCCGGCGGTCCTCGCCGGCCGCCTCCGCGGTACGGTGCAGCGCCCGGAGCAGCTGCGCCCGCGTCGCGTGGAACAGGTGGTAGGAATCGAGTTGATCGGACACGGGCTCCAGCGCCGCCAGCGCCGCGTCGGCGCCGTCCCGGTACCGGATCGCGATCGCCCGGTTGAGAGCCGCGACGGGCGAATCGCTCAGCGCGAGCAACTGGTCGTACAGGCTCACGATGACGTGCCAGTCGGTATCCTCCCACCGCCGCGCGGTCGCGTGGCACGCCGCGATCGCCGCCTGGGCCTGGTAGTAGCCTGGCTGGCCCATCCGCAGCGCGCGGTTGAGCAGCGCGAGCCCCTCGTCGATCGCGGATCGGTCCCAGAGGGACCGGTCCTGGTCCTCGAGGAGGACGAGATCGCCGCCGACGTCGAAGCGAGCCGGGCGGCGGGCGTTGTGGAGCCGGATCAGCGCGAGCAGCCCGATCGCCTCAGGTTCGCCGGGCAGCAGACGCACCAGCAGGCCGGCGAGCCACTCCGCGTCGCCGGCGAGCTCCGCTCGCTGGGCCTCGGCGGCGCCGGCGGACAGGTAGCCCTCGTTGAACATCACGTACACCGAGGCGAGCACCTCGGCGAGCCGGCCGACCACCTCGTCGCCGGACGGAATGGCGAAGGGGATGTTCGCCTCCCGGATCTTGCGCTTGGCCCGCGAGATGCGCTTGATCATGCTCGCCTCGGTGGTCAGGAACGCCTTCGCGAGCTGGGCGGTCGACAGGCCCAGGAGGGAGCGCAGCGTGAGGGCCACCTGCGCCTCCCGCGACAGCGTCGGATGGCAGCACATGAAGACGAGGACGAGGCGGTCGTCGATCAGCTCGTGCGCCGGCTCAGGGGCGCTCGCCGCGATCCTGGCCAGGAGCTGGACCCGATCCCGGTGGCGCGCCGCGCGGCGGAGCCGGTCCGCGGCCTTGCGGCGCGCGGTGACGTGCAGCCAGGCGCCCGGCTGCCTCGGCACCCCCGTCTCCGGCCAGTGGCGCACGGCCTCCAGGATCGCGTCCTGCACCGAGTCCTCGGCGAGGTCGAAGTCACCGAGCTGGCGAGTGAGGCTGGCCACGAGCCGTCCCGACTCGTCACGTAGATATTCGGCCAGCGCCCGCGACGCCTCAGACATCCGGCAGTTCCCCTCTACGGGCCGCACCTCGACGTCTCGCGAGCATAGTCCAGCAGGTCCGATTCACCGTTCGAGGAGCGCATCGGACGGATCTCGACATAGCCTCCAGCCGGCCACGAGTACGCGAAGGCCACCGCCTCGTCCAGGTCGCGCACCTCGACGACCGCGTAGCCGCCGACGGCCTCCGCCTCGGGCGTGAACGGCCCGTCGTGCAGCAGTACGCTGCTCCCCGCGAACCGAATGGTCGTGGCGGTCCTGGGTGCGGTCAGCCGCGCCCCGGTCAGGATCCGGCCCCAGCGTCGATTGTGCCGCAACCAGCGATCGAGCTCGTCGCGGGCACGGGCGGCGTCCTCCGGCGGTAGGGCCTCGAGGGTGAGCGGGTCGCCCCCGAAGGTCAGCACGTACAGCATCTCGAGTGCTCCTTCATGGCTCTGCACGTTCGACGCTCGAGCGGAGTCAGAAAGGACGTCGCGACTCGTTTTCGCCTGATCGATGCACCCTCCCCCCTCGGGAGGGGGGAGGGTGCGGGGAAAGGGGGTATCGAAACCGAAGGGAGGGTGCGCGCCGACGGCGTCAGCCTATCCGCGGCTCTGGTGCCCCGTCTTGAGTAGACGGTTACTCAGACGGCGCGCAGACGCTCGCGCACGTCCAGTACGCTTGTCGCCGGTAGAGGGCGGGTTGGGTGAACGGGGGCAGGGACCGTGCCTGAGCGGTGGCCTTTCACGGGCCGGATGACGGAGCTCGCCTTCATCGAGCGCGCGATGTCAGCGCGCGCCGCGGCCGGGGTCGCGATCGTCGGAGAGGCGGGCGTCGGAAAGACGCGGCTCGCAAGGGAGCTCGTGGCAACCGTCGGACGAGGCCGGGCGACCGAATGGGTCGCGGGCCTGGGGACGGTCGAGTCGATCCCCTTCGGCGCGTTCGCGCACCTGCTGTCGGTTCCCAGCCCCGGCGCGATCGACGCGCTCAGCCGGTACAGCGGCATGATCGCCGACATCGCCGGCCGCGCGTCCGGCACGCCGCTGCTGCTCGTCGTGGACGACGCCCACCTGCTCGACGATGCATCGGCCTCGCTCGTGTACGAGCTGGCCCTGGCTGGCGCCGCGTTCGTCGTGGCGACCGTGCGCTCGAGCGAGCGGGTGCCGGAGCCGATCAGTGCGCTGTGGAGGGAGGAGCTCGTCGATCGGCTCGAGCTCCAGCACCTGTCGGAGCCGGACGTCGGCCTCCTGCTCGAGCAGGTGCTCGGCCTGCCGGTCGAGGCCGGAACGGTGCACCGTCTCTGGGCGACGACCCGCGGCAATGCGCTGCTCCTCCACGAGCTGGTCCTGGACCTCGTCGGCTCGGGCGCCCTGGTCGCCGCCGGACCGGCCGCTCGCCTGACCGCGCCGCTCGAGGTCGGTCCCCGGCTCCTCGAGGTCGTCGAGGCGCGGCTCAGGAACGTGACCGCCGCCGAGCGGGAGGTGCTGGAGGCGCTCGCCCTGGGCGAGCCGCTCAGCGCCGACGCCCTGCATCGCCTCGCGGCGTCCGAGACGGTGAAGGGCCTGGAGCGCCGGGGTCTGCTGGAGGTGACCAGCCAGGGCGGCCGGCTCACCGTCCGGCTGGCACACCCGCTGTATTCCGAAGCGCTCAGGTCCGCCATCCCGCGGCTCGCGGCGCACGAGATCATGCGCCGCCTGGCCGAAGCCGTGGAGGCGACGGGGATGCCTGGCCGCGAGGACCTCATGCGAGTGGCGACGTGGCGCCTGGAGGCACGGGAGGGAGCGTCGCCGGACCTGCTGGTCGCCGCGGCCTGGCGCGCCCACTCGTTCCTGGACCACGTCACGGCCGAGCGCATGGCCAGGGCGGCGGTCGAGGTCGGCGGCGGCACCGGCGCCGCGGTCGCCCTGGCCGAGGCGCTGATCGGCCAGAACCGCCGGACGGAGGCGGAGGAACTGCTGAGCCCGCTGGACGTTCGCGCTGTCGACGAGCAGACGAGGACGCGGATCGCCATCAGCCGCGGCTCCAACCTGTTCTGGGGACTCGAGCGGGTGGACAGCGCGTTCCAGGTCGTCCGGGAGACCCGCGACACGCTCCGGTCCCCTGAGCTGGCGAACTTCCTCGCGGCCATGGAGGCGACGCTGATGCTGTTCAGCGGCAGGACCGAGGAAGCCGTGGAGCAGGCCTCGGGTCCGATGGCCAGCACGGGGAGCGGCGTGCTGACGTACTCGCTCGCCGCCACGGTCTCCGGCCAGATGGACGCCGCCCTCGAGGCGCTGGACGGAGCGCTGGCCTACGGTCAGGACGACCAGTGGTCGTTCGAGGTCGTGCAGCTGCGGCTCGCGCGCTGGTGGACCTTGTGGCTGGCGGGCCGCGTCCCCGAGAGCGAGGCGTACGCCGCCGAGGCGATGGCGGACGCTGAGACGAGGCGATCCGCCGAGGTCGCCGCGTACTTCTCCGCCATGCTCGGATACAGCCTGCTGCTGCAGGGCCGGCACGGGTCCGCGGCGCTGCGGCTGGACACGGCCGCCGACGCGATGCGCGGGGTGGACCGGTGGGGACAGCGCCACGTCGTCCTCAGCTGGAGGGCGCAGGCGGCCGCCCTCGCCGGCGACGTCGAGGCGGCCGAGAGCTGGCTCGACGCGGCCCGAGCGGCGGTGCAGCCGCACAACCTGCTGTTCAGCGTCATGGTCCCGGTGGCAGAGAGCTGGGTGCTCGGCGCGCGCGGTCACCTGTCCGCGGCGGCCGCGGCCGCGTTCGCGGCGGCGTCGACCGCGGCGTCCCGCGGGCAGCACGCGTTCGAGCTGCTGGCGCTGCTCGACGCCGTGCGTTTCGGAGCAGCGGCGGCAGCGGCGCCGCGGCTGGCGGCGCTGGCCGGCCCCGTGCGCGGCGAGCTGGCGCGCGCGGCGCACGTGTTCGGCCGCGCGCTGGCCGCGGGTGACGGCTCGGGCCTCGACGCGGCGGCGGCGAGCTTCGAGGCCACCGGCACCACGCTCTGGGCTGCCGAGGCCGCGGTGGAGGCGGCGTTCGCGCACCGCCGGGCGGGCGACCGCGCGCGCGCCTATGCGGCGAGGATCGCGGCCGCGGAGCTCGCGGGCCGGTGCGAGGGCGCAATCACGCCCATGATCGCCAGGCTCAGCGAGGAGGAGACCGACCCGCTGACCGTCCGCGAGCGTGAGGTCGCGATGCTGACCGCGACGGGCCTCTCCAGCCCGCAGGTCGCGCATTCGCTGGGACTCTCGCCGCGCACCGTGGACAACCACCTGCAGCAGGTGTATCGCAAACTGGGGATCTCCAGCCGCAGGGAGCTGTCGGTGGCCTTCCGGTCTGCCCGCCGTCCCTCCGCCCTCTGAGGCGGCCTCGTCAGGCGATCCGCGCGAACGCCTGCACGAGCACGAACGTCGTGCACCAGCGTTCGGGGTCGCGCAGCTCCTCTTCGCTTCGAGCGATCAGCGAGTCGAGCTCCTCGGCGCCGATCGTCTGGGCGAACGCTTCGCGCATCGGGGCCGTCATCATCAGCGGAAGCGAACGGTAGACGTGGCCGGGCGGCAGCGCGAGGACGTGGGCTCGGACGCCCGGCTGCTCACTGTACGGACGGAGCATGGCGGGCAGGCGCCCGCCGAGGTCGAGGTCGCGTCCCCACTCCGCGAGGAAGCGGATCCCCAGGACGTATAGACGCTGGCTCGCGGGAGCGGGAGGATGGAAGGTCCAGGCTGCGCTGTGCGGCTCCTCCAGGACCAGCCACCCACCGGGCCGGAGCAGCCGCCGGTAGGTGGCGAACTGCTCCTCGTGGCGTCCGAGCGGACCGAGCAGGAACCGGGCGTGCACGAGGTCGAACGACCGGTCGGGAAGCCAGCTGCTGAAGACGTCGTCCACGACCACGCTGACGTTGCTGAGGCCCTCGCTGCGCACCGTCTGCCGAGCCGCCTGGGCCGTCTCCTCGGTCACCTCGGTGCCCACCACCTCCCCGGTCGGTCCTACCCAGCCGCTCAGCAGGCGCAGCCAGCCGAGCGGACCGCAGCCGAGGTCCACGACGTGAAGGCCCGCGCCGTCCCCGAGCTCCCGCAGCAGTTGCTCGCCGGCGGGCTCCCACTGCTGCGCCTGCATGTGCATCCAGGCGTTGACGTCCGTCCAGATTCGTCGCTCGCCCAGCTCCGAGCCGCCGAAGTACCGGTGGCCGTCGTTCGGTCCGCTCAACTCACCCGTCCTCCCCCGGCGCCGTGGCCGGCAGCGCCAGCTCGAACGTAGTCCCCGCATCCGGGCGCGAGGTGGCGCTGATGTCACCACCGTGCAGCCGCACGATCTCCCGGGATAAGTAGAGGCCGAGACCGGTCCCGGCGATGTGGCTGTTCTTCGCGTTCAGCTTCCGGCCGAAGCGGGTGAACAGGCCCGCGACCTCCTCAGCGGTCATGCCCATCCCGTCGTCCCGCACGACCAGACGGACGAACGCCCGATCCGCGTGCAGCTCGCACCGGACGGCGTCCCCCGGTTCGGAGTACTTGAATGCGTTGTCCAGCAGGTTCTCGACGGCGGTCTCGATCCGCACCACGTCCACGAGAGCGGAGACCGGGCCGTCGGGCAGCTGGAAGCCGAAGTCGAGCTCACGGTGCTGACGGGTCAGCACGCGAGCGGCGACGCGAGAGATCAGCTCCCTCAGGTCCACGACCTCACGACGGAGGACGACCTTGCCGTCGGTGAGGCGCGTGGCGTCCATGAGCTGGTCGACGAGGGCGTTCATGCGGGCCATCGCCTGCTGCAGGATGGGGACCACCTCCGCCATCCGATCGGGCCCACGACTGCCGTCGGCCAGCAGGGAGATGTAGCCGTTGAGCACCGTCAGCGGCGTCCGGAGCTCGTGGGAAGCGAGCATCAGGAAGTTGCTCTTGATGCGTTCGAGTGACGCCAGCTCGTCAGCTCGTTCCGAGAGCTTCTGCTCCGCGCGCTTCCGCTGCCAGACCAGGCCCGCGGCATGGCCTGCCGCGATCAGGACGATGGCGTCCTCGTCCGTGAAATCGTCGGAACCGCGCACGCCGCTGGCGACCAGCGCCCCGAGACGCTCGTTCCCCGCCCGCCACGGCACGATGATCACCTTCGTGCCCATGTCGAGCCCGAGCTGCGCGCGGAAGCTGTACGGCCCGAACTCGAAGGTGTCGAAGTCGAGCGTGCCACGGTAGACCCGGCCGGCGAACACCACCTGGGCCAGCGGGTCGGATGCGTCCGGGTCACAGGGCAGGCCGCCGGCGGTGGCGGCCGACGCGCGCAGGGGAGATCCGTCGCTCGGGACGAGCAGCTTCCGGGACGGGTCGTACGTGTGGAACGCGACGCGGTCGGCGTGGACCAGGAGGCCGACGTGCTCGCTGAGGGCCGCGAGGAACTCACCGACACCGGCGTGCTCCTCAGCGAGACGGGCCACCTCCAGCAGCAGGTGCATGCCCAGGTCGACCGCCGCCTCGACGCGCTGCCGCGCCCGGAGCGGCTGGCTCAGGTCGGCGACAACCACCATCACGCCGTCCGCCTGACCGCCCGGGCCGATCAGCGGTGAGAGGGTCCACTCCCAGATCAGCGTCTCGCCGTCCCTTCCCTGCACGCTGGTCCGCAGCATCTCAGACCCGCCGCTCGCCGCGAGTCGCTCCGCGCACGCACGGAGCGCACGGTGCTGGAGACGCGGCACATCGAAGCCCGGGACCGCCGACATCTGCTCCGCCATGCGCCGGTTGCGGTACACCAGCAGATACTCCGGCCCGACCCCATACACGGCCACGCTGAGCGGCAGCCGGTCCACGAGCTGACCCAGGAGCCGAACCGCGCTCTCTGCGGTGGCGTGGGCCTCGTTGAGCGAGTCCCGCTCCATACCGGTCAGAGTAGCCCGGCGTACGGGCACGTGAACGAGCGTCGTCCCTGCTGAGAGAAACCTCATCCACGTCTCATGGACCGAGCGGTCAGGCGGTTGATGATCCCCGCCCGTGAGCGCTGGCGACCTCTGGCGTTACCGGTGGCCTCTGGCGCTGGCCGCCTGCCTGACGGTCGTCGAAACGCTCATGGACCTGGCCAGGCCGTGGCCGCTGCTGCTCGCGATCGACCACGCCATCGGGCGCCAGCCGCTGGGCGAGCCGTGGGCCGGGTGGCTCTCGCCCGTCCCGGGCGGCCGGGCCGGGCTCGCGGCCGTTGCCGCCCTGGCCATCCTGGCACTGGCGCTCGCGCGGGCCCTGGTCGCATACCTCGCCATGTACCTGAGCGACGCCAGCGCCGAGCGGATCGGCGCCGATCTGCGCGCGGTCCTCCACGCGCGGCTCCTGCGGCTCTCGCTGCGCTTCCATCACCGCCAGCGCACCGGCGACCTCGCCGCTCGGCTGACGACGGACGTCGGTCGCGTGCAGGACGCGCTCGTCGCCTGGTTCGCGACCGTGGTGCCCGAGGTCCTGACGCTGGTGGGCATGGCAGCGGTGCTGCTGGCCATCGACCCCGCCCTCGCCCTCGCCGCCCTGGCCGTGCTCCCGCCTCTGGCCATGGTGGTCTTCCTGCGCCGGCGCCGCCTGCGCGCCTCGCAGCGGGACTTTCGGGACCGCGAGGGACGACTGGCCGCGAGCGTCACCGAGTCCATGCGCAACATCGGCCTCATCCAGGCATTCGGCCTGGAGCCCGTGACCCAGCAGAGGTTCTCGGACCACAACCGGGCCACCGCGATGTCGGGGATGGGGGTCGTCGAGCTCAATGCCAGGTACCAGCCCACGGCCGACGTGATCATCGCCACCGGGTCGGCCATCGTCCTTTGGGCGGGCGTGACGCAGGTCATGGCCGGTCGGATCACGCTGGGCATGCTGGTGGTGGTCGTCTCGTATGTCGCGAGCCTGTACGCGCCGATTCGCGCTCTCGCCCGGCTCAGCGCCGCCTTCGGGAAGGCGTCGGCCAGCCGGTCGCGCCTGTCCGAGATCGTCTCCTGCGACGAGATCGTCCCCGAGATCGCGGACGCGCCGGCTCTGCCCGCGCCGCGGCGCGACCTGACGCTGCGCTCGGTCTCGTTCGCATACACCGCCGATTGCCCGGTCCTGCACGGCGTGAGCCTGCGGGTGCCGGCGGGCGCCACGTGCTGCATCGTCGGACCGACCGGCGCAGGCAAGTCCACGCTGCTGAGCCTGATCCTCCGCCTCTACGATCCCGACGAGGGGTCGATCGAGGTGGACGGCCGGGACATCCGCTCGTTCGACCTGCAGTCAGTCCGCGGCGGGATGACGCTCGTCCCCCAGGAGCCTGCCATCTTCGACGGATCGCTCCGGGAGAACATCACCATCGGGGTTCCCGCTGCCGGAGACGCGGCGGTGCGCCGGGCCGGACGCCTCGCGCAGCTCGAAGAGTTTGCCGCGCGCCTCCCGGCGGGCTATGACACGCCGGTCGGCGAGGGCGGGGTCCTGCTCTCCGGAGGCCAGCGCCGGCGCCTGGCGATCGCTCGCGCGCTGGTCCGCGAGGCTCCCGTGCTGCTGCTCGACGAGCCGACGAGCGGCCTGGACGTCGAATCCGAGGCGCTCGTCATGGGCGCGATCCGCGGTGCCAGCGCGGGAAGGACGGTCGTCACGGTCACCCACCGCCTCGCCCTCGCGGCGGTCGCCGACCAGGTCGCGGTGCTGCGCGCCGGACGCATCGTGGAGCACGGCACACCCGCCCAGCTGCTGCGGCGCGGCGGCCAGTATGCCCGGCTCTGGGACATCCACGCGCCCAGCGCGCGGGCACGACCGACCAGGCATGCCCTGGCGACGGCCGCCCGCGTTCGGCCAGACACCAGGCAGGAAAGGAGGTAGGGAGGTCGCAGAGATCCGGATGCGCGGCGGGCTGGCCGCCTGGCTGACGCTGGCGTGGATTTGGGTCGTGGTGATCGGCCTGGCGCGACCGGTCACGGCCGCCGCCGAGGACAGGCACGGGCACGACCAGTGCCAGACCGCGGCCGGGAGCGGCTACTACGGCGGGTCCGGAGGCGAGTGCCCGGCGCCGGCTGCCGCTGCCCAGCCGGTTCCCGCTGCCCAGCCGGCTCCCGCTCGCACCTCGTGGCTCCCGGTCGCGCAGAGCTCCGCCGGGACGGCGGTCGCAGTGACGGCGCCGCCCGCGCCGGCCCTCTCGACACCCGGTCCGGCGACGGTTCCGCCGGTCTCTTCGGGAGGAACGGGCCTGCTCCCATCCCTGCTGGCGGGAGCCGCGCTCGCCGCCCTGGCCGTTTTGCTGCTGTCGGGCTTCCGGGCTCGTCGCGGCCTCCGCCAGGGGTGGGACTGAGGCGACCTCGGTTGTGACAGCTTCCCGACCGATGCTGGCAGGATGGGCGGATGAGCAACCGCGACCTGGCCGCGCGTGCGGTGGACGTCTGGAAGGTGTACGGCACGACCGAGGCGACGCGGGTCGACGCCCTTGCCGGCGTGACCGTCGACTTCCTGCGCGGCCACTTCACAGCGATCATGGGTCCTTCGGGCTCCGGTAAGTCCACGCTCATGCACTGTCTCGCCGGGCTGGACGCGGTCACCCGCGGCGAGGTGTGGATCGGCGACACCCGGGTCAGTGACCTCGACGACCGCGGCCTGACCAGGCTGCGCCGTGAGCGGGTCGGCTTCATCTTCCAGCAGTTCAACCTCATGCCGACGCTCACCGCCGAAGAGAACATCACGCTCCCCCTCGCGATCGCAGGCCGGCGGCCCGACCGCAAGTGGATGGACCGAATCATCGCGACGCTGGACATCGCCGATCGGCTCGGCCACCGCCCGAGCGAGCTGTCGGGCGGCCAGCAGCAGAAGGTCGCCTGCGCGCGGGCACTGCTCCCGCGTCCGGAGGTGGTGTTCGCCGACGAACCGACGGGCAACCTCGACTCCCGCTCCGGCACCGAGGTGCTCAAGTTCCTGCAGGGGTCCGTGCGGGAGTTCGGTCAGACCGTTGTGCTGGTCACGCACGACCCCAACGCCGCCTCGTACTCCGACCGGGTGATCTTCCTCGCCGACGGCAGGATCGTCGACGAGATGGCCGACCCCACGGCCGACCGGGTGCTCCAGCGGATGAAGCCGCTCGACGCGGCCTGAGGCCTGCCGATGTTCAACGCAACGCTGAAGAGCCTGCTCTCGCGCAAGCTCCGGCTCCTCCTCTCGGGCCTCGCGGTGGTGCTGGGGGTGATGGCGGTGTCGGGTGCGCTCGCGCTGACCGACTCGCTGACGAGGTCGTTCAACGCGCTGTTCCAGACGGTCGACAGCGGCATCGACGTCCAGGTCAACGCCACGCCGCACGTCGATCCCTCCCAGACCGGCGGCGCCCTGGCAGCGCTGCCGCTCGCGGCCAGCGTGGTGGACCAGGTCGCCGCGGTGCCAGGCGTGGCGAAGGCGGTCGGGACGGTCGCCGCCGACGGCGCCCGGGTGATCGGACCGGACGGCAAGGTCATCGCGGTGCAGGGACCACCGCGGCTCGGCGTCGCGTGGCGGAGCGGCAGCAGCCTGGTCGAGCTCCGTGAGGGGCGCGGGCCGGAGACGCCGGACGAGGTCGCCATCAACGCCAACCTGGCCAGGCGGGGAGCGTTCCACGTCGGCAGCTCGATCGACGTGATCACGCTGCAGCCGAGGCGGACGTTCACCGTTGTCGGCATCTTCGGCTACGCCGGCGGGCGCGACTCGATCGGCGGCGAGACCACGGTCGCGTTCACCGAGCCCGTCGCCCAGGCGCTGATGCTGGGCAGCCCGGGCACGTTCAGCGGGATCAACGTCACGGCCCGGTCGGGGGTCTCGCCGGACAGGCTCCGAGACGACATCAAGGCGAGACTGGGCAGCGGCTACCAGGTGCGAACGGGCCAGCAGGTCGCCGCCGACGACGCCGCCGGGCTGGGCCAGTTCCTGAACGTCCTGCGCAACTTCCTGCTCGGGTTCGCCGGGATCACCCTCTTCGTCGGGGTGTTCCTGATCGTCAACACGTTCTCGATCCTGGTCGCCCAGCGGACATCGGAGCTGGCACTGTTCCGGGCGCTGGGAGCCAGCCGGCGCCAGGTCCTCGGGTCGGTGCTGATCGAGGCCGCGGTGATCGGACTGGTCGCCTCCACGATCGGCGTGGCCGCGGGCTTCGGGCTGGCGGCGCTGCTCCGGAAGGCGTTCGAGTCGTTCGGCACCAGCAACCTGCCCAGCCCGGGGCCGGGCGTGCCGATCACACCGATCGTCGCGGGCTACGTCGTGGGCCTGGTGGTCACGATGGCGGCGGCGCTGCTGCCGGCCAGACGGGCGTCGCAGATTCCGCCGATCGCCGCAATGCGCGAGGCCGCCACCCCGGACAAGCCGCTCACGACGCTCACGATCGCCGGCGCGGTGCCTGCGATCGTGGGCGCCGCCGCCGTCGGCGCCGCGCTCTTCTTCGACCTCGGCGACTACCGTCTCTGGACGCTGATCGCCGGCGTCCTGCTGGTGTTCATCGGCATCGCCATGCTGACGCCCGCCATCAGCCGGAGGGTGGTGTCGTTGCTGGGCCGGCCGCTCAGCTGGTCGATCGCCGGTAAGCTCGGGCGCCGCAACTCCTCTCGCAACCCCCGGCGGACCGCGATCACGGCGTCGACGCTCATGATCGGCATCGCGCTGGTGACCGGGGTCAGCGTGCTGGGCAGCTCGCTCAAGGCGAGCCTGGACCAGCTGACGACCCAGAACCTTCGGGCGCAGCTCATCATCGCGGGCGACGCCACCGGCGGCATGGCGCCCACCTTTGACCCGGCCGTGATCGACCGCAGCCGGCAGATCCCCGGCGTTGCCAGCGCCGCCGGCGTCGCCTCGGACTTCGGCCAGGTCGGGGCCACCGTGGTGCCCCTCGAGGCAGGGGACGGCGCCGTGCTCCGGGACGTCTTCAGCCTCCAGCGGACGGCGGGTGAGCTGCGAACGCTGGGGCCCGGCGAGATGCTGGTCGGCGACCAGTTCGCGAGCAGGCAGCACGTCTCCACCGGCGGCACGCTCGAGGTGGCGACGCGGCGGCGTGGCCCGCAGACCTTCACCGTCGTCGGCATCTACAAGACCACACCGCTCCTCCCCGGCCCCCTGCTCTCGGTCGAGGACGCCGCCACGAGCTTTCTGTCGCCCAACCCCACCGCGGGCTACGTGACAGTCGCCCACGGTGCCAGCGTTGACGCGGTCCAGAAGCAGGTGAGCGCGCTGCTGGCGGACAACCCCGAGGTCAGTGTGCGCAACCAGACCGACTTCGCGCAGCAGCAGGCCAGCCAGATCAACAGCGTCCAGGTGATCCTCTACATCCTGCTGGCTCTCGCGATCGTCATCGCCATCCTCGGCATCGTCAACACCCTGGCGCTGTCGATCCTGGAGCGGACGCGCGAGTTGGGCCTGCTCCGGGCGGTCGGGCTGCTGCGGTCCCAGGTCGCGCAGATGGTGACGGTCGAATCGGTGGTGATCTCGGTGTTCGGCGCCCTCCTGGGCCTGGTGGTCGGGTGCGCGCTGGGTGCGGCCGTCGTCCGCGCGCTGCGGGATCAGGGCATCCCGGTGCTGCAGTTCCCGTGGGGGACGATCGGGATCTTCCTGGCGCTCTCGGTCGTCGTGGGCCTGGTGGCGTCCATCGTCCCGGCCGTCAGGGCCGCCCGGACCGACGTCCTGCGGGCGATCGCGTACGAGTGACCCGGCGCGCCGGGCCCCCGGCGGGCCGCGCTGGATGGCTGAGCACGATAGGTGACAACGGCGCACGGCGTCGCTGATTGACGACGCAGCGGACCGGGTGCGGCTGCTCTAGCAGGCGGTCCGCGTCCGATCCACGATCGGAGCGGGTGACGGGAATCGAACCCGTATCAACAGCTTGGAAGGCTGCCGCACTGCCATTGGGCTACACCCGCACGCTGGCGACCCTCAGATCCTAGCGGCCCGCGGCGCTGGCGCGCCGCGCCTCGCCAGCGCGCCTCCCG
>DASQZW010000336.1:0-13440 GCA_035638495.1 Terriglobales bacterium
GAGCCTCGTCCCCGCCCGCAGCCCTACCATCGGTTCGTGAAGATCACCGCGCGTTCCGAGGCCCTCACCGGCGAGCCGATGGACTCCAGCCACTTCAACGGGCCCGTCACCTCCCACCCGCTCCACGTCGCCCTCGAACCCCACCCGGTGCGCGTGAGCGTCGTCCACTTCCACCCCGGCGTCCGCAACCACTGGCACCGCCACGACGGCGGACAGGTGCTCCACGTCCTCGACGGCGAGGGCTACGTGCAGTCCCGCGGGGAGGCAGCCCGGCTGATCCGCGCCGGCGACACCGTCAGCGCCGCTCCCGGCGAGGAGCACTGGCACGGCGCGGGGCCCGACGGCGCCATGTCACACGTCGCGGTATCCATCGGCGACACCACCTGGCTGGAGCCGTCGGACTTCGAGCCGAGCTGAGCGGAGCGGCGGCGCCGGGACGGGTGTAGGCTCCACAAACGAGGGATAGATGAGCAAGCGCCAGCTCCTCGGGGGGGCCGCGATCCTGGTCGTCGTCGCGGCCGCGCTCTGGTACGTCGTCGGCGCCGGTGCTCGGGACAGCAGCCTGGCGCCGGACGCTTCCGTGAAGGTCGCGGTGAGCGCGTCCGCGGTCGGCACCGGGAACTGGATCCGCTACCTGGTCACCGTCAAGAACCTCGCCGACGGCACGTTCGCCGGCGATGCGCTGCTGATCGACCAGGACCAGGACACCGAGGCGGCGCCGACGGGCCCTTCCATCTCCTCACTGACCCGCAACCCGCAGCTCCCCGGCGCTCCCGCGGCGGCCGGGCAGTCCGCGTACCAGATCCACCTCGTCGTCCCGAGCCGCACCTCGCGAACGGTGGCCGTGCTGGCGCCGGACTTCTTCAACGTGATCGAGGCGGACATGGGCGGCCGGGCGCTCGACGTCCAGGCCGTCGATCACCCGACGGTGATCCCTGTCGCGGTCGTGAGCGACGTCGAGACTGCCGCGCACTCCATCCTCGGCCTGCATTTCGACCGCTTCACGCCGAAGGCGGTCGCCTTCAACTCGGCCGGCGAGTTCCCGACCAACCCCCTGCTGCTCGCGGGCTACACCACGATCGTGGTCGACCAGTTCGACACCGCCAGCCTGAGCCAGACGCAGGTGCAGGCCCTGCGCGACTTCGTCGGCTTCGGCGGCACGCTGATCGTCGCCGGCGGAAGCGGCTGGCGGCGCAGCATCGCACCCCTGCCGGCCGACCTGCTGCCGATGCGGCCGCAGACCACCGCGACCGCATCCCTCGCGCCGCTCGCGGCCGCGTCCGGCGCCGCCGCCGACGCCCGCGAGGTGCCCGTCGCCACCGGGAGCCTTGCGCCCGGCGCCCGCAGCCTCTTCGACGGCGCGGGCGGCGTCCCGCTCGTCGCCGAACTCGCGGACGGCGCCGGCAGGGTCATCGAGCTGGCGTACGACCCGAGCGGGGACGGCACGGACCAGACGCCCTACGCGGCGCTCGGCTGGACGCAGGCGCTCGGCCGCGGCATCGACCAGGTCCCCGGCAGCGGTCCGATGGCGACGAGCCTGCTCGGTCCCGACCCCACGTTCACGGCCCTGCTGCCGGCCGCCGACAGCGCGCCGCTGCCGCCCCTCTGGCTCATGGGACTCCTGATCCTCGTGTACCTCGGGATCGTCGGCCCTCTCGGCTACGTGGTGGTGCGCCGCCGGCTGGCGCGGCCGGCGCTGTTCTGGCTCTCGGTACCGGTGACCGCGGCGCTGTTCACTGGCGCGTTCTACGCGGCGGGCAGCGCGCTGCAGGGTGACCTCCAGGACCACGAGATCCAGGTGATCCGCGTCGGCACCGGCCAGAGCGTGAACGTCCTCGAGTACCACCGAGTCCTGTTCCTGCACCGGGGCGATCACCAGGTCATGCCGGCACCCAACTCGCTGGTGGCACCGCTGACGCTGGAGACCTTCCGGATCACGGGCTCGACCTGCGAGCGCTGCACCAGCGTCCTGGGCGGCCTGGCCTCGGGCGCCGAGCACGTGGCCTGGGATCCGCAGCAGACGCTCGTCGATGAGAGCGGCGTGGTGTACGGCAGCGTCCGGGTCATCGCCGCGTCGGCCGTCGAACGTGCGCCCGTCGGCCTGGACGCGCACCTCAGCATCCAGGGAGGCCACGTCCAGGGCACCATCGCCAACCCCGGGCAGACGCCGGTGGTGCTGCTCGAGCTGTTCAGCAATGACGGGCAGGTCCTCCACCGCGCCGAGCTGGCGCCCGGCATCGCGGCCGGCGACCAGATCACGGTGGACGCCCAGCTGACCTCGGCCGACGCCGGCGGCCAACCGACCACCGCGGAGGAGGCGCTCCTGCGCTCGGTCGCCGGCGGGTCGATCAAC
Organism: Terriglobales bacterium; assembly: GCA_035638495.1. Classification (GTDB taxonomy): domain Bacteria; phylum Chloroflexota; class Dormibacteria; order Dormibacterales; family Dormibacteraceae; genus CF-161. Next base: position 2,354 of record DASQZW010000336.1, read on the forward strand.
GGGCGGGGGCAGGTGGTGCTGGTCGGCTTGATGCAGCCGCTCCCCACCCGACTGACCGTCGACGGCCAGCCGCCGCCCGGCGCCGGCCTCGCAGTCCTGGAACAGAACGTGACGGTGACGGGTGCGAACAGCAGTCTTCGGGACGTCGAGGACAAGTGGCTTGTGGGCTCGTCGGGCGACATGACGAAGGGCTTCGCCGCCGTGTACGACCTCTCGGTGCCACCCACCAGCGGCGGGCTGCAGCTGACGTACAACTCGCAGTGGGCGACTTCGATGCAGGTCTACGACTGGTCCATCGGCTCCTACGTGACGGTGACCGGTCACGGCTCCGACCCGACGGCGAGCTCGGTGCCGCTCACCGCCGACCAGGTGCGGAACGGCCTCGTGCGAGTGCGCATGGGCGAGCCACGGCTGAGCTGGGCCACGAACGTGTGGGTGGACGCCCGCTCCTGAGCGGGCCGAGTCAGCCCGCGGTAGGTGACTACCGGCCAGGCGCTGCTGCGAACGCGCACACTGGAGCCATGACCGCGCCAGGCAGCTTCCGGCCCCCACACCCCGTCAACGAGGTCGTCCGCACGTACGCTCCCGGCAGCGCCGAGCGGGCAGCCCTCCAGGCGCGGCTGGCGGAGCTGGCCGCGGAGCAGGTCGAGATGCCGCTCGTCATCGGCGGGCAGGACGTGCGGAACGGGCGGACCGTGCCGGCGGTGATGCCGCATCGCACGTCTCACGTGCTCGGCACCGTGCACTGGGCCGGCCAGTCCGAGCTCGAGACGGCGATCCGGGCGGCGTCCGGCGCCTGGCGCGAGTGGTCGCGCCTGCCCTGGACGGAGCGCGCCGCCGTGTTCCTGCGCGCGGCCGACCTGCTCGCCGGCCCGTGGCGCGACACGCTGAACGCCGCCACCATGCTCGGCCAGTCGAAGACGGCGCACCAGGCCGAGATCGACGCCGCGTGCGAGCTCATCGACTTCCTGCGCTTCAACGTCGCGTATGCGGCCCGCGTCTACGACGAGCAGCCCGAGTCGGGCGGCGGCGCCTGGAACCGCATGGAGTACCGGCCGCTCGAGGGCTTCGTCCTCGCGGTCACGCCGTTCAACTTCACCTCGATCGCCGGCAACCTGCCCGCCAGCGCGGCGCTCATGGGCTGCGCGGTGGTGTGGAAGCCTTCGGAGTCGGCCGCCTACTCCGCGCACTTCCTGATGCGGATGCTGCAGGCGGCCGGGCTGCCGGACGGCGTGATCAACCTGGTGCACGGTTCCGGGCCGGAACTCGTGCCGGCCGCCCTCGCCAGCCGCGACCTGGCCGGCGTGCACTTCACCGGTTCGACGGCCGTGTTCCGCGGCATCTGGAGCCAGGTGGGCGAGAACATCGGCTCGTACCGCAACTACCCGCGGCTGGTCGGAGAGACCGGCGGCAAGGACTTCGTCGTCGCCCACCCGTCGGCCGATGCGGAGGCCCTGGTGACCGCCCTCGTCCGCGGCTCCTTCGAGTTTCAGGGCCAGAAGTGCTCGGCCGCGTCGCGGGCGTTCGTGCCCGAGAGCCTGTGGCCGGGCGTGCGCGACCGGCTGGCGGAGCAGATCGCCGAGATCCCGATGGGCGACGTGGCGGACTTCCGCAACTTCATGGGCGCGGTGATCAACCGGCGCTCGTTCGACCGCCAGGCGGAGGCGATCGCGGAGGCGCGCGCGCGGCCCGGTCACACGGTCCTCGTCGGCGGGGAGACCGACGCCAGCGAGGGCTGGTTCGTCAGGCCCACCGTCGTCGTCGCCGAGGACCCCGAGTCGCGCCTGCTCCGTGAGGAGCTGTTCGGCCCGGTGCTGACCGTGATGGTGTACCGGGACTCCGAGTACGAGGCGACGCTCGACCTGGTCGACCGCTCGGTGCCGTACGCGCTGACGGGAGCGGTGTTCGCGAACGACCGCAGGGCGATCCAGACGGCGCACGAGCGGCTGCGGTACGCGGCCGGCAACTTCTACGTCAACGACAAGCCGACGGGAGCGGTGGTCGGGCAGCAGCCGTTCGGGGGCGCTCGCGCCTCCGGCACGAACGACAAGGCGGGATCGCTGTGGAACCTGACCCGCTGGGTCTCCCCGCGGGCGATCAAGGAGACGTTCGCGCCGCCGAAGGACTACCGCTACCCGTCCATGGGCTGAGCGCCGTGCCGGTCGTCAAGGCCTGCCTGAACGGCAGTCGCGAGCCCGGCGCGCACCCGGCGCTGCCGCTGACGGCCGCCGACCTGGCCGCGGCGGCACTGGCGGCCGCCGGAGCGGGCGCCTTCGCCGTACACGTGCACCCGCGCCGGGCGGACGGCGCCCAGACGCTCGACCCGGTGCCGTGCGGCGAGGCGATCGCGGCGATCCGGCTGGCGTGTCCGGGGCTGCCTGTGGGCCTCTCCACCGCCGCCTGGATCGAGCCCGCCCCCGACCGCCGCCTGGGCCTGATCCTCGGCTGGGACCCTCGGCCGGACTTCGTGTCGGTCAACCTCCACGAACCCGGGATCCTCGAGCTGGTCCGGACGCTGCCGGGCGCCGGTGTCGGCGTCGAGGCCGGAGTCTGGACCGCCCTGGCCGCCCGCAGGTTCGTCGACGAGGACCTGGCCCGCCACTGCCTGCGGGTGCTCGTCGAGCCGCAGGAGCCGGAACCGGCGGCCGCCCTCGCCACGGTGGCGTCGGTCGACGCGGTGCTGGACGAGGCGGGGATCCGACTGCAGCGCGTGTACCACGGCCACGACCGGTCCGCCTGGCCGGTGATCGAGGCGATGGTGGCCCGCGGCCGCGACGTACGGGTGGGCCTGGAGGATGTCCTGACGCTCCCCGACGGCAGGCCCGCGCGGGACAACGCCGAGCTGGTCGCCACCGTGGTCGCGCTGGCCGCGGGCCGATAGCCGGCTGGTATCCTCGCCGCGTGGCTCCCGGGCTCGTCTGCCCGTTCGTCTCCTGGCGCTGGCGGCACTAGCCGCCCGTCCACGCGCGCCGCCGTCAGCCAGCACCACCAGGAGCCCAGCAATGACCACCGCCGTCTCGGGCGTCAAGCCCTCCGGGACCCTTCACCTCGGCAACTACCTCGGGATGATCCGTCCAGCGCTGCGGCTCGCCGCCCGCAGCGACCGGTCCTTCTACTTGATCGCCGACTACCACGCGCTGAACACCCTGCGCGACGCGGCGCGGCTGCGGGAGTTCACCCTCGACGTCGCCGCCAGCCTCCTGGCCCTGGGCCTCGACCCCGGGCGGACCGCGCTCTACCGCCAGTCGGACGTGCCGGAGACGTTCGAGCTGGCCACGATCCTCTCGGCGGTCACGCCGAAGGGCGCCATGAACCGGGCGCACGCGTACAAGGCGGCGGTGGCCGCGAACGAGGCGGCGGGCCGGCAGGCGGACGAGGGCGTGAACATGGGCCTGTACACCTACCCGATCCTGATGGCCGGGGACATCCTGCTCGTCGACGGCGACCTCGTGCCGGTCGGGCGCGACCAGGTCCAGCACGTCGAGATCGCGCGCGACCTCGCGGACGCCTTCAACACCACGTTCGGAGCGACGCTGCGCCCGCCCGCCGCCGACGTCGACCCCGACGTCGAGGTCGTGCCCGGACTGGACGGCCGCAAGATGAGCAAGAGCCACGGCAACACGATTCCGCTCTTCGCCGACCCGGAGTCTCGACGGCGGCTGGTGGCGCGGATCCGGACGGACTCCCGGCGGCCCGAGGAGCCGAAGGACCCCGCGACGTGCCTCGTCTTCAGCCTGTATCGGCAGTTCGCCTCCGAGGCCGAGCGGGAGTCGATGGGCCGGCGGTACCGCGAGGGCGTGATCGGCTACGCGGAGGCGAAAGCGTGCCTGGAAGCAGCCATCGAGTGCGAGCTGGGCGAGGCGGGCAAGCGCTTCCGCGAGCTGCGAGGGGACGAGTCGCGGTTGCGCGCGGTCCTCGCGGACGGGGCGGACCGGGCGCGTGGGGCGGCGCGGGCGACCCTGAGCCGCGTGCGCGACGCCGTCGGGACCGGCCCACCTCTGTGAGAATGGCGGGACGTTCAACTGGATCCGGCTGCTGTCGGTGCCGATCGTGGCCACGCCGGCGGCTTTCGCGCTCTACGGCGCCGGTGCCGTCCTGCTGGCGTACGGGCGGGACGCGCCGGCCCAGGCGGCCTTCGACTCGGCGCCGGCGTGCGCGATCGGGACCGCGTCGGAGTGCCGGCAGTCGGTGCTTGCCGTGGTCGTCGACCACCGGGCGCCGGCCAGCCGGTCGTTCGCGGTCGGGGACCCGGTCACGCTGCGGATGGCTGACGGCACCCTCCGGGACGTGTCCGTGGTGGGCACCGCCGGCCCCGTGCGCATCGAACGTGGTGTCGCCGTCCGCGCGGAAACGTTCCGGGGCAGCGTCGTGTCCTTCGCCGACGGCCAGGGCACGGCGTTCACCTCGGCGGACCCCGACCGCGTGGTCGGGAGCGACCTCTTCTGGCTCGTCGCGTTCGCGGTGATCGCCGCGGTGTTCGGCGGACTCACGGCCCGCGTGCTTGTTCCGGGGCGCCGGCTCAGACGCTGAACAGCATCACCGCGCCCGCCACCAGCAGCACCCCGCTCCACGCCAGGTCGAGGTTGAACCAGCTCCTACGCAGCAGGCCCAGGCCCAGCTTCTCGTAGACGACCACCGAGACCGCCGCCATCACAGCCACCATCGCCGCGACGTGCACCGTCGCCGCCAGCGCGGCGGTCGCGCCGAGCTGGCGGAGGTCGCCGTACTGCTCGCTCACCGGCAGCCCCAGCAGCACCGGCGCGACCATCAGTCCGGCGCCGTGCGCCGAGGACATCAGGAACGACCAGGCGGCGAGTCCGAGCGCGCCGACGCGCATCCCGAAGCCGCGCGGGTGTGCCCGCGGCCGGACCAGCGTGTACAGGCCGGCGGCCACCAGCGCCAGCGCTGCGGCCAGCCGGACCGTGTGCGGGGGCACGAACGCCTGCGTGAGCACCACCGCGACGACCACCAGGACGATCGACAGCTCGTGTCCCAGCGCGATGGGCAGCAGCGCGCCGAGCACCGCGCTCCTGCGCCGCTCCTGCAGGCCGCGGCCCACCGCGAACAGCCAGCCCATGCCGGGGTTGATCCCGTGGTAGATGCCCAGCAGGGCCAGCGCTGCCCAGGGCCAGACGACGGCCCAGGTCACCGCGTCATCTCACGGATAGCAGTACGAATCCGATGAGGCGTCGCCGCCCTCCAGGTGGATCTGGTGGCTCCGCTGCTCCGTGGTCAGGAAGAACTCGGGATCGGCCCGGAGCCCGCCGGCCTCGTCGGCGTCCAGCTTGACCAGCCAGCTCCGCACGCCCTCCGGGTAGAACTGCGCGTCCCAGGACGCGTACAGCGAGTTCGTGAGGTAGACGCGGCGGCCGTCGCGGCTCAGCTCGACCATCTGCGGGCCGCCGTTGAGCGGTCCCGACCCGTTCACCGGCGTCCGGCCCACGATTCCGCCGAGCCGCACGGACCCGGTCTCGCGCGGGCTGAACGGGTCGCTGACGTCGTACCGCTTCAGCTCGCCGGTGCCCCAGCAGGAGACGTACAGCCACCGGTCGTCCAGCGAAAGGTTGATGTCGGTCACCAGGGGCGGCACCGCGCCGAATGGCTGGAGGACGGGCGGCAGCTGGTCCTTCTCGGCTGGCTCGGCCGGGATCTCGATCACCTTGTGCACGTCCCATCCGGACCCGTGCTGGTGCCAGATCCACACTGAGGCGCTGAGGTCCTTCAGGCTGGTCACGACGCCTACGAAGCCGTAGGCCTTCGTGGGGTCGTGCGCCGGCCGCAGCTCCAGCACCATCTGTTGCTCGGCGCCGAGGTCGATCGCCTGCTTGTGGCGGCGCTTCGGCAGGTCCCACACGTGCACGTGGTGGCCGTAGCCGCCCGCCAGCAGGATCTCGCCGTTGACGCCGTCCTCGACCATCTTCGGCGTGCCCCACTCGCTGGTGATGGCGACGTCGTAGCCCAGGTGCCACCAGAAGTCGTACGCGAGGAACTGCGGGCCGCGATCCAGCTCGAACCGGCCCTTCACGGAGAACGTGTTGTGGTCGAGGATGAAGATGCCGCCCGGGCCGTCGCCGTCCGGCGAGCCGAGCGCGCTCACGTACACGCCGTCCGGGCCGCAGTGGATCGTGTGCGGGCGGCTGTAGCCGGCCCGGCGCGCGATCTCCTCCGGCTCGATCGTCTTGACGATCCGCGGGCTGCGGGGATCGGGCCTGGTGTCGATGACGTAGATCCGGCTCGAGCGCAGGCCCGGCACCAGCAGGTAGCGGCGCTCGACGTGCGGGTGGGGCGCGTACGGGCAGAGCGCCGAGCTGCACGCGTTCCACCCGAAGTGGTGCAGCTCGTCGCCCAGGTTGGGCATGTCGAGACGGCCCACGACCTGGCGATAGGTCGCCGACGACGGGTCCACGTCGACCGTCAGCAGGGCGTCGGGCGTCTGCGCGGTCGGGTCGAACGTGACCAGGTAGGCCAGCGTTTCGGCCGGGGCCTCGCCGGCGAGGCGCGGCGACGGGTAGAAGGTCGGATCGGGTCGGAGAAGGGTTGCCATTCAGCCACTCCCTGCGCGTTGTGACGGTGTCCGGGACGATGACCTGCGGGTCGCACGGGCCCGCCTGGCGCTAGCGCGCTCGGGACACGCAGAAGACGGCGGGTGACTGCACCAGGCGCTGGGCCGGGAAGGAGATGACGAACCTGCCCACTGCGACGATTCTATTCGCTGCCTGGACCCCCGAGTGACGCTCAGGTCAGCGCGAAGGTCGCGGTGTCGTCGTCGAGCTTCACCGAGAGGACGAGCCGGGTGGCGGCGGCGCTCACCTCGTACGTCAGGAACCCTCGGGCGCTCTCCCCCGGCGCGAGCTCGCCGGCCGCGAAGCTCGGCTCGCGGACGGCCAGCGCCTGGCTCCAGGAATCGCGCGCGGAGTCGGTCAGCCGCCAGTCGAGGAACGTGCTCAGGGCGCTGGTCCCGGTGTTCTCGACCGCCACCTCGACGACGACATAGCGATTGCCCGGCCGGGGCGCGACGGAGTCGTCGTCGGGCACCGCGTTGTCGTCGGACGAGAGGACCGTGATTCGCGCTTCGTCCAGCGACAGCGTGTCGCCCACCCGGCCGCTCAGCATCCGCGCCGGCGGCTTGATCTCCGGTGGCGATGGCGCGACCACCGGCGTGGCACCGTTGAACCGGTCGTAGACGAACCGGAACACCGTCCCCGCGCCGTTGCGGGTGACGACCTGAAGCGGGTAGCCGTCGCTCTTGCGTACCCACATCTCCACCGCCGACCCGCCCCTGGTCGCCTTCAGGTGCCAGGCCGGGTCGCCCACGAGGGTGTCCTCGCCGAGCAGTCGCGGGTCGCTCGCCCCGTCCCAGGTCGGGTCAGGGGGAGGCGTCGAGCTTCGCTGCCACTTCTGGTCCGCCGCGGCGCGCTGGTACGTCACGCCGCCGACCTCCAGCACGTCCAGCACGCCGGGCAGCACGCCGAGCCGGGTCCGGAGATGGAGCGACATCGCGGTCCGCGGCTTGAAGACCACGGTGCCGTCGCCCTGGAGCGCCTCGCCGCCGACCCGGCCCGCGGCGGTGACGGTGGCGTGAGCGTTGCGGGCGGCCGACTGCAGGGGACGACCCCAGAGATCGGTCGCGCTGGGCTGAACGCTGCAGCCGGCGGCTGCCGCGCACATAACCCCCCACCACATGATCGCTGCGCCCACAGGCGCAACCCACCGGCGCACTTCGCAAAACCTTAACTCAGCGAGCGCTGGCTAGGTGCTGACCCTGAAGGCGATGCCGAGGATGTACGTGACGCCGCCCACGAGCACGCCCGCGAGCGTCATCTCCAGGCCCGAGCTCCACCAGGCGCGCAGCGTGAACAGCGACTTCAGGGCGCCGACCGCGAAGTGCGCGAGCAGCGAGATCCCGAAGGCCCAGGCAACGGCCACGGGTCCGTGCGTGAAGAAGAACGGGAGCACGGGGATCATCGCGCCGACGCCCGTGCTGACGAATCCGGCCAGCGCGGCCGTCCACGGATTGCCGCCCTTCTCCAGGCCGCCCAGCTCCTCGGCGGCGAGCATCCGCAGCATCGATTCGGGGTTGCGGGCCAGCTTCTCGACGAGCTCGTCGGCCTCGTCCCTCGTCAGGCCCTTGAGCTGGTAGAAGAGCGACAGCTCCTCCTTCTCCTCCGCCGGGTGCTGCTCGAGCTCTCGGCGCTCGAACTCCAGGTTGGCCTCGGCGATCTCACTCTGGGAGCGGGCCGCCAGCCACGCGCCGACGCCCATGGAAAGCGCCGAGGCGATCGCGCCGGAGAGGCCGGCCGTGAGCACGAAGCCGGATGCGCCGGTCGCGCCGGAAACGCCGGCCACGATGCCGAACACGGCCGCCAGGCCGTCGTTCGCGCCGTAGATCGCATCCGACACCCAGCTGCCGCCGCTGCGGTGCCAGCGCTCGCGGCTGAGGATGCGCTGCAGGCGGCTGTCGGTCGAGAGCTCGACGTCGGCCACGTCCCCGCTGCTGGGCGACTTGGCCATGTCCGAGATGGCGATGGAGTGGGAACGCTCGTCCTTCCGGATGGAGCGCAGCAGCTCGTCGGTCTCGGGGTCGCCGGTCGGGGTGCCGTACACGCCGAGGACCTCGTCGTCCTCGGCCGCTTCCCGCGCCTGGAGCAGCCGTTCGACGGGCGCGAGCCGCGCCTGCAGGCGCAGCCAGGGCGAGATCCGCACCGAGCGCTCGTCCGGGATCGGGATGCCCAGGGCGGTCATTCGCGCCTCCAGCCGCTGCCGGTGCGTCGCCTCGGCGTCGGCGATGCGACGCAGGATCTCCGCCCGCCGGGAGTCGCCCTCGCGCCGCGCCAGCGTGCGGTACACGTAGCGCGCGACGATCTCTCCGTTCCAGGCCTTCAGCAGTCGCTCGCGAACGTCCGTCACGCCTTCAGTGTGGCGGACGGGGGCGGGATGGCCGCCGGGCCGAGCGCGACCCGGCGGCCCCCTGGACGAGGATGCGGATTCAGTTCAGCTCGACGGGCACCGCCGTGAGGCGGACGAGCTTGCTGTCGCGCAGGATCTCCATCTCGAGCGGCCTGCCGATCGCCGCGCCGACCATGTAGCCCTGCAGGTCGCCGGCCCGACTGACCGGCTGCCCGCCGACGCCGATGATGAGGTCGCCGGCACGGAGGCCGGCCGTCGCGGCAGGACTGCCTTCCACGACTTCCATGACGCCGATCGCGCCCTGCCGGCCCAGGCGGGCGGCGGCAGCGGCCGGCAGGGGTTGAGTGCCGCCCGCGATGCCGAGGTAGCCGCGCCGGACGCGGCCGTCCCGGTTGAGAGCGGTGAGGATGCGGCGGGTGACCGGGTTGATCGGGACCGCGAGGCCGAGGCCCACGCCCGCGACCGCCGTATTGATGCCGACCAGCCGGGCGCGGCCGTCGGCTAGCGCGCCCCCGGAGTTGCCCGGGTTGAGCGCCGCGTCGGTCTGGATGACGTTGTCCACGATGCGGCGTCCGTCGCCCCACCGTGTGGGGAGCGAACGGCCGAGGCCGCTCACCACGCCGGCCGTCACCGATCCGGAGTAGCCGAGCGGGTTGCCGACCGCCACGACCAGCTGACCGACCCGCAGCCGGTCGGCGTCGCCGACCTCCACCGGCGTCACCCGGGCAGCGCGGGCCCGTACGAGCGCCAGGTCAGAGAGGGGGTCGAGCCCGATCACCTCGATGTCGTACTGACCGCCGTCGGCGAAGGCCGCAGCGCCCCGGGTCGCCCGCTCCACCACGTGGGCCGAGGTCACCAGCAGCCCGTCGGAGGTCAGCGCCACCGCGGAGCCGGCGCCCTCGGGACGGCGACCGTCGGTCCGGCCCACCCGGAGGTTGGCCACCGACCGCAGCAGGCGCTCGGCGACCCCGCTGACCGTCGCGGAGTAGGCGTCCAGCGCCTCCTCCTCGGACGGCAGCGGCTCAGCCAGTCCCGCGAAGAGCTGCTCGATGGCCATGGCTAGAAGCTCTGCTCGTCGCCGTGCCAGGCGTGCCAGGCGCGGCGGCCTCGCCAACCGTGCCCCCAGCCATGCCGCCACGCGATGTGGACCTTCTTGGCCTCCTCGCCCTCGGCCGTCTGGCGCCTGCCGGAGCCGCCCGGCGTGAACTTCTGGGTCGTGCCGCCGCTGGTCGCGCCCCAGGTGACCGGCAGCTCGAACTTGTGCTCGGCCTCACGCGCGATGTGGATCCGGTACGGGCGGGTGCCCTCGCGGAACCGTGCGATGCGGCCCGCTTCGGCGCCGGCCTTGAGCAGCGTGGAAGCGCCCTCCGGCAGCGCGGGATCGGTGAGCGTCCCCACCACCACGATCTGTCCCTCGTCGATCGTCACCGACGGTGCCCCAGTGAACCAGCCGTCCGGGAGCCTTCCGGCGAACCAACCTGCGATCTCGTCGCGTTCCGGTGTTGCCATGATTACAACATTACCCCGTTATCGATCAGGAAAACGCTCCCGACCAGAGCAGCCAGGAGCGAGGGCAGCCGCGAAGCGGCGCCCGAGCCTTCCCCTCCCCCCTCGCGGGGGAGGGGGGAGGGGGTGGGGGATGCACACTCCAGCACCTGCGAACAGAGCAGGGGGCCTCAACGGAGCGGAGGAGCTCTTTCAGCGACCCCCCTCCGGGCCGCGGCCGGCCCTCCTCCCCCGCGAGGGGGGAGGGACGCCCTACGGCGCCGCCGCCGCCACCACCACCTCCGGCTCCACCTCGCGCGCCGGCTCCCGGCGCGCCAGCGCCGCCTCGATCGCCGGCGCGAGGCGCGCCATCTTGTCGCGTTCGCGGGCCTCGTGCCGCTCCTTGAACTCCGGCAGCACCTCGCGGCCGAACAGCTCCAGCGACTCGCAGATGTGCTCGTGCCGGTTGCGGCCGGCCTGGCTCACGAAGATCACCTGGTCCACGCCGGCCGCCTCGTAACCGCGCAGGAACTCCCGGATCTGGTCCGGCGTGCCGATCGAGCCGCGCAGCGCCCCCAGCCGCTCCTCCATCAGGCGGGCGGCGAGCGCCTCGCCCTCGCGCGCCGCGATCCTGCGGTCGAAGCCGAACGCCGACCGCCGCTCCTGGAACTCCTCCCAGACGTTGGTGCGGCCCG
>DASQZW010000337.1:0-2660 GCA_035638495.1 Terriglobales bacterium
CAGCCCGGAGTCGATGCTGGCGGCCTTCGAGACGGTCGCCGAGCGGCCGCGGCGGGGACGGCTGCTGGCCCTGCTGGGCGAGATGCGCGAGCTGGGCGGCGCGGCCCCGGCCGCCCACCGGGCGGTCGGGCGCCGGGCGGGGGAGGTCTTCGACCGGGTGGCCGTGATGGACGCCGGGCACGGCCGGCTGCTCGCGGAGGCGTCCGGCGGCGAGCTGGTGGCCGACCTGGAGGCCGCCGTCGACTGGGTCCGTGCCATTGCGGGCCCCGGCGACGTTGTGCTTGTCAAGGCTTCGCACGGGATTGGACTGCACCAGGTCGCGCGGGCCCTCGTAGCCATCGGTAAACAAGGAAGCAACGACGTTCAAGTGTCCGGAGGCGCCAGTTGATCCTCGACCTGACCATCCTCGCGGTCGCATTCGCAGCATCCGTCCTCCTCTATCCGACGCTGATCCGCGGGTTCCAGCGTCTGCGCGTCCGCCAGCCGATTCAGGCCGAGCTCTCGAGCGAGCACCAGCGCAAGAAGGGCACACCCACCGGCGGCGGCATCCTGTTCGTCGCGGTCGGCGTGCTCGGCGGGCTCCTCGCCACCCGCAACCACCCCGGCGCCCTCGCGCCGACGGTGGCGCTCGCCCTCTACGGCGCCCTGGGGCTGTTCGACGACATGGCCAAGCTGCGGTTCGGCTCGATCGGCATCCCGGCCCGATTCAAGTTCCCGCTCCAGGTCCTGGTCGCCATCCCGATCGTGGCGCTGGCGACGGTCCAGCAGCACCCGATCCGCTTCGACATGATCCACCAGTGGTACTACTGGCCGATCGCCATCACCGCCGTGGTGGGCGCGGCCAACGCGGTGAACCTGACGGACGGCCTCGACGGGCTGGCCGGCGGGCTCGCGGCGATCGCCATCCTGGGCATGACCTTCCTGCTCCCCGGCGCCGGGTTCGGCGAGCGCGCGGTGGCGATGTCGCTTGCGGGCGGCGTGCTGGCGTTCATGGTGTACAACCGGCACCCGGCGCGGATCTTCATGGGTGACACCGGCGCGCTCGGCCTGGGCGCGGCGCTGTCGGCCATGGCGATCCAGCAGGGCTGGGTGCTGCTCCTGTTGGGCCTGGGCCTGGTGTTCGCGGCGGAGACGCTGTCCGTCATCATGCAGGTCGGCTACTTCAAGTTCACGGGCGGACGCCGGCTGTTCAAGATGACCCCGATCCATTTCACGTTCCAGCTAGAGGGTTGGTCAGAGAGGCGCATCGCGCTGGCCTTCTGGAGTGCGGGCGCGCTGGCCGCGGTCGCCTCCGGGTTGATCGCGCACAGCTTGTTGTGATCCCCCCGGCGGGGGAGCGAGCCCTCGTCGTGGGCCTGGGCCGGAGCGGCCTCGCCCTGGCGAGGTTCCTGTCCGGCCACGGCGTGCTCGTGCGGGTCTGCGACCTGCGTCCGGCCGACCGGCTCGCGTCCGCACTCGCCCAGCTGCCGCCGGGCGCGGAGACCGTGCTCGGCGGCTACGACCAGCGGGTCCTGGAGGACTGTGCCGCCGTGTACGCGAGCCCGGGCGTCCCGTGGCACTCCGAGCTGCTGGAGCGGGCGCGGGCGACCTCGCGGCTGGTCTCCAGCGAGATCGACCTCTTCTTCCAGCTGTGCCCGGCGCCGATCGTCGGCGTCACGGGGACCAACGGCAAGACGACCACGACCGCACTGGCCGGCAGCGTGCTGGCGCAGGGCACACGGCCCGTGGTGGTCGGCGGCAACATCGGCGACACGGTGCTGGACCGTCTGGACGAGCTGACGCACCGCCACTGGGTCGTCCTGGAGCTGTCCAGCTTCCAGATCGAGTCGTGCCATCACCCGGAGGCACGCATCGCGACCGTCCTGAACCTGACGCCGGACCACCTCGATCGCCACGGCACGATGGACGAGTACGTGGCCGCCAAGGCGCGGCTGCTGGAGTTCCAGACCGCCGGCGACGACGCGCTCCTGAACGGCCTGGACCGGCGCTGCCGGGAGCTGGCGGCGCTGACGCCGGCGCGCGTGCGGTGGTTCGACGAGCACCGGCCGGTGCCTGCGGTGGGCGTGCCGGGCGAGCACAACCGCCTCAACGCGCTGGCGGCGGCGGCGATCGGCCGCGCGGCCGGCCTCTCCGACGAGGCGATCGAGGAGGGCGTGCGGCGCTTCCCGGGCGTCGAGCACCGGCTGGAGCTGGTCGGGGAGTGGGGCGGCGTGCGCTGGTACAACGACTCCAAGGCGACCAACCCCGACGCCGGCCTGGTCGGCCTGCGGGCGTTCGCCGGCCGGCCGCTGGTGCTGATCGCCGGCGGCTACGGCGGCGGCTTCGAGCTGGCCGAGTGGGCGGCGGCGGTGCGCTCGCTGACGCGGTCGGTCGTGCTGATGGGCGCCAGCGGCGACGAGCTGGCCGAGCGGCTGGCCGGCCACCGGGTGCGCCGGGCCGCGTCGCTGGAGGAGGCGGTGGAGCTGGCCGGGGGCATGGCGCAGCCGGGGGACACCGTCCTGCTCAGCCCCGCGTACAAGAGCTACGACATGTTCGCCAGCTACGAGGAGCGCGGCCACCTGTTCAAGGACGCGGTCCGGGAGCTGCACGGATGATGACGACGAGCCCCTCCCCCCTCGCGGGGGAGGAGGCCGGAGGCCGGAGGGGGGTCGCGGGAGATC
>DASQZW010000338.1:0-7437 GCA_035638495.1 Terriglobales bacterium
CGAGCTGGCGAAGACCTTCTCGGGCGACGAGTCGGGCCGGTTCGTGAACGGCATCCTTGGCAAGGTGGCTGAGACGGCGGCGCCTTGAGCAGCGCCGAGCAGGAGCCTCCCGGCCTCGACGGGCTGCTCGACCGCCTGGAGGCGGTCATCGGCCGGCTGTCGGACCCGAGCGCGCCGCTCGAACGGCTCGTCGCCGACTACGAGGAGGCCGGCCGCCTCGTCGAGGCGGCCCAGGGCCAGCTCGACGCCGCGACCGAGCGCATCGGGGCCGGTGCCGGGCCGCCGGTCCGCGACTGACGTGCACTACCTGCTCCCCGCGTTCCTGGCATGGGCGATCGCGCAGGTCACCAAGCTCACCCTCAGCTCCATCCGCCAGCGGCGGCTCAACCTGCGCGTCCTCGCCGAGACGGGCGGAATGCCGAGCTCGCACGCCGCGATCGTGATGGGCCTGACGGCGGCGGTCGGCCGGGTCGACGGTGTCGGCTCCGGCACGTTCGCCATCGCGCTTATCTTCTCCTTCGTGGTCATGTACGACGCTCAGGGCGTGCGCCGCGCGGTCGGCAGGCAGGCGGCCGTCCTCAACCGACTGGTCGAGGACATGGTCCACATGCGCGGCATCCAGGAGGACCGCATGCGTGAGCTGCTCGGCCACACCCCGTTCGAGGTGCTGGTGGGCGGCACGCTTGGAGTGATCGTGGGGCTGCTGCCGTTCTGAGCCGCCCTGCCCGCGGCGTCCGGCTCGACGCCGCCCTCGCCGACGCCGGCCTGGCGGAGTCACGAACCCAGGCGCAGGCCCTCATCATGGCCGGCCGCGTCCGGGTGGCGGGTGAGACGGTGCGCGCCGCGGACCGCCGCGTGCGCCCCGAGGAGCGGCTCGAGGTCGTGCAGCCGCCGCCGTACGTCAGCCGGGGAGGCGAGAAGCTGGCACCCGCGCTCGACGCGTTCGGGGTCTTCGTGGCCGGCCGGGTCTGCGCCGACATCGGCGCCTCGACCGGCGGCTTTACGGACGTCCTGCTGCAGCGTGGGGCTGCCCGGGTGTACGCCGTGGACGTTGGGCGCGGGCTGCTGCACTGGCGCCTGCGTCAGGATTCACGCGTGGTGCCGATGGAGCGAGTCAACGCGCGGACCCTCGAGACGTTCCCCGAACCGGTGTCCCTGGTGACGGTCGACGTGTCCTTCATCGGGCTGGAGAAGGTGCTGCCCGCCGTGCGCGCCGCCGCCCCCAGCGCGGAGCTGGTAGTCCTCTTCAAACCGCAGTTCCAGGTCGGCAGGGGCGAGGTGGGGAAGGGCGGGATCGTGCGCGACGAGGCGGCCACCGCCGCGGCGCTGGGCCGCTTCCGCGCCTGGTGCGCCCAGAACGGCTATCGGGTGCGGGGCGAGGTGCCGTCCGCGCTGCCCGGGGCGGACGGCAACCGTGAGCTCCTGCTCCACCTGGAAGCCGCGCCGTGATCGTGTTCCTGCGCCACCGCCACGTGGACGCCGGGGCGCGCGTGCTGGCCGCGGCCCGCGAGTTCCTGGACGAGGCCGGAGTCGAGGTTCTGGACTACACGCGCGAGGAGTCGCGGGCCGTGCCGGGGAAGGCTCGGCTGATCGTCACGCTGGGCGGGGACGGCACCCTGCTGGCGGCGGCGCGGCTGGCGGCGGTCCGGGGCGTGCCGATCCTGGGCGTGAACCTGGGCCGCCTGGGCTTCCTGACGGAGCTCGAAGCGGACGACCTGTGCGCGGGCCTGCGGCGTTTCCTGGACGGCGACTACCGGCTCGACGAGCGGATGCTGATCGAGGTCACGGTCGACCGCGCGGGCCAGCGCACGCGCCGCGCGGTCGGCCTCAACGAGCTCGTCCTGCAGCGCGCGTCCGCCGACGGCCTGGTCCGCCTCCGCCTGCTGGTCGACGGGCTCGAGATCGGCCAGATCGACGCCGACGGCCTGATCGTCGCGACGGCGACGGGCTCCACCGCCTATGCGCTCGCGGCCGGCGGCCCCATCCTGGAGCCGACGCTCCAGGAACTGGTCCTGGTGCCCATGAGCCCGTTCGCGCTGACCGTGCGGCCGATCGTGGTGCCGCGGCAGCAGGGCGTGACCGTCGAGCTGCCCCGGAGCGCCGCGGTGGCCTCCGTCGACGGCGGCCCGGTGTGGCGGCTGCGAGCCGGGGACCGCGTGCGGGTGGCCGAGTACGCGCGCCGGCTGCAGATGGTCCGCTTCACCCCACCGGAGCGGTTCTACGCCCTGCTGCGCCAGAAGCTGGGCTGGGGCCTGCCGCTCGTGCCGACGCCGGTCCGCTCGGCCGACCGCGAACAGGGCCGGCCGGGTTGACCGCCCGGCGTCGATCTGGCAGCGTGGGGAGATGGCGAGGCGCAAGCCCCGGCGGCCGTGCCAGTGCCAGACGCTGCCGTGCCGCCGCCGGGCGACGACACGGGTGGTGTGGCATCGCGGTCGGGTCACGTACCAGTGCGACCGCCACGCGATGGCGGCGCAGCGGGTGGCCGTGCGGGCCGGCCTGCCGCTCTGGCTGACCTCGCTGTAGCCGCGCTTCACAGGTCCCGTTGCGCCCCCGAACATCAGTTCGCTATCCTGGCCGCATGCTACAGGAGCTGCACGTCCGGGACCTAGCGCTCGTCGACACCGCCTGCGTGCGCTTCGGCCCCGGCCTGAACCTGCTGACGGGCGAGACCGGGAGCGGCAAGTCGCTGATCGTGGACGCTCTGGGGCTCAGCCTGGGCGCGCGCGCCAGCACCGACCAGGTCCGCCACGGCGCCGACCGCGCTCGTGCCGAGGCGCTGTTCGACGTGGACTCCGCTCCAGGCGCGGTCCGGGCGCTGGAGGCCATGGGCCACGACCAGGGCGAGAGCCTCGTCCTGGCGCGTGAGGTCGGCCGGCGCGGCGGTGCCCGCCTCAACGGGCGGCCGGCGACGCCCGGCCAGCTGCGCGAGCTCGGCCGGCTTCTGGTCGGCATCCATGGCCAGCACGACCAGCGGCTGCTGATGGATCCCGAGGCGCAGACGCTGCTGCTGGACACGTTCGCCGGCGCGCTGGCGGCGCGCGAGGCGGTGTCCATCGCGCACGCCGGATGGGCGGCCGCCACGGCCAGGCTCGCCGACCTCGCGCGGATGCAGGCCCGCGGCCAGCGCGAGGAGGAGTACCTGCGCTGGCAGCTGCAGGAGCTGCGCGCGGCGAACCTGCGTGTGGGCGAGGACGAGGAGCTGGCGGCCGAGCGCGCCGTGGCCCGCAACGCCGCCCGCCTGACGGAACTGGTCGGGTCGGCGGTGGCGATCCTCCGCGGCGAGGAAGGGCTGCCCGCGGCTGCCGGTGGCGTCCGGGCCGCGGCCGACCTGGACCCGCGCCTGGTGGAGCTCGCCGACCGGCTCGAGGCGCTGGACGCCGAGCTGGCCGACGCGGGCGCCGAGCTGCGCCGATACGTGGAGGGCCTCGACGCCGACCCGGCGCGGCTGGAGGCGCTCGAGGCCCGGCTCGCCGTACTGGAGCAGGTCCGGCGCAAGTACGGCGGCACCATCGAGGCCGCGGTGGCGGAGCGGGACCGGCTGGAGGGCCAGGTGGGGGAGGCCGCCGACCTGGGGGCCGCCCTCGAGGACGCGCAGCTCGAGGTGGACCGCGCCCGAGCCACGCTGGAGGCAGCGGCCGGCGAGCTGAGCAGCCTCCGCGCCGATGGGTCCGTGCGGCTGAGCCGCGCCGTGACGTCCGAGCTGAGCGGCCTGCGCCTGGAGGGGGCGCTGTTCGAGGCCCGCCTCAGCCCGAGGTCGGAGATCGGGCCGGACGGCGCCGAGGAGGTCGAGATGCGGTTCTCGGCGAACCCCGGCGAGGCGCCGGCCCCGCTCGCCCGCGTGGCGTCCGGGGGCGAGCTGTCCCGCGTCATGCTGGCGATCCGGACGGCGGGGGCCGAGTCGGAGCGGCTGCCCACGCTGGTGTTCGACGAGGTGGACGCCGGCATCGGCGGCGAGGCCGCGGTCCAGGTCGGGCTGCGGCTGAAGGCGCTCGGCGCGCGGCGGCAGGTGCTGGTGGTCACCCACCTCGCCCAGATCGCCTGCTTCGCGGACCACCACCTCGTGGTGGAGAAGGCGCCGGGCCCGGGCGGCAGGGTGGTCGTCCGCGTCCGGGACCTGGAGACCGAGGAGGAGCGCGCCCGGGAGCTGGCCCGGATGATGAGCGGGACGATCACCGAGAAGGCCATGGCGCGTGCACACGAGCTGCTCGACGAGGCGCGCGGCGGTGCCGCACTGCGCGGAAGGTGAGCGGGGGTCTCGATGAACGGGCTAGAGTTCGGCGCGGAGCATGCGACACGCGATCCTGGGTGCTGGGGGTGTGGGCCTGCTGATCGGCGGCGCGCTGGCGCAGGCCGGCAAGCAGGTCCTGCTGATCCTGCGTCCCGAGACCATGGAGGAGTACCCGGGCGGCGTGCACGTCGAGAGCGTGGTGCTCGGCGAGTTCGACGTGGACGTACCGGCCAGCACGCGCCTCGACCGCCCGGTGGACGTCCTGTGGGTGGCGGTCAAGGCGCCGCAGCTGGACGAGGCGCTCCGGCTGGCGTCGCCGGCCGTGGCGCCCGACGCGGTGGCCGTGCCGCTGATGAACGGCGTCGACCACGTGGCCCGGCTCCGCGAGGTCTACGGTGACCTCGTGATCCCGGGCGCCATCCGCGTCGAGTCGGAGCGCGTCGGCCCCGGCCATGTCGCCCAGGCCAGCCCGTTCGCCTCCATCGACCTCGGACCCCCGGCGGCGATGCGCGGCCTGGCCGAGGGGATTGCGGCCGAGCTGTACGACGCGGGCCTCGGATGCACGGTCCGCGACGGCGAGGCCGAGGTGCTGTGGGGCAAGCTCGCGCTCCTGGCGCCGTTCGCGCTCGGCACGAGCGCGCTCCTGCAGCCGATCGGAGCGGCGCGCGACGTCCCCGACGTCCGGGCGCTGATGTGCGCGGCCATCCGCGAGGTCTGCGCCGTCGCCGCCACCGAGGGCGCGCCGCTCGACGCGGACGTCTATACCCAGGCGCTGCTGGGCATGCCCAGCGACATGCGGAGCTCGATGCAGAAGGACATCTCGGCCGGGCGGCAGCCCGAGCTCGACGCCATCGCGGGGCCGATCCTGCGGCGGGGGCGCGAGCGCGGCATCGCGACCCCGGCCGTCGAGGAGCTGGCGCGGCGGGTTGGCGGCTCCAAGGCGGTTTAGCGGCCCGGCAGACGCCCGCATCCGGCGGGCCCTCTGCATCGTGGCGCACCCGGACGACGTGGACTTCTTCTGCGCCGGCGCGGTGCTCCTGATGACGCGGCGCGGGGTCGTCGTCGACCTGGTGCTGGCCACGTCGGGGGACAAGGGCAGCCGGGACGGCGCGGTGTCGGGCTCCGACCTGGCGGCGACGCGCGAGCGCGAGCAGATCGCGTCCGCCGAGGTCCTGGGCGCCGGACGGGTCGAGTTCCTGCGCCGGCGCGACGCGGAGCTCGTCGACAGCCTGGAGCTGCGCGGCGAGCTGGTGCGCGAGATCCGCCGCAGCCGGCCGGACGTGCTGTTCACGTTCGACCCGACGCCCGGCTACCGGCAGCATCCGGACCACCGGGTCATCGGCCGGGTGGCCCTGGACGCCGCGTGGCCCTGTGCCCGCGATCCCCTCACGTACCCCGACGCGGGGGCGCCGCACGAGACGGCCGAGGCCTGGCTGTTCGGCGGCCCGAGTGGTTCGCGCGTCGACCTCACGGTGGACGTGGGCGAGGTGCTGGACGCCAAGATCGCCGCGCGGCTCGAGCACCGCAGCCAGACCGGCGACCCGGCGACCCTGCGCCGGCGCTGGCGCCGCGTGGGAAGCGAGGAGCGGTTCGCCCAGGTCGACCTCCGGTAGCCCTACCCCGCCAGCAGGCCGGCGATCCCGGTCGCGAAGTAGCGCCGGAGGTCGTCGTACGGGACCGACACCTGGGGGGTGGCCGTCGTCCCCGGCGCGACCCGGAAGTCCGGGAAGACGATCACGAGGCCGGACTGGTCGAGCAGGAATGCCCGGAAGTTCGCGGCCGCCGGCGCCGTTCCGTCCGCGACGGTGCGGCCGGCGGCGGCCGCGGCCTCCGCCGGGAACTGCGACCGCGCGGCCGCCGAGAGCACGTCGAGGTACGCCGATCCAGCGCTGAACAGGTCCTGCAGCGTCAGGATCCGCGTCCCGGCGAGATCGCAGTTGAACGTGTGCGTGATGGAGCTGGGCCGGGCGACCCCGGCCTGGCTCGACGTGCAGTCCACGCGGAAGACCGCCAGCCTGGCCGTCACGCGGACGGTCCGGTTCGTGCACGTCAGGTCGGTCGGCGTCTGCGCGTCCTGCGCGGCGCCCAGGAAGGCGTCGACGTCGCGCTGCAGCGTACCCCGGATCTGCGAGTCGAGGGCAGGGCCGTGCGGCTCGAGGCCCACCAGCTGCGGGACCTCCACGCGGTACCGATAGGCGCCGGGGCCGCTCTGAGCGGGGCTGGCGCCGCTCTCGACGTCCACGTGCACCGCGGGCGGGCTGGGCGGGAGGGCGACCACCGATGCGACCGGGCTCGGCGCGGTGGACGGCGTCGCCCGGTTCGCGGCCGGGGGCGGGACGTCGGTCGCGGCGCATGCCTGGATTCCGAGCGGCACGAGGAAGGCGAGCAGGATGCGTCCGATCGCCACCACCATGGGCTCCATACCGTACCTCAGGCGCTGAGCGGTTCAGCCGAGGCGGGGAACACGCGGGGCTATGATTGCCTGCCGTGGAGCAGCCCGGCGCGGCCCGCTCACGCCTGGAGATCACGACGCCTGTGTTCGAGGGCCCGCTCGAGCTGCTGCTGATGCTGGCGGAACGGGACGAGGTCGACATCTTCCAGGTCTCGCTGGCCAGCCTCACCGAGGCGTACCTGGCCGAGATCGCGGCGCTCGAGGAGCGGGACCCGGTCGAGATGGCCGAGTTCCTGTGGCTGGCGGCCCGCCTGCTGCTGCTGAAGTCGATCCGCCTGCTCCCCGGCGAGGAGCCCGACGACGAGGAGGCCGACCTGCTCGGCTGGGAGGAGGACGTCCGGTCGCGGCTGCTGGAGTACCGCGCGTACAAGGAGATGGCGGAGAAGCTGATGGAGCGGGCGGCCGCCGACGAACCGAGCTACCCCGCGCCCGCCCGCCAGATCGACGTCGAGGGCCAGGAGGAGCCCATCCAGGTGGCGGCGCTGGTCGCGGCCTTCCAGTCGGTCCTGGCCCGCCTCCCGCCGCGGCCGCTCGTCTACATGGGCGTCCGGTGGACGGTGGAGGACAAGCTCGCGTTCCTGCGGCAGCGACTGCGTCAGGGCCCGTTCGACCTGGTCCAGGTGCTGCTGGAGTGCGCCGACCGACTGGAGGCGGTCATCACGTTCGTGGCCGTGCTCGAGATGCTGCGTCGCAGCGAGATCCGCGTGCGGCAGGAGCGGAACTTCGGCCGGATACTGGTGGAGACTCGTTGAGCATC
>DASQZW010000339.1:0-3439 GCA_035638495.1 Terriglobales bacterium
TTCGCCGAGAAATGGATCGCGCGGCGGCTCGCCAACCGCGAGCGGATGCGCAAGGCGCGGGCCGCGAGGAACGGCCACGACGACGGCGCGTTCGCGCACGTGGCCGGCACGTCCGGTGCACGTGCCGCGCAAAAGTCGAAACGTGTGGGGCTACCGGACCAACCAACCGGACCAACCAACCAACCAACCGGACCGGACCAACCGACCCCTTCCCCCCTACCCCCTTCCCCGCAAGCGGGGCAGGGGGAGGGTCAAGCGACGAATCAACGGCGGCGTCGGAATCGTGCTGGGGGTGAGGCCACGGACGTTCCGACGCCGCCGCCGGAGGTGGTCAGCCCGCCGAGCGACGAGGACCTGGCGCTCTGGGCGGAGGCGCTGGCCCATGCGTCCGTCGACATCACCCCGGCCAATGCCATGCTGCTCGCCCGGCTGGAGCCGGCCGGCCGGGGCGCCGACGGCGGGCTCCGGCTCCGGGCGCCGCCGGGCCAGGGCCTGGGCAGGTTCTCGCCGCTCGTGCGGCGGGCGCTCGCGGATGCCGGCGACGCGGCCGGGGCAGCGGCGGCGATCGTATGAACGACGGGCCGAGGCTCCGCATCGTGCCGATAACGCTGCGCGAGGCGAACGCGTTCGTCGCGCGCCATCATCGCCATCACGGGCCGGTCGCGGGCCACCTGTTCGCGCTCGCCGTCGCCGACGAGCGGCCGGAGGTGCGCGGGGTGGCGATCGTCGGGCGGCCCGTCGCGCGGCTCAATCAGGACGGCCTGACCGCGGAGGTGACGCGCTTGGCGAGCGACGGCTGCCCGAACGCGTGTAGCGCGCTCTATGCGGCCAGCTGGCGGGCGGCTCGGGCGCTCGGCTACCGCCGACTCGGCACGTACACGCTGGCATCCGAGCCCGGCACGTCGCTCGTGGCCGCCGGCTGGCGACTGGTCGGGGAGGTGCGCGGGAGACCCTGGTCGTGTCCGAGCCGTCCCCGGGTCGATGTGCACCCGCTGCAGCACAAGCTGCGCTGGGAGGCGCCGGCGCTCTGCGACGCCGGCGACGACGCCGGGCAGCAGGCGGCGATCGTGTGAGTGCGTGAGGGAGGATATGTGAGCGAGACGGCGTTAGTCCCGTCCGACATCGCACCGGGCATGGTGACCCGGGGCTTCGCGGAGAAGCGGCTCGCGCTGTTCCGTGAGAGCGACGATCCCGTGGCGCTCTGGCGCGCGAGCACGGCGCTCGCTGCCGCCGCGCAGCTCTGGAACGGGCACGGCGAGCAGAAGCGCGAGATCAAGGCCGCCCAGATGTTCGCGGAGGTCGTCCTCGGCGGACTGCTCGGGCCGCGTCCCGGACCAGGGAATCAGTGGTTATCGCATGCGATAAGCAGCGAGGTAGACGGGCTGATCCCACAGCCGCGCATCTCCGAGCTCCGTCGGCTCTGTCGCTGGACGGACGCGCTGCTCGAAGCGGTCCGCAACGGCGCCGTCTCGCGGCGCTCGCTGCTGCTGCTGGTCGACGAGTGGGAGGCCGGCGAGCGGCCCGATCCGACGGCCGACGACCTGGAGATCCGGGCCGGCGACTTCCGCGACGTGCTCGCCGACGTCGAGCCGGGCAGCGTGGCGCTCGTGCTGACCGACCCGCCCTACCCGGCCGAGTACCTGCCGCTCTGGGACGCGCTCGGCGCGTGGGCGGCCGGCGCGCTGGTCGACGGCGGCTCGCTGGTGGCGTACTGCGGGCATGCCCACCTGCCCGAGGTCTGCGTCCGGCTCTCGCGGTCGCTGCGCTACTGGTGGACGCTGGCGCTGGTGCATCGCCAGACCCAGATGATCGTCGGCAAGTGGGTCTCGGCCGGCTGGAAGCCGCTGGTCTGGTACGTCAGAGACCGTCGGGCCGGGACCGCCATGCTGGCCGACACGCTCAAAGGCAGCCCGCCCCGCAAGACCGTGCCGACCGGCGACGACGGCTCGTGGGCCCAGGGCGTCGCGGAGCTCGCGCCGATCATCTCGGCGCTGACGGCGCCGGGCGATTTGATCGTGGACCCGTTCGCCGGCTCCGGTACCGTGGGGCTCGCCGCGCTCCGGTACGGGCGCCGCTTCATCGGGGCAGAGGTGGCTGGAGCTGCGTCATGAAGGGATGCCCTCGCTGGCAGTTCTGCTCGAACCGGGAGTGTCGAGCCGAGATGATCCATCGCGACAATCGCGCGCCCTGGGAGTCGTCGTCGACCCTCGGCCAGATCATCTGGCGCTCCGGGCCGAGAGGCAATTTCGGCGGCGGCGACGTCGACTACTACTGGCACCAGTCCGGTGAACACCGCGCGGACGGGCGGGCCTATCTCCGCGTCTTCGAGCATAAGCAGGTGGCGGCCAAAGAGAAGCATTCGCAGTCCGTGACGCTCGACGACCTGGCGCTGCTGATCGACCACGGCATCACGTGCCCAGAGTCGCCGGTGTTGCTGGACCCGCGCAGCGGGCTCTACCTCGTGCGCGGCCCGCTCACGATCCAGGACAACGGGCGCAAGGGTACGTGTTTCGGCGGGCCGCAAGAGATCGAGCGGCGCGGGCTGCACCCGAAGACGACGACGGTCCGTACCGAGGCCGAGTTCTTCCGTTGGCTGGCGGCGCCGCTGGAAGGTCCGATCACCTACCGCGTCGACGATCTGCATCCCAGCCGGCCGTCGTGGTGGCCGGCGCGGAGCTCGCTATGACGTTCTCCGAGGTGCTCTCGTGGCAGCAGCCGAAGCTCAGCGAGCGCCGGTTCCAGTCGCAGGTGCTGCGCTACGCCGCGCTCCGTGGCTGGCACGCCTATCACACGCTGCGCTCGGACGGGTCGGCCGCCGGCTTCCCGGACCTGGTGCTGGTCCGCCGCCCGAGGGTGGTCTTCGCGGAATTGAAGTCAGACCGTGGGCGGTGCACCCCCGAGCAACGGGCCTGGCTCGCCGAGCTGGCGGAGTGCTCGGTCGAGGTCAGGCTCTGGCGCCCGGGCGACTGGGAGGAGATCGAGCGATGCCTCAGGTAACCGGCAGACGCCTCTTCCACTACACCGCAGGAGATCGAGCGATGCCTCAGGTAACCGGCAGACGCCTCTTCCACTACACCGCGCTCCACCACGCCGAGGAGATCCGCGCCTCCGGCGGCATCACGAGAGGCGCCGTGCCGATCCCATCGGCCGACGGGCAGGCGCCGGCGGGGCTGGCGCCCGGCTGGCAGTGGCTGACCTCCGACCCCGACTGGGCGCAGGGCTGGGCGACCCGCCAGGTCGTGACGTGCGACCGGACCGAGTGCCGCTTCGTGGTGCTGGTCCCGCTGGAGGAGATGGACCGCCTCTTCCGCTGGGACCGCACGGCCGTCCAGTTCGGCTACGACGCCGAGACGGCCGCGCGGTTCGCGGCGCTCGGGACGGGCAGCGACCCGGCCCGCTGGTGGCTGTTCAAGGGCTCGATCCCGGCCGCCTGGCTGGT
>DASQZW010000340.1:0-13475 GCA_035638495.1 Terriglobales bacterium
CAGGTCCTCCAGCACGCGGTCGCGCAGCGCGCGCTCCGCCCGGGCCAGCTCCAGCCTGTCGTTCACGCCCACGGCTTCGCTAGGATCATCGATTCTGAGGACCTGGGTGGGGCGGAGGTGCCGGAACACGTCGGTGAGGTAAAGTTCGCCGGCCTGGTTGTCCGGCCTGAGCAGGCCGAGTGCCTCCAGGAGCCCTTCTCCGTTGAAGCAGTAGAGGCCGACGTTGATCTCTCCGAGGGCACGTATGTCGTCACCGGCGTCGCGGAACTCGACGATCCGCTCGAACGCGCCGTCCGGCCCGCGCAGGATCCGGGCGTCCCGCCGGGACGGGTCGAGCACGCTCGCGAGCGTCGCGGCCACCCCGGAGCCCCGGTGCGCGTCGCGCAGCCGGACGATCGTCTCGTGGCGGACCAGCGGCAGATCGCCGTTCAGGACCAGCACGTCCCGTCCGGCCAGCCGCTGCGCCGGCACCTGGGCCACCGCGTGGCCCGTCCCCCGCTGCTCGGCCTGGAAGACCACGTCGCAGCGGCCGGCGACGTGTTCAGCCACCGCCTCGTGCCGCGGGGAGATGACCGCGATCACGTCCTCGACGCCCGCCGCGCCGCAGGCGTCGATCAGCAGGTCGATCATCGGCCGCCCGCCGAGTCGGTGCAGCACCTTCGGGATGCGGGACCGCATGCGGGTGCCGAGACCGGCGGCTAGGATGACGGCCGAGAGTGCTCTTTCCCTCAAGAGGTAAGGTGACGCCGATTATACGGTTGACGGTCTCTGGAGCTCTGGGGCTGCTGTTCGCGGCCGCCTGCGTGATCAACCCGTCGTCGAACCCGGGGGCGGCGTCCGCGGGCAGGATCGCCGTGACGGAGTTGCCCAAGTCGGGGCCTGCAAGCGCCGTGTGGGTGGTGAGTCCGGTCGGCCTGAACATCCACAGCTCGCCCGACGTGAACTCCACCCGGATCGCCACCGTGGCCCAGGGCGTCCGGCTCGACATCTCCGAGAAGAGCGCGGTCGGCGCGGACACCTGGCTGCACGTGAAGTCGGAGGGCGGCAACGCCGAGGGCTGGGTACTCGACCGGCCCGACCTCGTGATTCACCGCCAGGTGTCGCAGCACGTGGAGGGCTCGGGCTGGTCGATCCTGTTCCCGTCCGAGTGGTCGCCGGTCTCCGGCAACCCGGCCACGTTCACGGGCAGCAGCGGGCCGACCGGCGGCAGCATGCTGATCCAGACCGCCGACGACCCGGCGAAGCTCATGCCGACCCCCATCTCGCCCGGGCACGAGCTGCGCCAGGAGTCCCCGATCGAGGTGTACGGGCGGACCACCTACCTGACGGTGTTCAAGAGCGATGCGGGCGGGTTCGAGTTCGACGTGAAGACGCAGTTCCCCAAGACGAAGATCGCCTACCTGTTCAACTTCAAGCAGCCGACCGGAACCGACGCAGACACGTTGCTGTTCAAGCAGCTCCTCGCCAGCGTCATCGTCCCCGGGGAGGGTTGATGACCGGGGCGGAGGAGCGGGAGCCACTGGTGCTGCCGGTGCTCCCGCTCAAGAACATCGTCGTCTTCCCGCACGTGCTCGTGCCGCTGGGTGTGGGCCGGCCGCGGTCGCTCAGGCTGCTCGAGGACCTGGCGCCGGGCGACCGGACGCTGGCCGTCGCCGCGCAGTACGACGAGCAGGTCGAGGAGGCGAGCTGGGACGAGGTCCGGCACATTGGCACGATCGTGCGGATCCAGCACCTGCTGAAGATGCCCGACGGCACGATGCAGCTCGCGGTGCAGGGGGTCGAGCGGATCCGGCTGGCCCGGCAGACGTCCGGCGACCCCTACCTGGTCGCGGAGGTCGAGCCCTATCCCGAGGAGCCCTGGGACGACGAGCCCGCGATGGAGCGCGAGGCGCTCGTGCGCACGGTCGTCACCACGTTCCAGCAGCTGGTCGCGATCGCGCCGTACCTGCCGGGGGAGCTGCTGGCCGCGGCGATGAGCATGGAGGACCCGCTGCACCTGGCGTACTTCGTGGCCAACCACGTGCGGCTGTCGGTCGAGCACCGGCAGGACATCCTGGAGCTGGCCGGCCCCCGCGAGAAGCTGGAGCGGCTGCTGGGGCTGATGGGCCACGAGCTCGAGGTCCTGGAGCTCGGCCGGAAGATCCAGTCGCAGGCGGAGGAGTCGATCGGCAAGTCCCAGCGCGAGTACTTTCTGCGTGAGCAGCTGAAGGCCATCCAGCGCGAGCTGGGCGAGATGAGCGAGGAACAGGCCGAGATCGCCGAGCTGCGCGAGCGGATCGAGAAGGCCGGCCTGTCGACCGAGGCCCTGCGGGAGGCTCAGCGTGAGCTGACGCGCCTCGAGCGCATCCCCACCGCCTCGCCCGAGTCGTCGGTGATCCGCACGTACCTGGAGCTGCTGGTCTCGCTGCCCTGGAACGTGTCGACGGAGGGCGAGCTGGACGTCGTGAAGGCGCGCGAGATCCTCGACTCCGATCATTACGACCTGGACAAGGTCAAGAAGCGGATCGTGGAGCACCTCGCGGTGCGCCGTCTCAAGAGCGATCGGGGCTCGGACGAGCGGCACCGGGAGCCGATCCTGTGCTTCGTGGGCCCACCCGGCGTGGGCAAGACGTCGCTCGGCCAGTCGATCGCCCGCGCGATGGGCCGCAAGTTCGTGCGGGCCTCGTTGGGCGGGGTGCACGACGAGGCGGAGGTCCGCGGCCACCGGCGCACGTACATCGGCGCCATGCCGGGCCGCATCATCAACGCGATCCGCCGCGCGGAGTCGAACGATCCCGTCTTCATGCTCGACGAGGTGGACAAGATCGGCTCCGACTGGCGCGGCGACCCCTCGTCGGCGCTGCTGGAGGTGCTCGACCCCGAACAGAACCGCGACTTCCGCGACAACTACCTGGACGTGCCGTTCGACCTGTCCCGCGTGATGTTCATCACGACCGCGAACACCCTCGACACCGTGCCGCCCGCGCTGCGCGACCGCATGGAGGTGCTCCAGCTCTCCGGGTACACCGAGGAGGAGAAGGTCCAGATCGCCCGGCGCTTCCTGATCGCGAAGCAGCTGCAAGCCCACGGCCTCCTGCCCGACGAGGTCGCGTTCGGCGACGAGGCGATCCGGATGATCATCCGCGAGTACACGCGGGAGGCCGGCGTGCGCAACCTGGAGCGCGAGATCGCGGGCGTCCTGCGCCGGGTGGCGGCGATGATCGCGGGCGGCGAGGCGACCGGAACGATCGTCGTGGACGCCGAACGCATCCGCGACGCGCTCGGCAAGCGCCGCTTCTTCGACGACTCTGCGGAGCGGATCGACCGGCCCGGCGTCGCGACCGGCATGACGTGGACGCCCGCCGGTGGCGAGATCCTGTTCGTGGAGGCGGCGGTGGTGCCGGGCAAGGGCGAGCTGCGGCTGACCGGGCAGCTCGGCGAGGTGATGCGCGAGTCGGCCGCCGCCGCGCTGTCGTACCTGAAGACGCGGGCGGCGGAGCTCGGCGTGGACCGAACGCGGTTCGAGGAGAACGACGTGCACGTGCACGTGCCGGCCGGGGCTCAGCCCAAGGAGGGGCCGTCCGCCGGGGTCACGGTCCTCACGGCGATGGCCTCGATCCTCTCCGGCATGCCGGTCAGGGACGACCTGGCGATGACCGGCGAGATCACCCTGCGGGGCCGGGTGCTGCCGGTGGGCGGCGTGAAGGAGAAGGTGCTGGCGGCGCACCGGGCGGGCATCCGGCGTGTCCTCATCCCGAGGCGGAACGAGGTCGACCTGGAGGACATCCCAGCCGACCTGCGCCAGGAGCTGGAGGTGGTGCTGGTGGAGTCGATCGACGAGGTGCTGCGGGAGGCGCTGCCCGACCTGGCGGCCGCAGCGTAACGGCATGGCGGCGGCCGGCGGGCTGGACGACGGGATCGAGCGGGGCCACCGGCTGCCGGAGGGCGTGCGGCGGAGCGACGTCCACGGCCCGGGCTACCGTCGGGGGCCGCTGGATGGCGGGTTCGCGTACCGATCTCCGTCGGGCGCCGAGGTGTCGGAACCGGACACGCTCGCCCGCATCCGGGCGCTGGCCATCCCACCGGCCTGGCGCGACGTGTGGATCTCGCCGGATCCGTTCGGCCACATCCAGGCCACGGGCGTCGACGCCCGCGGCCGACTGCAGTACCGCTACCACGCACAGTGGCGGGCGGAGCGCGACGCCGAGAAGTTCGAGCACATGCTGGTCTTCGCGCATGCGCTGCCCGGGTTGCGTGATGTCGAGGCGCAGCACCTGGCGGGTCACGCGCTCGACCGGTTGCGCGTCGCGGCATGCGCCGCCCGGGTCACGGAGCTGGGCCTGTTCCGCATCGGGAGCGAGCGGTACGCGCGCGAGGACCACACGTACGGCGTCTCCAGCCTGGAGCGGCGGCACCTCCGCTTCCGGGCGGGCGAGGCCGTCTTCGACTACGTGGCGAAGGCCGGCAAGCGGCGGACGGTGCGCATCGCTGACGCGGCGGTCGTGCGCACCCTGCGCGCGCTCGAACGTTCGCCGGCGGAGCTAGACCACCTGTTCGTCTTCCAGTCCGGCGGCGGCGGGTGGCGGCATCTCACGACCGAGGAGCTGGCCGCCTACCTGCACGAGCAGGCGGGCGGTCACTTCACCGTGAAGGAGTTCCGGACGTGGAACGCGACCCTCCTGGCCGCGCTGGCGCTCTCAGGGGCGGAGCCGACCGACTCGCTGCGGGCTCGGCGCCGCAACGCGGTGGCGGCCGTCCGGGACGTCGCGGCCTGGCTGGGCGACACGACGACGGTGGCACGGGCGTCTTACGTGGACCCGCTGGTGCTCGAGACGTACGAGGCGACGGGGGATGTGGGCGGCCTGGCGCCGTCCGCGACCCGGCTGCCGGCCGACCCGGATGCGGAACGGGAGGTGCTGCGCACGCTGCAGGAGCTGCACCGGGCGCACGTTGCGGGGTCCGGCTCGGCGTAGCCCTCGGGCCGGCCGGCTTTGCGTCGACGTCGTGCGCTGGCCCCACTGAACGCCCCTCCGACCGGTCGATCTGCCCCCACTGAACCCCCCACCCACCCTTCTTGGGGGGTGGTTCGAGAGTACGGTGGATCGGCGCCAGCGGCAACCCAACCTGTTCAGGGGCCGCGATCGGTTAGGTCAGGGGCGGCGGGCCAGCTCGCGCTCGACGATCTGCTGGTGGGCGGCCAGCTCGAGGCTGTCGTCCAGCGGCTCCAGGCCCCGGCGCAGCGCCCGCTGGATGATCAGGTCCGCCAGGTGCGGGTTCTTCGGCAGCAGGCTGCCATGGAGGTACGTGCCGAAGAGGTTGCCGCAGGCCACCCCTTCGGTGCCGTCCTCGCCGTTGTTGCCGCTGCCGCGCACCACCCGGCCGAGCGGCTGCACCCCCTCGCCGAGGAACGTCCGGCCGCTGTGGTTCTCGAACCCGACCAGTGTGATCGGGCTCAGCCCGAGCGACGGGTCCGCCTCGACGACGACGTCCCCGATGCAGCGCCGGCCGCCGGCCTCTGTCCGCAGGTCGATGAGGCCGATGCCCGGCAGGTGCTCGCCCGCCGCCGTCTCGTAGTAGTGCCCGAGGAACTGGTACCCGCCGCATACCGCGAGCACCGCAGCGCCTTCCTGCACGGCCGCCGCCAGGTGAACGGCCTTCGTCTCCAGCAGGTCGTCGTAGACCAGGGCCTGCTCGCGGTCCTGGCCTCCACCGAAGAAGAACACGTCGACGTCCCCGATGCCGGCGTTGTGGCCCTTGCCGAGCTCCAGCACCCGCGCGTCCAGGCCCCGCCAGCGCGCGCGCTGGAGCAGGGTGACGATGTTGCCGCGATCGCCGTAGATGTTCATCAGGTCGGGATAGAGCCACCCGATCGTGAACGCGGAGCCGCCTCGCGTCATGTCGCCCAGTATGGCCGGAGCCAGCCCCGCCGGACCAGCAGCGCGCGCAGCTCCAGCATGGCCGTGTAGGTGCAGAGCACGAAGCCATCCGCGCCCGCCGGGGTGGACTCGATCAGCCGGTCGATCGCCACGTCCAGGGCGGGCTCGGGCGGTGCCGCCGCGTCGACTCCGGCGTACTTGAGCCGGACCGCGAGGTCGTGCGCCCGCCTGCCGGTCGGCACGACCACCGCGGCACGACCGGCCAGCGGCTCGAAGTCGACGTCCCAGATCCACGACACGTCCCGGCCGTCCGCGATGCGGTCGTTCAGTCCGATGAGGAAGTGACGGCCTTCTGCGCGCCCCGACTCGCGGAGGATCTCGTTGAATCCCGTCGGGTTCTTCGCCAGCATCATCGTGAAGCGCCGCCCGTCGCGCTCGAACCGCTCCTGGCGCCCGAAGGCCGCCGCGGCGCTCCGGAGGCGCTCGGCCATGTATTCCGGCTGCAGCCCGAGCGCGCCGCCCACCGCAAACGCGCCCACCACGTTGTACACGTTGTACAGGCCGCCGAGCGGCACGTTCAGCCGTGTGTCCGCCGCGGTCACCTCGAGGCGGTCGAGCCCGTCGAGCCGGATGTCCCCGCCCGCGAGGTCGAGTGCCGGCCGCGCGAAGTCGCCCTGAGGGCACTCGTACGCGCCGTCGTGGCCGACGTAGACGTGGCGGAACCGCAGGCTCGAGCCGCAGCGCGGGCAGGTCCTGGCGTCGGCCGCGTGAGGCAGCTCCGGGAGCGAGATGGCCGGGTCGTCGAGGCCGTACCAGATCGGCGGCCGCCGCAGGCTGAGGCCGATTTCGCCCACTCGCGGATCGTCCGCGTTGAGCACCGCGTGGCTGCGCTCCGGCAGCAGCGCCAGCGCCCGCTGAATCGTCTGAGCCAGGAGCTCCAGCTCGCCGTACCGGTCGAGCTGGTCGCGGAAGAGGTTGCCGACGAGGACCGCCCTCGGCTGGATCTCCTCGACCGCGACGGGCAGTGTCGCCTCGTCGATCTCGAAGACCGCCCAGTCGGCGCGCAGGCGGCCGTCCAGGCCGGCCCGCGCCACGGCCGCGGCCGTTGCCCCGTAGATCAGGTTCGCGCCCGAACGATTGGCGACCACCCGCGCGGGCAGGCCCTCCAGCAGCGCCGCGACCAGGCGCGACGTCGTGGTCTTGCCGTTCGTGCCCGTGACCAGGACGGCGCCACCGGTCAGGTCCGCCGCGAGCTTCCGCAGCACGCCGCGATCGATGGCGCGGGCGACGTCGCCAGGGAACGTGGTGCCGCCGCCCCGTCCGGTGGCGCGCGACAGTGCGCCGGTCGTCTTGCCCGCCAACACCGCCAGCGCTCGCCGCATCAGCGCGGGCCTCCCCAGGCGCCGACCGGTCGGGCCAGCGCCGTCCAGCAGTCGAGCCGTGCGATCGCCGAGTCCGCCTCCGCGCGGGATCCGGCCGGTCGGAAGAACGCCGAGCCCGACCCCGTCATTCGCCAACCCACGCCCAGCATGCTCGCGAATTCTGCCAGCTTGGGCTCGACGTCGAACGCCGGCCGCGTCAGGGCATTCTCGCCGTCGCCGCCGACCTCGTCCCAGCGTCGGTACACCGCCGAGGTGGAGAGGGCGAACCCCGGCCAGGCGATCGCGTACCAGCCCGCGTCCGCGGCCACCGGCGTCAGACGCTCGCCCCGGCCGCGGGCGACCGCCGCTCCGCCGGCCAGCTGGAACGGGACGTCAGCGCCCAGGTCGGCGGCGAGCGGGGCGAGCTCGAAGTCCAGCCCGTGCAGCCGTGACAGGCCGCGCAGGGCCGCGGCGGCGTCCGCGCTGCCGCCGCCCAGCCCGGCGCCCGCCGGTATCCGCTTCACGAGCCGGAAGCGGGCCGGCAACCGCCGGCCCGCGGCGCGCTCGAGGGCGGCCTGGGCGCGCAGCACGAGATCGTCGGGAAAGCCGCCCTCCAGACTCGTCGCCGATGCCGGCTCGATCCACAGCAGGTCGTGAAGAGAGATCGCCTGGAGCCTGGTGCACACCTCGTGATAGCCGTCCGCGCGAGCGCCGACCACGGCGAGATCGAGGTTCAGCTTGGCGTGCGCCGGGAGTACCAGCGCCCCCGGCGGCGACGGCGTCAATCCGGCGCGCGCAGGCCCTGCCGGTAGCGGCGCCCGTTCTCCTGGTAGTGCGCGGCGGTCCTGGTGACCCAGCTCGCGGAGGAGCCCGACAGCGGCTTCTTGACATCGGCCGGCACGCCTGCGGCGAGGTGGCCAGGCGGCACCACGCGACCCTCGGGGAGGACCGCCCCCGCAGCCAGCATCGACCCGGCGCCGAGGCGGCTGCGCTGCAGCATGATCGCGCCCATGCCCACGACCGCGCCGTCGTCCACCACGCAGCCCTCCAGGAGGGCCCGGTGGCCGATGGTGACGTTCTCGCCGATGACCGTCGGGAGGTCGGCCGCGCAGTGGATCACGGAGTTGTCCTGGACGTTCGAACCCGCCCCGATGGTGATGGTGGATTCGTCGCCGCGCAGCACCACGCCGAACCAGATGCTGGCGCCCGGACCCACCTCGACGTCCCCGATCAGGACCGCCGTCGGGGATACGAAGGCGTCCCGGTGCACCCGCGGCCGCCTGCCGTCGAGCTGGTATTCGGGCACGTTGGCCTATAATCCTACCCTCGTGCTCATCCTCAACCGGAGGTCAACCCCTGGCTAACACACCCTCGGCAAAAAAGGACGCGAAGCGCAGCGCCATCCGCGCTCAGCGAAACCGGTCGATCAGGTCGGCCGTCAAGACCAAGGTCACCAAGTTCCGCCGCGGCATCGCAGAAGGCGCCGAGGGCATCGACCAGCTGGTCGTCGTGGCGATCTCGGCGCTGGATCGGGCCGTGGCCAAAGGCGTGCTGCACCGCAACAACGCCGCTCGCCGGAAGGCACGGCTGATGAAGCGGCTGCAGGCCTCCGGGCAGGCCCCGGCCGCCTCGGCTCCGCCCGCTGCCCCGGCGAAGAGCGCCCGCAGCTCGGCGCCGGCCCAGCAGCCAGCCAGGGCCACCCGCGCGAAGGCCGCCACCAAGCGCTAGCGCTGCGCAGGCGGCCTTCGCGGCCAGTCTTCACAGCCTCGCCAGCGCGGCCTCGAGGCCGGGCGCGGCGTCGATCTGGCCCGACTTCACCTCCCACTCGTACGCGAGCAGGACACGGAGGCCGTTCTCCAACCGGTCGGCGCTGACGCTCGCCGCCGCGTCGTATGCCTTCTGCACCACGAATGCGTGCTCGCGCAGCTGTGACTGCACTTCCGACAGCGTCTCTCCGCGCTCCTGGCGCGCCTTCACATCGAGCACGAGCGACAGGTGCCGCGCCAGCCGATACGCAATCGTGGTCGGCTGCTCGCGCTCGAGCAGGCCGGCCAGCACCCGCCAGGCCTCCGCGCCGGGCCTGGGCAGGAGGTGATCCGTGAGGCGGAAGACCTCGTCCTGCCGGCTCGCCACCACCAGATCGTCGATCGCCGCCTGGTCGAGGGGATTTCCGCTCGCCTCGTAGGCGGCCAGCTTCCGCAGCTCCGAGTCGATCACGCCCAGGTCCGGCCGCGCCAGGCGCATCAGGGTCGCGCCGGCCGCGGCGGGCAGTTTGTAGTGCCTCGTTCGGGTCGCGATCCAGGTCGAGAGGGCGCGGCCCTTGAGCGGCTGGTGCTCCTGGCTCCGGCCGCCAACTGCCGCCACCGCCTTGACGAGCTTGCTCGCCGCGCCCAGGCGGCCGTTCACCGCGATGAGGAGCCGTGTGGACTCCGGCACCTCGGTCAGGGCTGGTGCGATCGCGTCCGCCCGACGCGCCGCCACGCCGCGGACCACCACGACCCGGTACGGGTCGAGGAACGGCATCTGCAGAATCGCGTCCCGCAGCTTGCCGACGGTCAGGCCCGACGGATCGAGCGCGTCGAAGCCGAACTCCGATACCAGCTCGCGGCGCCATTCGGCGAGCGTCGTTCGCGCCTGGTCGTCCACGAGGAAGCTCTCCTCGCCGTGGAGCAGCAGGATGGGTTTGGCGGCCGGCACGCGAGCAGGGTACCGGGTGCGCATGCTTACAGCGGGACCACGATGTCGCCCTCTTCGCTGGTCCGCGCCAGTGTTCCGCGGGGCAGGCCGCGAGCGATCTGCCCACCCGTGTCGGAGACCAGGTACCGGTGCGGATGCGCGGCGCCGACGAAGTCCGGGACGAGCGAGCTGCGGCCGCCGTCGGGCACCAGCAGGGCGTCGCAGGCGCCGGTGAGCCGGGTCGTCGCCTGGGCCTGACCGTCGGGATCGAGATCGGCGAGATCGCAGAAACTGCTGCCATCGGGACCGGTGACGCGCAGCGCCACCTGCCCGGGAGCCGGAGCGTTGGGCTCGGGGGCCAGGACGTCGAGTCGAAGGCCGGCGAGCCGCCAACTCTGGCCCGCATGCACGGGCCGGATGGCCGCGCCCCGGGTGGCCTCGGCGAGCGCCACGGATCGCCACGCAGTTCCGGCCGGGTTGCCGTCCGGCACGAGCACCGTGCCCGCGCGGTAGGACAGCCCTGCCAGGCCGCCCACGTGGCCGCTGCCCGGGCCGGTGATGACCAGCGCCGTGAGACTGCGCTGCCAGGGCGGGAGATGGGCGCCCAGGTCGTCGGCGAGCCTGGAGGGGCTTGCGCCGCCATCGACCAGCACGTACCCGCCTGGACCGGTCAGCAGCACCGCCTGGCCCTGACCGACCGCCAGGACCGTCGCCGTCGGCTCCGGTCGGGCCCAGGCCGCGAGCTCGGCCCCGCCGACCGCAAGCGGAACCACGACGCCGGCGGCGATCGCTGCCCCTCGCAGCCTGCCGTGGGTGCGGGCTGCGGTGATCGCGCCTCCCAGCGCGGCGTAGTAGGCCACGCCCGAGCCGGGTGGAAAGGCCGGTACGGAGACGGCAGCCGCCGGCGCCCTGGCCAGCACTGAGGCCACCTGCTCCAGGTAGACGAGCAGCCCGGTTAGGGGCAGCGCGACCACCCGGCCGACGACGGGCAGGGCGGCCAGCGGCGCGACGAACAGCCCTGCGCCGACCATCACCGGCAGCAGCGGCAGGACCGCGGCGTTCGCGATCGGCGCGACCGGCGACAGCACGTGGAAGTCGGTCGCCATGAGCGGCACGGTGCCGACCTGGGCGGCGAGGGTCACCGCGAACGGTTCGCGAAGCCACCCCGGCAGCCAGCCGAGCCTGCCCTCGATGCCTGGCGTGAGCAGCACGATCGCGGCGGTGCCGAAGAACGAGAGCTGGAAGCCGACGTCCCACGCGAGCTCGGGATGCCAGGCGAGCATCCCGGCGGCGGTTGCGGCGAGCGACGTCCAGAGGTGCGTGGGCCGGCCCAGTCGGGCCGCCACGAGAGCGAGCCCTCCCATCGCCGCCGCCCGGGTGGCGGCGGGGGTGGCGCCGCCCGCCAGCGCGTAGACGACGATGAGCGCAGCCGCGGGCAGCGTGGCCGATCGGCCGAGGATCGGTGACAGCATGCCGGTCACCAGGCGCGCGAAGACCGCCACCTTCAGACCGCTCAGCACGAGCAGGTGGACGAGGCCGGTTGCGATCAGGTCCTGCTGCAGGTGGTGGGGGATTCCGGCGCGGATTCCCAGCACCACACCGACCAGCACGTCCGCGTGGGGCGGAGGGACGAGGGTCGCGATCGCGCTCCGGTAGCGGTCGCGGATCCAGCCCGGGAGCGCCCGCACGCCGCCGGCCCTGCTCACCACCGACAGCGACGCGCTGCGCATCTCGAGGTAGGCGCCCTTCTGCGCCGTGTACGCGCGGCGGTCGAACGTCGGCGTGTCGCGAGGCAGGTCCAGACGGCCCTTCACCTGCACGAGATCGTCGATCCCGACGGCCGGTGCCCCCTTGACGAACGCCACGACACCGCCGGCCGGGGCGACCAGGCCGGCCGGGGTGGCCACGGTGTCCGGCGCCACCAGCAGCTCCTCCGCGCCGGCGAGCAGGCGCGGGTCGTCGGCGAGCCGGCCCTCGACCACGGCGTGCAGCCCGACGAGTGCGGGCGCTCGAGAGGCGGCGGTCGGATCGCCCGCGGGGACCTCCGCACGGGCCACACCCAGGAGCGCCGCCGCGACGGCGAGGGCGATGGCCGCCGGCCGCACCGCCAGCACGGCGGGCGCGGCGAGCGCCGCCCCGATCAGCGCCACCGCGCCCGCGCCCGGACTGCCGGGCAGCACGACCGCCGCCATGGCGACACCGGCCGACCAGGCGAGCAGGCACGTGAGCGCAGCGGTCATATCGTCACGTACCTTCGTGCCAGCTGGTAGTCGGCCTCGCTCATCTGCAGGACGTCCACCAGCTCTCTGGTCGTGGCGAAGCCGCCGAACTCGGTGCGGTATTCGATCACCACCGCGGCCAGGTCCGGTGTGAAGCCGGGGACCGACGCGAGCTGCTCGGCGGTCGCCTGGTTCAGGCTGACCGGCGCCACCCTCGGGGTGCCACCGCCTGCCGAACGGGCGGGCGTCGTGCGGCTGGGCACCCTGATCTGCTGGCCGTCCTTCAGCCTGGTGGCCATGTTCGGAAGCCGAGTGGGATCGGCGTCGGCCGTGAGTCCGCCCGCGGCCGCGATGGCCGCTGACGCGCGCTCGCCGGCCGCGACGCGATAGACCCCTGGATGCGCGACGGCGCCCGTGACGTCGACGAGCAGGCCGCTGGGCGGCGGCAGTGACGTCCCGGCCGGGGCGTTGCCGCCCGCGGCCAGGAGGTTGCCGCCGGCAGGCGGCGGGGGCGGGCCCGTCGCCCGCCCGGCCGGCGTCACGTACACGAACGCGGCGACCAGCACCGCGGCGAGCAGAGCCGGGGCGAGGGCCAGGCCAACGATGAGGCCGCGGCGGGGTGTGAGGGCGACCCGCCCGGCGAGCGAGGAGAGGAGATGGGGAAGCATGCGGCGCAGCGTAGGCAGGAAGGGAGCGGGCGCCTAGGTATCCTGTTAAGGACCGCTAGACGGTTAGAGGAACTCCACGGGGCTGCCCGCCCTGGCGTCCAGACGCTCGTCCGCGCGCGATTCGCGGACCCCGACCTCGACGAAGCCCATCGAACCGACGTACAGGAACGGCGTTCCGGGAGGCGCCTCGCTGAACGTCCGTGCGGCCGTCCTCACCTCGTGGCCATTGATCCTGAGGGCGGCGATTGGCGGCTTCACGCTCGTGACCAGGTTGCCGAACCGGTCCACCCACAGCACGGCCGGCGAGCGGATCGGCAGCGCGGTCAGCGGTTCGTGCAGCGGCGAGCCGACGGAGCCCAGCGACCGGCCTCCGCACAGCGCGGCCGCCGCGGGAGCGAACACATCACGTCCCTCGAACGTGGGCGATGCAGTCGAAGGACGGCGCAGCTCGACCGCGGCCTGCGGGGCGGTCTCCGCCTCTGCCAGCACCAGGCCGAACAATCCGTTGTCGGGCCCGACGTAGAAGGACCCGGCCAGCTCGAACGCGACCGGCCGCCGCTGGCCGCCGACGCCGGGATCGACCACCGCGAGGTGTACGGCGCCCTGCTCGAAGTGACGGGTCCCGGCCCACAGGACGAACGCCCCGGAGACCACGTCATAGGCGGGCACCGAGTGGCCGACGTCGACGAGCGTGGC
>DASQZW010000341.1:0-56748 GCA_035638495.1 Terriglobales bacterium
GTGGCCAGGCCGAGGACCAGCAGCAGGCCGGCGGCCATCTCCGCCAGGCCGAGGAGCGGCCCGAACGCCGCCCAGTTGGGCACGAAGACGTCGAACACGAGCGCGTGGTACAGGGCCACGGGGTGGTGGCCCGCGTTGTGCTGGATGATGGTCTTCGCCCCCTGGCTGTCGATCAGGTAGTAGCCGCCGGGCAGGTGCGCGATGCCGGGCACGAACTTCGACAGACCGTTGCTGAGGAACACGACTCCGAAGAAGACACGGAGCACCGCGATCGCGCGTGTAACGCCGGTCGTAGCTTCGACCATACAGGGGCGTATTGTGGCGGGACGGCCGTGACGGCCGTGTGACCGCGACCTCTCTGACCCGCTGACCTGGAAGCGTGGGCGAGCCGCGGAGGGCGGAGCATCGGTCCGTCTCGGCGCTTAGACTCCCACCCGAGGGGAGAAGCGTGGAGATCATCCGGAATCTCGTGGAGGGCAGGCTGCGGACCACGCTGGCCATCGGCGGCGTCGTCGCCGGCGTGCTCGCGCTCACGCTGACGAGCGCCCTGGCCGAGCACTTCGACGCGCAGGTGGCCGGCGGCGTCGCCTACTACCGCTCCAGCATCCAGGTCGCCGACAGCGCCGGGAACTACGCCGGAGTCATCTCCCTCAGCAAGGTGGACCCGATCCAGAAGCTCCCCGGCGTCGCCGCTGCCCTGCCCACGATCACCCTCCTGGCGAAGCCCGGCACGACCGCCATCACTCCGCTCGGCCTGCCGGACACCATCGTGTACGCCGACCCTCGCGAGCGCGCGCTCTCGCCGCTGAAGACCCGCCTCGCGGCCGGCCATCCGCTCGACCCCAACCACCAGGGCGAGGTCGTGCTCGGCGCCGACCTGGCCAACGAGTTCAGGGTCAGGGTGGGCGACAGCCTTGACCTCCCCGTCCGTCCGCCCAACCCGAACCCCGACTTCGTCAACCACACGTTCCACGTCGTCGGCATCCTCCAGCGAACGCGCACCCTCCCGGACGCGATGGCCTCGGTCGGCCTGCTGGACGCGCAGGCGCTGCTGCAGGAGAGCCTGCCCGCCTCGTTCCGCGATCGCGTCGACCCCTCCTCGCTGGCCTCGGTGATCACGGTCTACGGCAAGCGCGGGACCGACCTGGACAGGCTGGCGGACCAGATCACCGCCAAGGTGGCGGGGGTCTCGGCCACCCGCCCCAGCGACTACGTGCGCGGCTTCGACCAGGGTGCTGCGTTGGACGCCGTCGCGGTCGTGGCCGGCGGCCTGACCGTGCTGTTCGCCGGCCTGGTCCTGGTCGACACGATGCTGATCGCCGTCGCCGAGCGGTCGCGGGAGATCGCGCTCAAGATGCTGCTCGGCGCCCGGGCGTGGCAGGTCGCGGCAGAGCACGTCCTGGAGGCGCTGCTGCTCGGCCTGCTGGGCGGGCTGATCGGATTCGCGCTCGGCGTCGGCCTGTCGAACCTGCTCGACCTGGCCGGCCGGTCGATCGGGATGGACATCTTCTCCGTCTCCGACCACGTGGCGAAGATCACGCTCGGGCTCACCGTGGCGCTCGGGCTGGCGGGCGGCATCGTGCCGGCGCTGCGCGCCGCCCGCATGGACGCGGGCCTGGCGCTGCGCGCCCGGTAGGGGCGAGCGTGGCTGCGATCGAGGTCCGCGGCCTTGGCGTGAAGCATCGGCAGGGGCAGCCGAACCCGGTCCAGGCGCTCGACGCGGTCACGCTCAGCGTCCAGGCCGGCGAGTTCGTCTCCGTGCTCGGTCGCGCCGGCAGCGGGAAGACGACCCTGCTCCAGTGCATCGGCCTGGTGCTGCGGCCCACGGCGGGCATGGTCGCGCTCGACGGCATCGACACCGGCGCGCTCAGCAACGGGCAGCGCGCAGAGCTCCGGGGCAGACGGGTCGGCTTCGTTCTCCGGGATCGCAACCTGCTGCCCGGCCTGACGGTGCTGGAGAACGTGCTGCTCCCGCTGCGCTACGCCGGGCTGGCGATGCTGGGCCGGCCCGGTCGGGCGCGTGCGCGCGACCTGCTCGACCTGGTCGGGCTGGCGGACCTGGCGCGGGCGCGACCGGCCGAGCTGACGGTCGCCCAGGCCCAGCGGGCGGCGATCGCGCGGGCGCTGGTGCAGGCCCCGACGCTGGTCCTGGCCGACGAACCGACCGGCGAGGTGGACAGCGAGACGTCCGACGAGCTGCTGTACCTGATGCAGCAGGTCAACCGGATGAGCGACGTCACGTTCATCGTCGCCACGCAGGACTACGACGTGGCGTCGTGCATGGACCGGATGATCCGGCTCGGCGACGGACGCGTCATCTCCGACGAGCGGATGCGCGTCGCCTGACGCCTCGATTCGCGGGGGATGGGGAGGTGGTCAAGACCCGGACCGATCCACTGTGCTTCAATACCCGCGATCCAATGGGGGTAGTTGGATGGCCGTTCGAAGGATGGCGCCTGGACCGTGCCCGTCTCCAGCGCCTTCTGCCGCGACGGGTCACTCGGCGACACGTCATCGGTGGAGCACTCGCGGCCGGGAGCGCGGTCACCGCTCTTCGGCTGCTCGGGCAAGCGCGTGGGAACTCGGTGACCGTCGCCGCCCCCAGGGCCGTGGCCGGCGCCCCGGCCAGAGCGGCTGACTGGACGTCGCCGCTGGCCGCGGAGACCGCCCGCATCACGCACCTGCTGCGCCGGGCCACGTTCGGCGCGTCGCCGGACGAGCTGGAGGCGGCCTTCCAGCTCGGCTACGGAAAGGCGGTCGACCGGCTGGTCGAGACGGCCGCGGCCGCCCCGCCCGCCGTGCCCGGGATGAAGGCAGGAGCCGGCGTCGGCCTGAGCGTCCTGCAGCAGTGGTGGGTGGACCACATGCTCGCCACCCCGACGCCGTTCGCCGAACGGATGACCCTGTTCTGGCACGGCCACTTCACGAGCGACTCCACGAAGGTCGGCACCGACAGGCCGTACCTGTACTGGCAGAACCTGACCTGGCGCAAGATGGCGCTCACCGATCTGCGGTCGATGCTGATGCAGGTCACGACCGACCCGGCCATGATGGTCTACCTGGACCTTGCCACCAGCACCGGGAAGGCCCCCAACGAGAACTACTCGCGTGAGCTGCTCGAGCTGTTCACGATGGGCGCCGGCAACTACGGCGAGGACGACGTCAGGGCCGGCGCGCGGGCGCTCGCCGGATGGCGCCTCCCGACGACCGCCGACAACTCGATGGTCGGCATGTTCGACAAGCGGCGGGCGTACACCGGCGGTCAGCTCACGTTCCTGGGCCGGACCGGACAGATCGACACGAACGGCGTGATCGACGGCATCCTGGCCAGCCCCGCGACGGCGACGGCGATCGTCACGAAGGTCGTCCACCACTTCGTCTCCCCATCCCCCGAGGCGCGATACGTCCAGCGCCTCGCTGACGAGTTCCGGACCAGCAAGTACGACGTGAAGGCCCTGATGCGGAGCGTCTTCCTGAGCCCGGAGTTCATCTCGGACCAGTCGTACCGCTCGCTGATCAAGTCGCCGACCGAGTACATGATCGGCGCGCTGAAGGCCCTCAAGGCGCCGCAGCTGTCGAAGTCCGTGCTGGACGCCGCCCAGAACATGGGGCAGATGCTGTTCGACCCGCCCGATGTGGGCGGCTGGCCCAACAACGACGGCTGGATCTCGTCGAACACCGTGCTCGCCAGGGTCAACTTCGTCTCGGCCGTCCTGGGCCGGCTGCGGAACCTCCCCGCCGCCAAGGACGTGCACCTGCTCCAGCTGGACGGCGTGCTCAGCGCCGGGACCGCGAAGCTGCTGTCCCAGGCCACCGACGACCGCACCCGCTGGATGGTCGCGCTGATGGCCCCCGAGTTCACTCTCAAGTAGCAGAAGACGCCATGCCCGCCCACCCCAACCCTCCCCCGCGAGAGGGGATGGAGAGAAGAGGCCGACGATGAGCAAGGACAAGGTCGGGATCAACGAGCTGAAGCGCAGGGACTTCCTGAAGGCGGGCCTGAGCTTCGGGACCGCCGCCAGCGCGCTGGCCGCCGGCTACGCCGCCGTCCCCGACGCGTTCGCCCGTGCCGTGTACGCGGCCAAGCAGGCGGGCGTGAGCAACGACAACGTCCTCGTGATGATCCAGCTGGCGGGCGGGAACGACGACCTGCGCACGGTGATCCCGCTGCAGGACCCGAGGCTGCACGACCTGCGGCCGATCCTGGCGGCCGCCTCGGTGCCCGCGGCCCTTCCGCTCAACGCCAGCGTCGGGCTCAACCAGAACCTGCCGGGCATCAAGGCACTCTGGGACCAGGGCAAGGTCGCGATCGTCCAGGGCGTCGGCTATCCGAACCCGAGCTTCTCGCACTTCGAGTCGATCCGGGTCTGGGAGACCGGCGACCCCACCCGCAGGCAGGTCGAGGGCTGGCTGGGCAAGACCATCACCCAGAACTACGACTCGATGGGGCACCCGCTGACCGCCTGCGCGTGCGGCACGACGGACATCCCCGGCACCCTGCGTGACCTCCACGCGACCGTCTCGGTGATCGACAACTCCCGGACGTTCGGCTTCCAGGGCGGCAGCAAGGTCGAGTCGGTGGCCGGCACCGTCTGGAAGGGCACGCCCGGCATCTACGGCGCGCTCTTCGACACGGCCATCTCGACCGTCGAGCAGTCGATCGCCAGCGTCCGGAACGCCGTGGCCAGGCAGTCCAGCGTCAAGTACTCGGACAACGCGAAACTGGTCTACCCGTCGAAGACCGAGCTGGGCGCCGCGCTCCAGCTGGCCGCGTCGCTGATCACCAGCGGCGCCGGCGTGAAGCTGCTGCACGTCACGCTCGGCGGCTTCGACACGCACCAGACCGAGCTCCAGCGCCACAACGACCTGATGGGCTACCTGGACCAATCGGTGTCCGCGTTCTACCAGGACCTGAGCATGCACGGGATGGCCGACAAGGTCCTCCTCGCCACGTGGTCCGAGTTCAGCCGGCGGCCGCAGGAGAACGCGAGCGGCGGGACGGACCACGGCGCGGCCGCCGCGATGCTGCTCATGGGCAACCCGGTGCAGGGCGGCCTGTACGGTCAGGTGCCCAACCTGTCCAGGCTGGACGGCACGGGCAACATCAAGTACAGCGTCGACTTCCGGTCGGTGTACCAGGAGATCCTGAACACCCACCTGGGGGCGGACGCCAGGGAGATCCTGGGGCAGACCTTCGACCGGGTGCCGTTCCTCAAGGCGGCGGCGGGGGTGGCGGCAACGGTGCCGTGAGAGGTGTCCCGGCCTGGGCGCTGAAAGGAGGTGCCGTCTGCCTGACCGTGCTGGCCACGTGGGCCTCGGCAGGCTACATCGGAGGCCACGTCAAGGACCGCTCGGCGCCGCTGCGGCCCTCCCTTCACCCCGAGACCGGACAGGTCACGCTGGGCCCGGCCGTTCGCACCACGACCTCGGCCCCGGTCACGGAGTCGAACATCTCCTGAGAATCTCTGCCGGCGGCGCCCCGTGAACATCGACACCTTCATGTGGATCCTGGCTCGGGTCAGCGGCCTGGGCGCGACGGCGGCCCTCGGGATCTCACTGCTGACGGGTCTGGCACTCCGCAGCGCGGTCCTGGACTGGCTGGCGACCAACCGGGCGGTGCGCGCCACCCACGAGTTCACGGCGCTCCTCTGGATCCCGCTGGGACTGTTCCACGTGGTCTTCCTGCTGCTGGACAGCAACGTGCGGAACATGCTCCGCCCGGTCGACTTCGTGGTCCCCTTCCAGGCCGGTTTCGGCGCCCTGCCGCTCGGGCTCGGGACGCTGAGCCTCGACCTCATCGTCGTGGTCGCGGTCACGGGGTGGCTGCGCCGGCGGATCCACGCCGCCGCCTGGCGGTGGATCCACCGCCTCTCGTACGTGGCGTGCGCGCTGGTGTTCCTGCACGCGCTGCTGGGCGGGAGCGACTTCAGCTCCCCCCAGGTCTCGGCTATCACGTGGTCGGCCGCAGC
This sequence comes from Terriglobales bacterium, assembly GCA_035638495.1. Taxonomy (GTDB): domain Bacteria; phylum Chloroflexota; class Dormibacteria; order Dormibacterales; family Dormibacteraceae; genus CF-161. The sequence continues at coordinate 5,970 of DASQZW010000341.1, forward strand.
GGTGCTCCTGGTGCTGAGCCTGGCCCGCGTGGCGTGGGGCCGGCTGTCAGCGGGAGACTCCCGCGAGCTCCGGCAGGAGCCCGAACCCGCTGGCCGGGCGCCGGCGCCCCGCCGTGACGGCGGGGCGCCGCCGAGGGGCGACTACACAGCCCGCGCAAGCGAAAGGCGCCGGTAGTAGACGTCCAGCCCGCGCCGCCGGCCCGGGCAATCGGCCCGGAGGGCCATTTCATATCGTCCCGGAGGCCGGTTTCGCGCGGCCGTCATCCCGGCGGCGTGCGCCGGGAGGAGGGGCGGCGTCGGCGGCCCCTCCTCCGGCGCTCGGGCATCAGCCCACGCGGTAGGCGTACGGGATGCTGATCACCTGGTCGCCGCTGACCGTCACCGGGCTGAAGGTCGAGACCTCGAGCGAGCCGCGGACCACCGACCCGACCGGGGCGCTCGGCATGATCACGACCGTGATGAGGCCCGTGGCGCCGGGCGCCAGCGTGAGCGGCGTGTACGGCGCGGTGGCGTTCACCGTCTGCTGCCAGACGTCGCCCGAGCTGGAGGTGACGGCGCCGTCGAAGACGCGCGTCTCGGCGACCACCGCGAGGTTGGCGGTCGCGGCCGGAGCGGCGCCCTGGAACGGTCCCAGCTCCTCGGGCAGTGCGACCCACGAGCCCGGCGCCACCTGCGGCGCCGCGTCGGTCGCGATCGCGAAGTTGCCCGGCAGCGACGTGCCCTCGCGCCGTGGACCGCCGAAGCCGGCCTGGATGGACATGTCGATCGGCTTCGAGCCCTGGGCCGCGACGATGATGCGGTCGGTGCCCGGTGGGACGACGAAGCTCGGAATCACCGCCCCCAGGGGCAGCGGGACGTTGGTGGCGCCCCTCGCGAGCAGCGGCGTCACCTGGACCTGGTTCAGGCGCGGGTCAACGAAGAAGTCCTTCGTGGCGACGCCGGTGTTGGTGACCAGGATGGCCGCCGTGACCGGCTGACCGGCCTTGAGGACCGTGCCCGCGGAGTCGGGCACGCCGAGCGCCGTCACGCGCGCGGCGTCGAAGCTGATCCGGCCGGTGAACGGCTCCTGGAGGTGGGTGCCGTCGATGCCCTTGGACAGGCGCAGGATCGCTGTCCAGCGTCCGGCCTGCGGTTTGCGGAGCGTGAACTGCATCACCTGGCCGAAGCCGGCGATCTGGCCGGCCGCGTTCAGGACCACCGTGCTCTGGTCGTCGAGCGGCTCGCCGGACGGGCTGACCAGGAAGCCGGTGAGCCGGTAGTTCGGGTCGCGAAGCGTCAGGGCCAGGTTCAGTGCCGGCCTGCCCGAGCGGACGTCGAACTGGAACGAGAACATCTGGGCGTTCGTGGCGGAGCGGCCGTTGCCGCCCTGCAGGACGCCCGTGAACGTGCCGCCCGCGGGGCCGAGAGGGACCAGCGCGCGCAGCGTGATCGGGACGCTGGTCTGCGAGCCGCCACTTGCATGGAGCACCAGGCTGGCGGCGAGGTCGCCGGCGACCGCGGGCGTGCTGGCCGTCACCGTGAACGTGCCCGTCTCACCCGGCAGGAGGACACGGCTGCTCGGCGACACTCGCCCGAAGGGCTCGAAGACGGAGCTGGAGAAGGCGAACTGGACACTGCCGTGGTACGCGGCGGGCCCCGACCTGATGGACCAGAGGACCGCGGTCCAGGTGCCGGGCATCGGATCGTGCACGTCGACGTGCCCGAAGCCCGCGCCCGCGCCCTGCGGGATCGAGTACATGGCGAAGCGCCCGGCCGGGTCGAACAGCGTCTCGCGCACGGTCGAGGCCGGCTGTGCCAGCGCCGCCCAGATGATGTCCGCGTCGAGGCGCTCGGCGCCGGTGGGCACCGTGAACTGGTGGAGGGTGAACTCCCTCGCCGTTCCTCCCGAGTCGATGAAGGTAGGGGCGGTCGCGGGGTCGAGCGTCACGGTGCCGGCGTCGGTCGCGATCGGGTCGTCGGCGAGCCGGCGTACGCTCGCGGCGACGGTCTGCGCGCTCGAGCCGGTGTTGGTGACCGCCACGTGGAAGCTGCGCTGGCTGCCGGCCGGAGCGGTGGACTCGAAGCTGCCCCGGCTGAGCAGGAGGCTGGAGCCCTGAGGGGCGGGCGCTCCGCTGCCGTCGTGGATCGACAGCGCCGCCTGCACGGCCTTCAGCGCATCGGCCAGGCCGGCGCCCTGCTCCTGGGCGGGGATGCCCAGGTCGCCCGCGGTGCTGGTGATGATCCGCTTGACCAGGTCGGGCGACGGCGACGCGCCGCCGTGCGCGTTGCGGTACGCCTCGATGACGAGGGCCGCCTCGCCGGCCACGAGCGGCGACGACTCGCTGGTGCCGCCGAAGACCTGGATGTTCGCCGGCCGGCCGGCGTTGTCCGTGCAGTTGAGGAAGGCGGCGACGTTCGAGCTGCACAGCGCCCAGCCGAGGTCGCCGGGCGCGAGCACGTCGAGCGTCTTCGGGCCGATCTGCGTGAAGCCGGCCGAGCTGAACGCCGACGGGTTGCCGTCGATCCAGCCGCCGGCCGAGAGCTGGCTGCCGAATCCGGTGACCTGGCGATACAGCCGGAGCTGGGTCGTGGCCCCGACGCCGATCACCGGACTGGTGGCGGCCGTGTTGCCGATGGTGTTGGTGAAGCCCGCGTCGCCGCTGCTGGCGACGACCGTGATGCCGGCCGCGACCGCGTTGGCGTTCGCGATCTGGACCGGGTCGTTCAGGTCGTCGGGGAACGGGTTGGCCCCGAACGACTCGTTGATCACGTTGACGTGGTCGTGCTCGACGGCCCAGTCGATCGCCTGGATGATCGTCGAGTCGAAGGCGCCGCCCAGCCCGAAGGCCTTGAGCGCGACCAGGTTGGCGCCCGGCGCCATGCCCTTGATCTGGATCGTGCATCCCGGCGGCAGCGGGTGGGCCGGGTTCACGAAGGTGCTCAGGTCGTAGACCTGGCGGCCCTGGGCGGCGATGGAAGCAGCGTCGCCGAAGGCCTCGCCCCCGCCGGTCACGGCATTCACGCCGTCGCCGCTGAAGTCCTGGTAGTCGGTGACGATCGACCTGCCGTTGCGGGTCAGGTCCGGGTTGTTGATGTCCAGGCCGTCCGCGATGAACGCGACCGTCACGCCCGTTCCGTCGACCAGGTCGTGCGCGGCCGGCACGCCGGCGCCGGCCTGGAACTCGGTGTTGGTGAGCTGCAGGGCCTCGGGCTCGAGCAGCGGCTTCGCCGGGTCGGCCGGACAGACCTGCTGGAGCTGCGTCGTCCCAGCTGTCGTGGCGGCGCCGCTAGACGGCTCCGGGATCTGCCCGCTCAGGTCCGCCCGTGGCGCGGGCCGGGCGATGAACCGGTCCGGTACGACCGCCTGGACGGCGGAGTTCGCCGCGAGCCTGTCGGCCTCGGCCTGCGAAATCGTGGCCGCGACAGCGCTGACCGTGTGGAAGCTGCGCACGCTGCTGTGCAGCTGGTTCAGCTCACTCTTGACGGCCCGCTGGTCGGACTCGACCGCGGCCGCCCTGGCCGCGGTCCCGGCGGCCCGAGCGGGGAGCTCGGGATGCTGGTTGCGGAAGACGATGATCGACCGCTTGCTGGCGTCCGCCGACAGCCGGGCGACGTCCGCCGGCGTCAGCGGCGCCCCCGGATCGGCGGCCCGCGTGGCGGCCGCGGCAGGGCTCGCCATGGCGAGCGGCAGCAGGGCAGCTGCGAGCATGAGCAGCCACCGACGTGAAGCACCCATCGGCACCCTCTCCTCCTCAATCGCGTCGCACAACCGGACGGCGGTCTACCCGCAGCCGCCGGGCGCCCAAAGGGTAGCGTCGGTGAGGGTCCTGTCAACCTTCGTGGGGGCCGGGCCGACGGAGCCCGGTAGAATCTCAGCCTCGGATGAACAAGCGGAAGCGTGTCGCGCTGTCCAAGCACCGCGAGAAGAAGCGCAGGACGAAGGCGAGGGCTCGCGCCGCGCGCTAGAGCCCGTCAGTCCGGCGGCGTAGCTCAGTGGTAGAGCGCACGACTCATAATCGTGTTGTCGGTGGTTCGAACCCACCCGCCGCCACCACTCGCCTTCGGCAAGTCGATTCGGGCTGATGCAGGTCCTTTCACCAGCGTCTGTCCGACAACGCACCGTGCAGCGTCGTGCGCTTCAATGGGTCGCGGACCCGGAGCTCGGCCGCGCGCCTCGGTGATGGCGGCCGCCGCGTTCCGGTCCCGTTCGGCCTCCGCTAGGGCGAGGTGGATCTGGCCGCGAAGCCGGGGCCGCTTTCCGGTCCCGGGCCGGCGCAGCGCCGCCACAGCGCCGCCTCGGCGTCGCCGCCGGCGGCGGCCTCGACCCGGCCGCGGCAGAACAAGGCCATCGCCCGCGGGCCAACCGCTTCGAGCGTCTCGGAAAGCTGCTCCAGGCGGGATGCCGCCTCCTCCGCTGCCTGGATGCGGCCGCGCCGGAGCTCGACATCGACCAGCTGTGCCAGCAGCGGCGCCGAGCTGGCCAGGTCCGTCTCGCGCTCGCGGAGCCGTCCACCGCAGCGTGGAGGCGGCCAGATCGAGCTCGCCCCTGGCGTCGTGAAGCCGCGCCAGCGCGCCCGCGGCCTCAAGCGCCGGTCCGGCTCAGCCAGCCGCGCATCCCCGGCATGTTGTTGCTCGTGGCGTCACTCATACCGGTCGTTCCGACCCGCTTCGTCCGCCTCCTCGGTCACCCAGCAGCCGGCCGACGGCGAGCTACCCGATCACGACCGTGCTGCTCCGCCGCCAGCCTGTTCTCATCCTGCTCTCAAATCGCGCTCTTCCCGCTTAGTAACCGTGGCTCGACAGCCACCGCTGAGCGAGCACGTCCGGGTCCTCGTGGTCGAGCTGCGACGACTGGTTCAGCTCGATGAGATCCTGGGTCGTCAGCTTGCTGGAGATGTCGTTCAGGAGAGACACGACGTCGTCGCCGGCCACTGACGAGCGGATGACCGGCACGACGTTGTCCGCGTTCTGCAGGTGCTTGTCGTCCTCCAGGACCACGAAATCCTTGGCCGCGATCACGCCGTCCGAGGTGAAGATCAGGGCGATGTCGACACTGCCGTTCTCGAGCGCCACCTTGCTCAGGGCCCCGCCGGCATCGAGCGGCTTGAAGGCCTTGAAGTTCAGTCCGTAGGTCTTCTGCAGGCCCGCCTGGCAGAAAGGCCGAGAGGGGCACTCCGGAGGCCCGCCCAACGTCAGGGCGCCCGCCACCGGAAGCAGGTCGGAGATTCGCCTCAGGTGGTAGCGATCCGCCGTCGCGCGCGTCACCGCGAATCCGTTGGTGTCGACCGCCGGCGCGGGCTGCAGGGCGCGCAGACCTCTCGTCGAGAGGTAGCCGTTGAGCCTGGTCAGAGTGGAGTTCACGTCGCTGGTTGCTTCGCCCTTGCCGCCGTTGATGAACTCCAGTTCGGTGGCGGCATAGCCCGGATAGAGGTCGACTGATCCCTTCTCGAGGGCAGGCTCGACGACCTCTCGGTTTCCGAGGTTGAGCTCGTACGGGGTCGCATATCCGTGCTGCCTCAGGGCCTTCCCGTAGATGTTCGCCAGAATGCTGCTCTCCGCGAAGTTGAAGCCAGCCACCGTCAGCGTGCGGCTGCGCCCGATCGCCTGCGGCGTCACGGTCGTGCCCGTGGCGCAGCCAGCGAGCACGATCACCAGAACGAGCGCTCCGGTCCAGGCTCGGTACGCCAGTGGTGCCGTCATGATCGACTCCTCGTCTCAGGCGGGCTGTCCCCGGACGGGGGACGGCCTCGGCTCACGCTCGACCGGCGGCGCGGCTCGCCGCCTCAGGATGCTGTAGACGACCGGCACTACGATCAGCGTGAGTGCGGTGGAGGAGATCATCCCCCCTTCCACGACGATGGCCAGGGACTGGGAGATGAGGCCGCCGCCACCCGCGGTGCTGATCCCGATGGCCACGGGAAGGAGCGCAAAGATGGTTGCCGCCGCGGTCATGAGGATCGGCCGGACGCGGAGGGTGCCCGCCAGGATGAGGGCGTCCTCGAGCGTGTGGGTGCTCCGGGCCTCGTCCGCCACGTGTACCAGCAGGACCGCATTGCTGACCACGATCCCGAATACCATCAGGATCCCGAGCAGGGCTGGGAGGCCGAGCGCCTGGTGGAACACGAAGAGCGCGGTGAAGGCCCCGATCAGAGACAGCGGCATCGTCGTCAGGATCACGAACGGGGTGACCACCGAGCGGAAGAAGGCGACGAGGATGATGAAGACGAGGCCGATGGCGATCGCGATCGCAGACAACATCTGAGCGAAGCTGTCGTTGAATTCGTCCTGAAGGCCGCCACCTGTGCCCAGGGACACCCCGGCCGGCAGATTCAACTTCTGGATCTGCGCGGCCGCGCGGCTCGTGGCCCCTGAGCTGTCCGTAGCAGTGATCGTCGCGGTCACCGAGACCTGCTCGGTGCCGTCCGTCCGATCCACCGCCGTGGGTGCGAACTGATCGCCGACGGTCGCGACATCCCGGAGCGCCGTGCCAGGAGCCACTGTCAGGTTCGAGAGCTTCTCGGCGGTCACCGCGTTGGGGTCGAGCTGCAGCGAGACCGTGGGCCCGTTGGCGCCGAGCCTCCCCACTGGCTGGAGCGTGAGCGCATTCGAGATCGAGGGCGCCAGGACCTCCGGATTGAGTCCTCGCGCTTGAGCCCTGGACGCGTCCACCGTGACGACGAGCTCGGGCTTCTCCGCTGCCAGGTTCGACTTGACGTTCGTGAGCTCGGGGTCCTTGCGAAGCTCGGCCACCAGCATGTCCGAGGCCTTCCTCAAGGCGGCTGGATCTCTGCCTCGGGCGCCGGCCGTGAACGTATTCGACGGCGGACCGGCGCTGGATACCGTCAGCGTCGAGCTGCCCGGACCATACAGCTCGTCCAGCTTCCGCTTGAGACGACCGGCGGTGTCCTCGGCGCCGGCCTTGCTCTTGAGAAGCAGGTTGACGCGGGCCACGTTCGTCTCGAAGGACGACGTGAGGGCCCCGTAGTTGCTGCTGGACATGGTGACCTGCACAAGCTGCACGTTGCGGTCGCTCCTGGCTGCCGCCTCGAAGGGCTTCATCCGCTCGCTGGACTGGTCGGTCGACGTGCCCGCCGGCAGCGTGATCACGCCGGTGATCTGCGCCGAGCCGCCGAATCCGAAGAAGTTCTTCGGAACCTCGGTCACCAGCGCAGCGGACCCGACCAGGAGCACGGCTGAGACTGCCAGCACTGCCGCCTTGTTGAGCCGCCGGTGGAGGGACCACGCCAGGACCGGCCGGTACACGCGGGCGAGGTTCCCTCCCTCCGCCGCGAGCCGGTGCCGGCCCTGGAGGAAGAGGCTCACCAGCACCGGTATGACTGTCAGGGCTACCAGAAGGGAAGCCACGAGAGAGATGGCCACGGTCACCGAGAAGGGGAGGAAGAACCTGCTGATGATCCCGCCCACGAGTCCAATCGGCAGGAACACCGCGACAGTGGCAAGCGTGCTCGAGATCACCGGGGTCGCGACCTCTGACGCACCGTTGAGAGCCGCCTGGCGCGGCGCCTCGCCCTGCTGCAGGTGGCGGACGCTGTTCTCGAGCACCACGATCGCGTCGTCGACGATTCTGCCGATCGCCACGGTCAGACCGGCCAGCGTCATGATGTTGAGCGAGAACCCTCCGAGATTCGTTCCGAGCATCGCGACGAGCACGCTGGCGGGAAGCGATACCGCGGTGACGAGCGTGGCGCGCACGCTTCTGAGGAAGAGAAAGATGACCAGCACCGCCAGGAATGCCCCAATCAAGCCTTCCAGGAGCAGGTCGTTGATCGAGGCCCGGATGTCGTCGGCCGCGTCATGGGTCAGCCGCAAGTTGTCGGCGGGATCGAGCTTGAGCCGCTGGATGCGTGACTTGACGTCGTTGGAGACCGTCACAGCGTTCCCGTTGGAAGCGCGAATCACCTGGATCTCCAGCGAAGGGACCCCGTCCGTGCGGGAGATGCCGTTGAGCGGAGCCGTTGCTTCACTGACGCGGGCCACGTCCCCGAGCCTCACCGGGATGGCTGCAGGGCCGGGCGAGACCGGGTTCGTGGTGCCAGGGGAGGCCGCGGACGCTCCAGAGCTCGTCACGGCGGCCGGAAGTGAAGGCTGCTGCGGCCCGACGACGAAGTTGCGCAGGTCGTCGACGGTCCGCAGCGATCCCAGCACCTCGACTGGAAGGGTTGTGCCGGCTCGCACGGTGGCCCCCGCCGGGAGATCGACCTGGTTCGCCGCCAGGGCTTGCTGCACCTGCACCGGGGAGATTCCCCTGGCCGTGAGACGATCCGGATCCAGCGTGATGGTGATGCCGCTCTGCTCGCCCCCGACGACCTTGACCTGGGCAGTGTCACTGGCACCGTTCAGGGCGGGGACGATGACGTCATTGGCCTCTCTCGTCGCCCGCACCAGTCCGCCGTCGGTCGCGGCCAGCGAATACGTCATGGTCGGCGCCGCAGCGAAATTGAAGGTCTGGATGAGGGGCTTCCCCACGTTCGGTGGCAGCGGCAGACGTGACATCCGCTGGCTCACCGCGTCCGCATCGTCCTTCAGGGAGCTGTTGAGACTGAAATCCAACTCGAGCTCTGAGAAGCCCTGTGAGGACGTGCTGATGACGTGCTTGAGGTCGGTCAGTCCCTCCAGGTTGCTAACGGTCGGCTGAGTCACGTCGCGATCCACGACCTCCGGGCCGGCACCCGGCTCGGTTGTCAGGATGAAGACCGTGGGAAACTCAACTGACGGCAGGAACTCCTGATTGAGTCGGAACACGCTGACCAGGCCAGCGCCCATGGCGATCAGCGCGAACAGCAGTACTACCGGTCGGTTGCCCAGGCACCAACCAATGATTAGCCGCATCTCTGGCCATCCTCCCGAGGAGGCGGCCCGCATCTACCCCGGCCGCTCCCGCGCGCAATGCAATGGCTCCCATCCGGATCCACCGACGATCGATCCGGTAGGGCTGATCCGTCTGGCTCATTGCCCCTTACCGCTGGCTTCGACCTTACTCTGATGGTCGTCAGATTGCATACCGCGTGCCGGGGCCGCGCACGCCAGCACAATGATGCCGAAATGCTGCCTCGTAATAAGTTCGCGGCGAAGCATCCGTCTCACACGTCATCGCAGGGCCGCCCACGCCGAAGGCATGAGCAGGCGAAATCGTGTGGCAGATCGCGGCCGCCGCCGCGGCGGTGACGGCCGTCAGGGAGGGCAGCAAGCCGCCGGCATCAGCGCGACGGCTTCCGACGCGGAATCCGCTCTAAAGGAACGACTCTGCCCCGCTGGGCGCTCCAACGATTTCAGGGGATGGCTGTGCGATGGAGGACACGACTCATAATCGTGTTGTCGGTGGTTCGAACCCACCCGCCGCCACCATCGCTGATCCTCACTGTTCCAGCACGCGCGCGACTTTGCGCGCGACGTCCTCAAGTTCTTGGCCGCGTAGGAATGCCCCCCGATCCGCACGGGGGCGCGGACGGAGGGCGGACGCCAGCTGGCGTCGGAGGCCCGATGCCAGTGCCCGCGGGCCTGGTCGGGGCGTCACGGGTCCTAGCGTCCTGGCCGCTCTCGGCGGTCGCCGAGGATCCGGCGCAGCTGGTGGGTCCGGAGGACCAGCCGGCCGTTCGCAGCCCACAGGTCGCCCTCCTCGATCGCGTATCCCTCGGCGGCCCAGCACGTCCGGAACGCGCCCAGGACCCAGCGATCCGGCGCCTCGGCGACGCCGGCGTAGTGCACCGTGAGGTCGGCCGTGGGCACCGGTACGAACCTGTCGAGCCGCCCGTAGAGCGCGGGGACCGCGGCGTCCGCGAGCATGCACGCCGACAGGGCATCGATGGGGCGGTCCTCGACGAGGCGCATCCAGAAGACGATCTCGGCGCGGTCACCGCCGGACAGGGGGAGCGGCGGCGCGGCCAGGCGGTGCTCCACGAGCATGCCGAAGGCGTCGGGGACCGGCTTCTCGACGAGCGTCTGGCACCGCTCCGGCGGCGGCACCGCCGGCATGGCGGCGGCGGCGTGCTCGAGCGACGGCCGCGGGCGTCCGAACGAAGCCAGGGCCACCGCCACCGACCCGCCGTGCTGCTCGAGGCGCACCGAGGCAGACGCCATCGAGGCGCCAGACCGCTCCAGGCGCGGGGTGAGCTCGACCGGCCCCGGCTCGACGGGCGCCAGGAAGTGGACTGTCATGGACCTCGGCGGTCGCCCGCTGCCGGCGACCAGGTGCTGCATCGTGCGGAGGGCGAGCGCCGCCAGGTGGCCGCCGTGCGTACCGCCGAAGCCGCTCAGCTCGGGGCGGATCAGCGCCCGCCATGAGCCTTCCCGGCCCTCGTGCGGGGTCGTGTGGTCGTCGAAACGCCATCCATCGGCGGGCCCGCTCACGGGCCCGCCTCCGCGGGGGCCGGCTCGGACCGCACCGGCTCGACCGGGGCCGGCCGGCGCACGTCGCCGATGGCGAGCGCCGCGAGGACGCCCAGGCCCGCGGCGATGACCATGAACAGCCAGCCACCGTCGAACGCCCGGATGGGGTCCGCTGTCCTCAGCGTCCCGAGCACTGCGACGAGGATCGCCACGCCGAGCACGAACCCGATCTGACGCGCCATGTTCAGCACGGCGGAGCCGGTCGCGAAGCGCGGCGCCGCCAGCGAGGCGGCCGCGGCGCTGGTCAGCGAGGGCAGCGTCAGACCGACCCCCACGCCGCCGACGATCTGGGCGGGCAGGAACGCTGCCAGGTAGTCGGGGGTGGCGCCGAGGCGCCAGCGCCACCAGACACCGGCCAGCGCGAACAAGCCGATCCCGAGCACAGCCAGGTTCCGCTGCCCGAACCGGCCGGCCAGCCTGCCCGCCAGAGGTGCGAACGTCGCGGCCATGAGCGGACCCGGCCACAGCGACAAACCGGCCGTCAGGGCCGGGTACCTCCAGACCCCCGTCAGGAAGAGCACGTTGCCCAGGAGCATCGCGGCGAACCCCGCGGAGAACAGCACCTGGGCGCCGGTGGCCATGGCGAAGGACCGCACCCGCAGCATCGATGGGTCCACGACCGGCGACGGGTGCCGGAGGCAGCGAACCCAGAAGACGCCGACGCCGACCGCCGCGGCCCCGAGCGCGGACAACGTGGAGGCGCTTCCCCAGCCCCAGTCCGGCGCCTGGACCAGGCCGAGCGAGATCAGCCCGATCGTGACCGCGAGGAGCGCCGCGCCGAGGAGGTCCGGGCGGCCGACCGCCGGGTCGCGGCTCTCACGCAGCATGTACATCGCGAACCCCAGCGCGGCGAGGCCGACCGGGACGTTGACCAGGAACACGAGCCGCCAGCTGCCCTGCACGAGCACACCGCCGAGCGGCGGCCCGGCGGCAGCGGCGGCGGCCCCGACACCGGCATAGATGCCGATCGCCAGCGCACGCTCCCGAGGCGGGAACTCCACGAGCAGCAGCGCCAGAGCGGCCGGCGTGAGGAGCGCGGCGCCCGCGGCCTGGATGACCCGCGCGCCGATGAGCGCCGGCACGGACGGAGCGGCCCCGCACAGCGCCGACCCGACCAGAAAGAGCAGCATGCCGACCAGGAACGCGCGACGGCGCCCCGCGAGGTCGGCCAGGCGGCCGGCTGGCACGAGCAGCGCGGCGTACACGATCGCGTAGGCGTTGAGGACCCACGAGACCTCAGCCGCACTCGTGCCGGAAAACTCGCGCCGGATGCTCGGGAACGCGAAGTTGACGATGAAGAGGTCCAGGCTCGCCATGAGCACGGCGACCGAGACCACGACCAGTACCTTCCAGCGCCGCTCCATCCGTCACCTCCCACCGGCGCGCCGCTCGGCCGGTCAGTTGCAGTTTGCAATCTGGTCCAGCATGGCGGAAGGAAGTAGCGAAATGCAACCAAGTGAGCCTAAGATGGGAGCATGGTGCGTCGCACTCGCGGTTCGACTGGAGGATGGGAAGACGGGCTCGCCGGGCGAGCACCACGCCCCTGACTACCGTGCCCTACCGTGCCTTCGAGGACCAAAACTGCTCGGTCGCAGGGGCGCTGGCCATCCTGGGTGGGCGCTGGACGCTGCTCGTGATGCGCGAGGTCCTGCTCGGCCGCCGACGCTTCGCGGACATCCGGCGCAACGTCGGCATCGCGCCGAACATCCTCAGCGACCGTCTCCAGATGCTGGTGGACCACGGCCTGCTCGAGCGCCGGCGGTACAGCGAGCACCCGGAGTCGTTCGAGTACATCCCAACCCGCGCCGGCCGCGACGTCAGCCCTGTCCTCGTCGCCCTGCTGGCGTGGGGCGACGAGCACGCCGCGCCGCCGGCCGGGCCGCCGATGGTCGTGGTGCATTCCGCCTGTGGGCATGACGCCCACGCCGAGCTACGCTGCACGCACTGCGGCGAGGTGATCAAGCCGGGCGAGGTGCTGGTCAGGCCCGGCCCGGGCGCCAACGAGCGACAGCAGGCCGAGCCGCTTCTGCCCCTCCCCCATAGGATGCAGCACCGCATCTCATTGACTCCGCCGTTGCCCGAGGCTTGAGATGCAGTGCAGTGTCAGCCGCTGGCGTAGCGGGCAAGAAGGGGCACGAGTACCTGAGCGTCCGGGTTTCCCCATCCGGTGACCGGGTCCCAGCCGGGTGCTGCCTGGTAGCCGGCAAGCGTGGTGGGCGGAAAGACGAACGTGTTGTCGCCGGTGGTTACGTCGTGGAAGGCCTTGTGGTCCTGCAAGCCGCCGGCGATCTGGTAGATGGCGGGGTTGATGAAGCCTAGGTGCCGGTGCGCCAGCTGGTCGGCCAGCGCGACCAGCCCGGCCCAGAAGGGGGCCGCGGCGCTGGTGCCCGTGGCCGGGCGCACGATGGTCGGGCCGGCGAGGCCGCTGCCGGCGGCCACGGCCATGCCGGTGTCGAAGGCCGCGTCACCGGCGACGTCCGGTACCCCACGGGTGGCTTCGGCACCAGGGACGCCGTCCTGGTAGCTGGGCCGGGCGAAGAGGTGGCTGAACCCGCCGCCCGAGGCGGACGAGCCGTCGTCGGGCGAGGGTGGCGCGGGCAGAGTGTTCCACGCGGTCTCACCGATATATGCACCGGAGGCCCGGTCGGCGGTCAGGCTGGTGCCGCCGGCGGCCAGCACCAGGGGGTCGGAGGCCGGCAGGCTTACCTCCTTCACCGGGGTAGTTGTCCCGAAGTGCAGGCCGCTGGCCACGCCCTTGTCACCAGAGGCGGCCACCACAGTGACGTGATGATCCCGGTCCAGCTGCAACGCCGCGGCCACCTCGGCCACCTCGGCGGGAGTGAGGTAGTGCTCGCCGATGCTGGCGCTGATCGAGAGCACGCCGCCGAGGGTCGCGCCGAGCCGGAGGAACGCGGTCAGCGCCGTGGCGAAGTCCGCGGGGCTCGTCACCGCCGACTGCCTGACCAGGACGATAGTGATCGCGGCCGCCGGGGCGACCGCGTGCACCATCTCGGCGTCCTCCACCTCCTCACCGTTCGCCAGCCAGGGTGAGGCGGAGCCGGCGAGGCTGTTCACCACCCCCAGCCGCGCGCTGGGCAGGCCGAACAGGCTGTCGAATCGCGCCAGGTCCTGGCGGATGTCGCTGGCGTCCGGACCCGGCTGCTGGACGACCTCCGGCATCACCACGGTCTGTCCGCCACCGTCGATCCCGCGCTCGAGCAGCGGCGAGATGCCGTAGGCGGTGCGGAAGACCCGCGGCGTGTAGCACGTGGCCGGCGGGACCAGGCAGTTGGAGTCGGGTGGCGGGTTGGCCTTCGCCGAACTGGCGGTGTGGGCGCTGCCGGCCGCCGGGCCACACGCGGCGATCAGACCTGCCATGGTCACGACGCCGACAAACGGTTTGATCATGGCGGCCACGCTAGGAGCGGAACGGCGCCGGTTCGTCCGCCGGATGGCGCAATTCCCGTACAACGTACGGGCGAAGTACGCCTGCCGGCGCAGGCGCACTACCACTCGCGAGGGATGCCAGCGCGTTCGCGGGCCAGTACAGTGCGGCCATGGTGGTCGACCGGAGGGCCTGGCGAGCCCTGACCGGGTTGAGCCCGTGGATCGTGGATGGCGCCCTGGTGCTCCTGCTCACGGCGGGGACGTTTGTGCCGCTCGACGCGGTGCAGCAGGGCAACATCGGCGCCGTCTTCGCGCCATTTGTCCCTCTGCCGCTGCTGCTGCGGCGCCGGTTCCCTCTGGCCTGCTTTGCAGCGCAGGTCGCGGCCTTCCTGGCCGCCTCCTACGCCGCAAATGGTGCGGCCACCATCGCCGCGCTCGCCGTGGGGGCCTACTCGCTCGGCGCCCACAGCCGGCGGCGAGCGCTCTCCCTGGCGGCGACAGCCGCGGCGGCCTCCGTCATTGCGATCGCGATCGTGCTTGAGCACGGGCAGGGGCACGCCCCGCCGATATCGCCTGTCCTGGTGCCGTTCGTCCTGCTGCTGCCGGCCTGGCTGGTGGGCGGTGCGATCCGCGTGCCGACCGTCAGGGCGGAGGCGATGCGCGAGCGGGCCCTGCGGCTGGAGCGGGAACGCGAGATCGCAATGGCCGGTGCTGCGGCCGCCGAGCGCAGCCGCATCGCGCGCGAGCTGCACGACGTGGTCGCGCACAGCGTGAGCGTGATGGTCGTCCAGGCCGGGGCGGCCCGCCAGGTGCTGCCGAAGACCCCCGAGGCCGCCGGCGAGTCGCTGCTGGCAGTCGAGGCGAGCGGCCGTGAGGCCCTCCGGGAGCTGCGCCACCTGCTCCAATTGCTCACCGACGGGCCGAGGGAGCCGTCCCTCGCGCCGCAGCCGGGCGCAGGCCAGATCGGCTCCCTCGTGGAGCGGCTGGTCGCGGCCGGCCAGCCGGTGGAGCTCTGGATCACCGGGATCCCGCGTCCGCTCCCGCCCGGCCTCGACCTGACCATCTTCCGGATCGTCCAGGAGGCGCTGACCAACGCGCTGAAGCACGCGCCCGGCGCCCGCACCGAGGTCGCGCTGGACTACGGCGACCGCGAGCTCCGGCTGGACGTGCTCGACGAAGGCCCGTCCGTGGCTGCTCCGGAAGGCGGCACCGGGCGGGGACTGCTCGGGATGCGGGAGCGCGTCGCTATCTATGGCGGCTCGCTGGAGGCCGGGCGGCGCCCGGGCCGGGGTTTCGCCGTGCGCGTGCGGCTCCCGATGGAGCCGGCGTGAGTGAGCTTCGGGTCCTGATCGCTGACGACCAGGCGCTGGTCCGCGCCGGCTTCCGCATGATCCTTGAGGCGCAGGACGACCTGCGGGTGGTCGGCGAGGCCAGGGACGGCGAGGAGGCGGTGGCCCTGGCCCGCCGGTCCCGGCCCGACGTGGTGCTCATGGACATCCGGATGCCCGAGCTGGACGGCATCGCGGCGACGCAGCGCATCCTGGCTGACGCCGGCGCCGTCTGCCGCGTGGTGATGCTCACCACGTTCGACCTGGACGAGTACGTCTACGGCGCGCTGCGGGCAGGCGCGAGCGGCTTCCTGCTCAAGGACGTCACGCCGGAGCAACTCGTGGCCGCCGTTCGTGTGGTGGCGGTGGGCGACGCGCTGCTGGCGCCGTCCATCACGAGACGGCTGGTCGAGCGGTTCGCCCGACCGGGGCAGGCGGCGGCCGCCGCCGGCGTCCAGGTGGAGCGGCTGACGTCGCGCGAGCGGGAGGTGCTGGTCCTGCTGGCGCGCGGGTTGAGCAACGCAGAGATCGCCGAGCGCCTGTCCTTGAGTGAGGCGACGGTGAAGACGCACGTCGGCCGTGTCCTGCCGAAGCTGGGCCTTCGGGACCGCGCCCAGGCGGTGGTGTACGCGTACGAATCCGGGGTGGTCACGCCGGGCGATTAGTGCATCCAGGGCCCGCCGTCAGCCCAGATGCTTCCGACGCAGAACCCGCTCTCAAGGAGCGACTTCGCACGGCTGGCCGCCCCATCGCCTGCGCCTCGTCGGGCCGCACGAACGGATACTCGTCGCTGAGGTGCCTGGCCAACCGCTGCGGGAAGCCGGTGCGCTGGACGGCTGAAAATGAACTTGACGCCAATTCCAACTACGGCTACCGTATGGCGACGCGGCGCCGTCCCATGCGACGGTCAGTCTCCACCGCGGGGAGTCTGGAACGATGACCAAGCGCTACAACCGGAGAACGTTCCTGCGGCATGGCGGCCGCGCCGCCGTGGGCGGCGTGCTGATCCCGGGCACGGTCGCCGCCGTCCTCGATGCGTGCGGCGCCGGCCAGGCGCCGGTAGTGCAGACATCCGTCGGGCCCCGGCGGGGCGGCAGCCTGACCTTCGCCACCGAGGCCGAGATCAACAGCTTCGATCCGCGCGTGGGCGCGTGGGACGCCACCGGCCTGACCTACGCCCGCGCCGTGTACGACCCGCTCTTCACCCAGGCCGCGGACGGCTCGATCAAGCCCTACCTGGCCCTCTCAATTGCCCCCAACACCGACTACACCGAGTGGACGATCAAGCTCCGGCCCGGCATCAAGTTCCACGACGGCAGCCCGCTGGACGCCAATACGGTCAGAGTCAACCTGCTCGGGCTGGCCAGGGAGCCGCTCGACGGGCCTGCCCTCTTCAACCTGTCGGACGTCACGGCCATCGACCCGCTGACGGTGCTGATCACGATGCACACGCCGTGGGTGCCCTTCCCGTTCCTCCTGACCGTCAAAGAGGGAATGATGGTCGGCCTGAAGCAGCTCGCCGACACCTCCGGGAAGACGGCGCCGGTCGGGACCGGCCCGTTCGTGTTCAAAGAGTGGGTCCCGGGCGACCACTTCACCGCCACCCGCAACCCCAACTACTGGCGGCCCGGCCTGCCCTACCTGGACTCGATCACCTTCAAGCCGATCCCGGACGCGCAGTCCAGGGTGAACAGCCTCAGGGCCGGCAACATCGATGTCATGCACTCCAGCGACACCCAGAACGTCGCCGACCTCATGCACGATGCCCAGTTCCACCAGATCAACGACCTGAACTCGACCCAGGGCGAGCCGGACATGGGCTTCGTCATGCTGAACACGACCGCGCCGCCGCTGGACGACATCCGGGTGCGCCAGGCGCTGGCCTGCGCGACGGACCGCGAGAGGTTCATCAGGACGCTGGCCAACGGGCTGACCAGGCCAGCCGACGGGCCGTTCGTGCGGGGCTCGCCGTATTACACCCCCACCGGGTACCCCGGTTACGATCCGGCCCGGGCCCGAGCCCTGGTCGCAGAGTACAAGCGGGAAAAGGGCCCGATCTCCTTCAAGCACGGGAACGTGAACACGCCCAAGGCCCGCGCGGGGAACGAGCTCCTGGGAGCGATGTGGAGGGAGGTCGGCATCCAGACCGAAGACGTCTTCTTCGAGCAGAGTCCATTCATCCTGAACGCGATCGTCGGCAACTTCCAGGCCTACGCCTGGCGCCAGTTCAACTGCCCGGACCCAGACGCCAACTTGATCTGGTGGAGCAGCGCCACCGCCGCCCCGGTCGGGAAGCAGGCACTCAACTTCGCCCGGAACAGGGACCCCGTGATCGAAGCGGCCCTTCTGGCCGGGCGCACGCAGGTGGATCCGACGGTTCGCACCGCCGCCTATCGGATGGTTGCCTCACGGCTTGGGGCGGACCTCCCGTACATCTGGCTGACCCAGGCGGTCTGGATCGTGGCCGGTCGGATGGCCGTGGGCGGGATCGGCCGAGCGACCCTGCCCGACGGCGGCGCCGCCCGACCGCTGGACGCGGGCGTGACGCCCGTCGGCGAGTTCTGGCTCACGACGTGAGCAGAACCCGGTGTCAGCCCCGGATCGGCAGCGGGTCCGTCCCCTGCGGCACGCCGTCCAGCGGAGCCGGGTCGAGCCCGATCGCCTTCACCCAGATGCGCGTCGCCGTGATCACCGCACGGTCCACGTCCACCGGGATCTCCGAGAGCACGAACGAGGCGTAGCAGACGCGGATGACCATTGCTCCCAGGCACGTGGCGGTGAACTCGGCGTCGATGGCGGCGTCGGCGAGGCCGGCCTGCTGGAGCTGCCGGATGCGGCGCACGGTGCGGCCGAGCCCGACGGCCCAGCTGCGGCGCCGGAGCTCCTGGATCCGCGGGTCGAACGGCGTCGTCTGTTCGATCGCACGCATCATGCCGGCCTGGCGCTGGTACTCGAGCATGAACGAGCGGTTGGCCCAGTAGATGTCGCGCACCGGGTCACGCACGTCGGCAGGCTCGCCGCGCACGGTCTCGACCGAGGCGGTCAGGATCCGCTCCGCTGCCTCATGGAAGATAGCGAGCTTGGAGTCGAAGTAGGTGTAGAAGCTGCCATTCGCCACGCCGGCGACAGCCGTCATGTCGGTGATCCTGGCGTTGAAGAACCCGTCTCTTGCGAAGACCTGGAGCGCCGCCTGCACGAGGGCCTCGCGAGTCCGCTGCCCGCGCCGGGACACAGGCTTTCCGGAGATCGCCTCGGAGTCCGCGGACGGATCAGCGGCTTTCAGCCTCGTCACGATCGACAGCTTACACACCCCTCGGGCGGCCAAATTGGGCTCGACGCCAATCGCAGTCTGCGCGACCTCAGCGGACCCCCGCGGCCGCCGGTTCGTCCGGGCTCGCCGCCCGGACCGCGAGGCCGGCGACGACGAGCACGGCCACCATGTGCGACTGCGGGCGGCCGTCGTGAAGGGAATGCGTGGCTCGTCCGACTCCGTCGCGGGACCGCCGGCGTCGGTCACGCCTGGCGGACCCGCGGCCGGCAAGCGCCGGCACCCCCAGGACAGCTCTGGGGGTGGGATTGGGGGGATCGCCCGATTCGGGGTCGAACGGTCGTGCGCGAACCTCCGAACCATGAACAATTGCAGGAGCCGGGCTGGACGCCAGGCGCTGGCGCTGCGGGCCGCCACGGCCGTCGCTCGCCGGCACGGCCTCCTCGCATCGGAACCGCGCGTCCTCAGCGACTGCAACAACACGATCGTGCACCTGGCCCCGCTGCCGGTGGTCGCCAAGGTCTGCCACACGAGGCAGCGGCCGGCCGGGGCGGCGGCGCTGTCCGTCGAGCTGGCGATCGCGCAGCACCTGGCCGGCGCCGGAGCGCCAGTCGTGCCCCCCAGCCAGGAGCTGTCGGCGACCGTCCACTGGGATAGCGAGCAGGCGCTCACGTTCTGGCGCTACCAGGAGCGCGACCCCGAGTCTGCGTTCGACCCGGGGTCCGCACGGCGGGCGCTGCGGGACG
Source organism: Terriglobales bacterium (assembly GCA_035638495.1). Lineage (GTDB taxonomy): Bacteria > Chloroflexota > Dormibacteria > Dormibacterales > Dormibacteraceae > CF-161. Next base: position 25,085 of record DASQZW010000341.1, read on the forward strand.
TGCACGCGGTCCTCGACCGCTATCGCGCACCACTGCCCAGCTTCCTGGACCGACAGGTCAGGCGGGCCGGTCGGCTCCTGGCCGATCCCACCGCGCTGCCCGCGCTGCCGCCGGGCGACCGCGACTTCCTGACCGCAGAGCACCGACGCCTCACCGGCGCCATTCGGGGCCGGCAGCTCGACCCCCAGACTCTGCACGGCGACCCACATCGCGGCAACTTCCTGGTCCGCCGCGGTCGGCATCTGCTGATCGACTTCGAGTCGGCTTGCTCGGGGCCGGTGGAGTGGGACCTGAGCGCGCTCCCGGCCGGCGGGGCGGACCCCATCTCAGCCGATCCCGATCTGCTCGCGATCCTGCGACGCCTCCGCAGCCTCTGCGTCGCCGTCTGGTGCAAGAGCAATGCCGGGCGGTCGCCCGAGCTCGACTGCAGCGGCAGCCTCCACCTCGCCGTCCTGCGCCGGCGGCAGGCGACGGAGGAACCTCGTCAACCGCTCGTTGCCTGAGGAGGAAACGATGAACCGGAAGCTCCTGGCCGCACTCATTGCGGTGGGGTTCGCCATCCCCGCCTTTGCGCTCTCGCGCGTAATCTGGCCCGACCCACCGGGCGCCCCGACGCCCCCCGCCAGCCTGCTCCCGTTCCTGCTGGTCCCCGCCGTGTTCGAGGCACTGGCGTTCGGCGCCGGCGTCGCCTTCCTGGTCTTCGGCGGCCGGCTCCTTCAGCAGGCCGGGCAAGCGCCGGCCCTGACGCTGGTGACCTACCTCGCGATAGCCTGGTCGCTGCTGAACTGGTGGCCGCATGTGAATTTCCACCGCGCGATCGGCCCCAATCTGGTCGCGCTGGTCGAGGTGGACTGGGGGTTCCACCTGACGCTGATCATCAGCGCCGTGGTAATCGCGATCTTCTTCGTGCGGGTGCTGTCGAGCTCACGCGAGCGGCAGCCCGCGCTCGCGGTCTGACCCGCCGGCGGTGCCGAGCCCGGCGTTGGCCGGGCTCCGCGTCCGCCTGACCGCCGCCCAAGCGGCCACCTCGGCCCGGGAGCGCAGGCCCAGCTTGCCGAGGATGCTGGTGACGTGGTGCTCGACGGTTTTCGGCGTGATGAACAGCCGGGCCGCGATCTCGCCGTTCGACAGCCCCTCGGCGAGGAGCGGCACCACCTCGCGCTCCCGCCGGCTGAGCGCATCCGGTGCGCCCGCGGCCTCCGACTGCCGCACGCTCACCCCGAGGGAGCGGAGGAGCGCGGCTGCGCGATCGACCTGACGGCGCGCACCCAGCCGTTCGAAGATGGCGAGGGCGGCCCGCGCCTCGGTGATGGCGGCCGCCGCGTTCCGGTCCCGTTCGGCCTCCGCGAGGGCGAGGTGGATCTCGCCGCGGAGCCGGGGCCGCTTCCCGCTCCCGAGCTGGCGCAGCGCCGCCACCAGCGCCGCCTCGGCGTCGCCGCCGGCGGCGGCCTGGACCCGGCCGCGGCAGACCAGGGCCAGCGCCCGGGTCTCCGCCGACGCGAGCGTCTCGGCGAGCTGCTCCAGGCGGGATGCCGCCTCCTCCGCTGCCTGGGTGCGGCCGCGCCGGAGCTCGACATCGACCAGCTGCGCCAGCAGCGGCGCCGAGCTGGCCAGGTCCGTCTCGCGCTCTCGGAGCGTCCACCGCAGCGTGGAGGCGGCGAGATCGAGCTCGCCCCTGGCGTCGTGAAGCCGGGCCAGCGCGCCAGCGGCCTCGAGCCGGTCCTCCCAGCCGCGCAGTAGCTCGGCCGCCTCGTCAACGCGGTTCTGGTCGATGCGAAGCTCGGCGAGGCGGGCCATGGCGGCGGCGCGGTGCCCCGCACACTGGCTGGCCTCGACCGCGCGGTGGAGCTCGACCTCCGCTTCCTGCCAGAGGCCCGCTTCGCAGAGCATCCCGCCATAAGTCTGGTGGCAGTGGGTTGTGAGGATGGGCGGCGAGAAGCCTCGGAAGCGCTCCGTGGACATGCGGCGCAGCGCCTCGATCACGTTGGTCAGGCGGTCCATGTCGCCGAGCCGCTCGCAGGCTGTGACGACCGCGCAGCAGGTCAGACCCATGGTCCCCAGGTCGCGGACCTCGCCCGCGAGGACCGCGGTGAGCGCCTCGTCGATGCGCGCCAGCCCCTCCGCGGTGCGGCCCAGGGAGATCAGAGCCAGGCCGCTGTCTGCGAGGGCGCGGACCTCCAGGGCCGCGTCGCTGAACTCCCTGGCCAATTCCAGGGCGCGGGCTGCGCTGGCCTCCAGCTCGGTCACGTCGGGAACGTCGCAGCCGACCATCGCGACGTGGTAGTAGCCCTCCTCCGGGCAAGGGCCGATCTCGTCGATCAAGCGCCGGGTCCGGCTCAGCCAGCCCCGCATCCCCGGCATGTTGTTGCTCGTCGCGTCGAGCGTGGCCAGGGCGATCGCAGTGCGGGCGGCGGCGCGCAGGTCGCTGGCATGGCGCGACAGGCGGTAGCTCTCCTCGAAGTGGCGCCGGGCACGGGGGTAATCGTCGAGGGCGCCGTAGGCAAGGCTGCCGAGCAGGTGGTGCGCCGCCGCCAGGTCGGGGAGCGCGGCCACGGCGTCCTCGGCTGCCGCCACGGCGGCCGGGATGTCACCTGAATCGAGCGCTGCCAGCGCCGGCAGCAGGAGCGCCTCGGCCGGCGGGGCCGGCTCCACATCGTCGTCGGACATCTGGATCCGGCCCCATTGTCAACGACGCGGGGCGCCAACGGCGGACGAGGTTGCCCCGGCACCTGCCTACCTGAGCTCGAAGTTCGGCCTGCGCCTCGAGGGCATCCTATCGTCGGTTTTGGACAGCGGCGGCTCGGCCAGGAGCACCTCGGGACGCTGCTGCTGCGGAGGTACAGACATGGATGAATTGGTACAGGAGGTCTCGCGCAGGACAGGCCTCAGCCAGGATCAATCGCGATCTGCGGTCGAGGCAGTGCTGGGTGTCCTCGAGGAGCGGCTTCCCGAGCCGGCCGGGAGCATGGTCGACCAGTTCGCCGGCGGACAGGCTCCCCAGGACATGGCGCAGCAGGCTGCCCAGGGCGCGGAGGGTCAGTCCGGATCGGTGTTGGACGCGGTCAAGAACGTCTTCAAGAGCTGACCAGACGGTTGTGAGCGCTGCGGGGGTCTGGCGAGAGCTGGATGGTAACAGGGTTCTTCGCGAGCCCCTGGGCATGTCGGGCGTGCTGAAGGAGGGCGCATGGCCTTTCACCTGAGTCTGTTGGGCGTCATTGGCAGCGTCATCGTGGGGGCGATCGTCGGCTGGTTGGCCGGCACGATCATGACGGGCAAGGGCTTCGGAATCCTGATGGACACCGTGCTCGGGGTCGTAGCCGGCCTGATCGTCGCCTTCGTCCTGGGCATCTGGTTCGGCGACAATGGTCCCGGTTGGATCATCAGTTTGGTCCTCACTCTGCTCGTCGCGTGCGGTCTGGTCGCGCTCGTCCACCTGGCCAGAAGGGAGCCCATTCGGACGGCGTGATCTCGGCTGCCTGAGCAGCTGACCCGCAGGACTTCCTTCGACCGATTCGCCGACAAGCCGTCAAGGGCCTCGGCGTCAGTCGACCCGCACCCGCGCCGGGGCCAAGGCTGCCCCTCACTCCTTTCAGCGCCCGGCTTTCTGACCAGTATAATGACCACATGGTCAAGAGGATGACCGCAACCGAGGTGAAGGTTCGAATCCTGGCGCTTCTCGATGACGTGACGAGCGGAGACGAGGTCGAGATCACAAAGCATGGTCACGTCGTGGCACGACTGATTCCCGCGCGCGGGCCTGGCTCGCTGAAGGGCACGCTGGCCGGAGTGGCGATGACCGCGAGCACGGACGAAGAGGCACTGTTCGCGACCGGCGTGCCATGGGATCTGCCCCAGTAGTGGGCATGGTGCTGCTTGACACTCACGTGCTCCACTGGTGGTCGGCTGAGCCGGAGCGAATGAGCCGGGCGGCGGCCACGGCCCTGGACGACGCCAACGAACTCGCGGTGGCGGCGATCACGTGGTTCGAGCTGGCGTGGTTGGCCAGGCACGAGCGGATCGTGGTACGTATTCCGATTCGGTCATGGTTGGAGCGATTGGCAAGCCAGGTCCACACTCTGGGTATCACGCCCGCCATCGCGGAAACCGCGGTGTCGCTACCCACGAACTTTCCGGGTGATCCCGCGGACCGACTCATCTATGCGACTGCGATCGAGCACGGACTGCGCCTCGTCACCAAGGACGGAAAGCTTCGCGCCCATAGCCACCCGCAACCAGTGGCCCTCTGGTAACGCAGTTCGGCGCGGAGGGCAGGGTGACCCCGCCGCGCTGCCCAGGCGTCTGCGATCCCTTTCCGGTCGCCGCCGATCGTCGGCGGTGCTAAGTTGCCCTCATGGGTTGTCCTGCCTGTGGTCCTGCGACCGGCGCCGAGGCCCAGACGCGCCACCAGGCCGTCGTCCGCGAGAAGGCGCGCCGCTTCCGGGAAGCGCTGTCAGCCGGGTGGTTCACCCCAGCGGCCTGTCGCGCCGGCCTGGTCTGGGCCGTCCACGTCCTGCTCGTGTTCCCGGAGACTGAGGCCGGCCTGAGCGGCGATCGCTCGCCCCCGGCTTCCTGACCTCTCGGGAATGGTGATCAGGGAAGGGCGTTTCGGCCGGGCGGCGAGGGCCGACTGGGGCCTCGACCCCGAGGTCATTTATCTGAACCACTGCACCGTCGGCGCCGTGCCGCTCGCGGTGCTCCAGGCGCAGCAGGACCTGCGCCTGGAGATCGAGCGCCGTCCCTCGCAGTTCCTGCTCCGCGAGCTGGCGCGGCTGCCCGGTGTCCGGTCCTGGGAGGCTGAACCGCGCCTGCGAGCGGCGGCGGCCGCCGTCGCCAGGTTCCTCGGCGCCCAGGGAGACGACCTGGTCTTCGTGGACAACGCCACCGCCGGCGCCAACGCGGTCCTCCGGTCGCTGCACTTCCAGCCGGGCGACGAGATCCTGGTGACCGATCACGGCTATGGCGGTGTGACGCTCGTAGCCGAGTTCGTCGCCCGCGAAGCCGGCGCGGCCATCGAAACCGTACAGCTGCCACTTCGCGGCGCCACGACGGCGGACGTCGTGGAGGCGATCGCCGGTGCGGTCACCGATCGCACCCGGCTCGTCGTGGTGGACCACCTGACCTCGGAGGCCGCCCGCATCCTGCCGGTCGCCGAGATCGCCGAACGATCGCACGAGCTCGGCGTGGCCGTCCTGTGCGACGGTGCCCACGTGCCCGGGATGCTTCCCCTCGACATCGAATCGCTCGGCGTCGACTGGTACTGCGCGAACCTGCACAAGTGGGCCTGGGCGCCACGCGGAACCGGCATCCTCTGGGCCCGGCCCGACCGCCAGGCAGGCCTCCACCCGCCGATCCTGTCCTGGGGCCTCGACAGGGGCTTCACCACCGAGTTCGACTGGACCGGCACCCGGGACCCGTCAGGCTGGCTGGCGGCGCCGTTCGCCATCAAGCTCCTGCAGGACGCGGGGCTGGACGAGGTGCGCGCCCACAACCACGGCCTCGCCTGGGGTGGAGCCCAGTTCCTGGCGGACGCGTGGGGCACCGAGGTCGAGGGGGACGAGAACTGGTACGGGTCGATGGTCACGGTGCCGCTGCCGGAGGGCTTCGGCGGCGCCGCCGAAGATGGCGCCCGGCTTCGCGACGCGCTGCTCTACGAGGACGGGATAGAGGTGCCGGTGTCGGCCAGGGGCGGCCGGCTGTCGGTTCGGATCTCGGCCCAGGTCTACACCGAGATGGCGGACATCGAGTGCCTGGCCGAGGCCGTCCTGTCACGGGCTGGCCGCCGCGCGTGAGACGGGTCATCGCACAGAGAAGAGGGGGCGATCCAGGGTGGCAGGAACAGATCGGGTTGGTCTGGTGACCGGTGCCGGGTCGGGCATCGGCCGGGCGACCGCGCGGCGGCTTTGCGCGGAGGGGCTGGCCGTCGTCTGCTCCGACGTGGACGAGTCGGCGGCCGAGGAGACCGCGAGGTCGGTCCGCGACCAGGGCGGCCGCGCGGCAGCCTGCCGTCTTGACGTGCGCAGCCGACCGGAAGCGGAAGCGGCGGCCGGACTCGTGAAGCGCGAGTTCGGCGGCCTGACCCACCTCGTGAACAACGCCGGCGTGGTCACCATGCACGGCCTCGACGAGCTGACGGACGAGAACTGGAACTTCGTCGTAGACACCAACCTGAAGGGCCAGTTCATCGTCACCCAGGTCATGGCGCCGCTCATGGCCGAGTCGGGCGGCGGCGCGGTGGTCAACCTCTCCACCGTCGAGGCCGACGTCGTCGCCGCAAGCGGCGCGCACTGCCAGCCTCACTACAACGCCTCCAAGGGCGGTGTGAAGATGCTGACCAAGGCGCTCGCGCACGAGCTGGCTCCGATGAACATCCGCGTCAACTGCGTGGCGCCGGGACCGGTCGCGACGAGCTTCAGCGGCGTGGACATGAGCAACCCACCGGAGCGGGCGCTGGAATCCTTCCGGCGCCGCATGCTCATCCCGCGTCCGGCTCGCCCGGAGGAGATCGCCGCGGCGATCTGGTTCCTGCTCTCCGACGAGGCGTCGTTCATCACCGGCACCCAGCTGGTGGTCGACGGCGGCTATCTCGTCCACTAGAGATGAGTGATGCCGGATCGGGGATGAGGCGTTCGGTGGTGGACGGTCGTGATCCACTTGCGTCTCGCTTGCGCGATAGGCGGAGCCGGAGTGACGTTATGGGGGGTCCGGAAGCGCTTACCGAGCCCGCAACGTCACACTCGACCGGCAGAACATCTTCGAGCTCGCCTGAACCGGCAGAGCCGACGGCCATGGCTGCCTTCGCCACACCGCTCGCGCCCGCACCATAATGCTTTCGTGGGCGCCTTTCTCCTCACCTGCTGCATCAGGGGCATGGAGGTCACCCGGCACTACACCATCTGGCAGGGGACGCAGGTCGTGATGATGCTCGCCTCAGCCGTGGCCGTCGCTGGGCTCATTGTCAGCGTGGCCCTCTACCGGGTCTGGACGTCACGGGCGTGAGGGTCGCCCTCGGTCAGTTCGGAGCTGGTCTCGACAAGCAGGAGAACCTGGACCGGATGAGCGAGCTCACCGCTCAGGCCGCGCGGGCGGGGGCGGAGCTGGCCGTCTTCCCTGAGGGCGCGATGGTGGGCGGCCGGCCGGGCGAGGACCTGACCCCCTACGCGGAGCCGCTGGACGGCCGGTTCGTGGACGGGCTCCGGGAGGCGGCCGGGCGGAACGGCGTCGCCATCGTCGCCGGCCTGTTCGAGCCCGGAGACGGCGGCCGCGTCTTCAACACGGTGGTCGCGATCGGCCCCGGTGGGGAAGTCCTTGGCTCCTACCGCAAGATCCACCTCTACGACGCCTTCGGTGACCAGGAGTCAGCCCGCATCCAGCCCGGGGACGGCCGGACAATGGTCTTTTCGCTTGCCGGGTTGAGCGTTGGCGTGATGACCTGCTACGAGCTCCGCTTCCCCGAGATGGCACGCCAGCTGGTCGAGCGCGGCGCCGAGCTGATCCTGCTCCCGGCGGCCTGGGTTCGCGGCCCGCTGAAGGAGCTCCACTGGGAGACGCTCGGTCGGGCCCGCGCCATCGAGAACACCGTCTACCTCGCCGCGTGCGGCCAGGTCAATGAGCGCTGCATCGGGCTCAGCGCGATCTACGACCCGATGGGCGTGGCGGTCGCCGCCGGCGACGAGTCCGAGCAGCTGGTGGTCGGGGAGGTCTCGAGAGCCAGGGTCCTGGAAGTGCGCCGCAGGAATCCCTCCCTGGAGATGCGCAGGCCGGACATCTACGCCGGCTGGCAGCCCGTCCACCGCTGAGACCTCTGCGGCTGCTGTAAAAGCCGCTTGACGTTTCCAGGCCCGCAAGCGATAGTCAGGGCTAATGGTCGAGTTTCTGGACCGTCCTCGGCGGGTGCGGCTCGGCGACCAGGTGGCAGGCCTCCTCCTGGCGGCCATTCGGCTGCACGAATACCTGCCCGGACAGCGGCTCCCGCCCGAACGCGAGCTCTGCCTGCGGCTCGGCGTCAACCGGACGGCGGTCCGGGAGGGACTGCGCTGGCTCGAGAACAACCAGTACATCGAGATCCGGCGCGGCAAGTACGGCGGCGCCTTCGTCCGCCAGCCAGGGCGCGACCTCGCCCTGGAGAGGGTCCAGAGCAGAGCCGAGCAGCTCCGTCAGCTCTTCGAGTACCGGGCGCTGATCGAGCCCTTCGCCTGCGCCGTGGCGGCCGAGCGCATCACCGCCGCCGAGCTCGAACGCCTCCAGGCGCTCGCGGCGGCCGAGGAAAACGAGCCTGTCCGCGCCAAGCGGCGGGCGCTGGACGTCGAGTTTCACCAGCTGATCGCCGACTCCACGCGCAACCACCACGTGTCCCAGGCGGTGCGGGAGATCCGGATCGAGCTGGGGCCGGGCCTGGACCTCATCCAGGAGTCGCCCGCCCGGTCGCGTGAGTCGCACCAGGAACACAGCCGGATCATCAAGGCGCTCGCGTCGGGCGCCGCCACGCCGGCTCGCCAGGCGATGCACCGCCACGTGATGGCGACGGAGAGGGAGATCCGCCGCGCCCTGGTCGACCTGGGCGTAGGCGGTTGGCCGGCCGGCGGTGCGGTCGACCGTGAGGTTGGCGGCCTGGCCGGATAGCACACGGGGGAGCGGATGAGACTGGAGGGGAAGACGGCAATCATCACCGGCGCGGGCAGCGGCCAGGGCCGCGCGGCCGCGATCCTCTTTGCCGAAGAGGGGGCCAGCGTGGTGGTCGCCGATGTCAACGTCGCCGGCGGCGAGGAGACGGTCGAGACCGTCACGAAGGCTGGCGGGAAGGCCGTCTTCCAGCCCGCGGACGTCTCCGACGAGGAGCAGTGCGAGGCGCTCGTCGACCGCGCCGTGAACACCTACGGCCAGCTCAACATCCTCTACAACAACGCCGGCGTGTGGTTCGTCGCCCACCACGGCTACGTCGTCGGCGAGACCGACGCGCCGGCGCCCCTCCTGACCCAGGACGTCTGGGACAGGACGGTCGACGTCAACCTCAAGGGCACCTACCTCTGCTGCAAGTACGGCATCCCCGCCATGCAGCGGTCGGAAGGCATCGGGGCGATCATCAACGTCTCGTCGGTCGGTGCCATCCGCGTCGGCCGCGGCGCCTCCGACGCCTACATCTCGTCCAAGGGCGGCGTCATGGCGGTGACCCGCAACCTCGCCGTCGAGCACGCACCGAAGATTCGCTGCAACTGCCTGTTCCCGGGTCCGATCGAGACGCCGATGGTGGGCGAGATGACGCCGGCGCGGAAGAAGTGGTCCGAGGACAACGTGCCGCTCGGCCGCTGGGGCCAGCCCGAGGACGTCGCCAGGATGGCGCTCTTCCTCGCCTCCGACGATGCCTCCTTCATCACGGCGGCGATGTTCGTGGTCGACGGGGGTTACACAGCGATCTGATGGCGATGGCGATGGAGAGCAGGGCCGACCTCCGCACCCGGAACCGCGAGCTCCTCGGAGCCGTCAGGCGCCAGATCGAGTCGGCCGGGATCAAGCAGGTGCGGATCGTGACCACCGACCTGCTCGGCGTGCCCCGCGCCAAGATGGTGACCGCCGAGCGGTTCCTCGACCGCACGGTCGAGGACGGCCATCCCTGGGCGCTGGCCCTGCTCGCGGTGGACGCCTGGCAGAACCTGCCCGAGAAGACGGGGCTCGGCGAGGAGATCGGCTTCGGCAACGGCGTCATCGTCCCCGACCTGCGCACCCTCCGGCAGCTGCCATGGGCGCCGGACACGGCGCACGTGTTCACCGACATGTTCACCGCGGCCGGTGACCCGCTGGAAACACCGCGACAGATCCTGGCGACGGTGCTGGACCGGGCCGCCGCCAGCGGGTACACGCCCGTGTTCGGGTCGGAGTGCGAGTTCTACATCTTCCGCCCGGTGGACGAGTCGAAGCCATCGAACCCCGGCTTCGCCCCGCTCTACGGGATGCAGGTCTGGTTCACAGACCAGGCCCTCGGGCAGGCGCAGGACCTGCTCGACGAGCTCCGGTCCCACCTCGTGGCCCTGAGGATCCCGATCTACGAGATCTTCAACGAGCACGGCGGCGGACAGTACGAGTTCAACCTCGAGCCGGCGACGGGCATCGAGGCGATCGACTCCGTGGCGCTGATGAAGATCGCGATCAAGGAGATCTGCTACCGCCGTGGCCTGCGGGCGACCTTCCTCGGCAAGATCACCAACGATCCCGAGTTCCCGGTCAGCGGCTACCACCTCCACGTGTCGCTGACCGACAGCACAGGTAGCAACGCCTTCGCCGACCCGTCGGCGCCGCTCGGCCTCGCTGACGCCGGCCGGCACTTCATCGGCGGCATTCTTGCCCACGCCGATTCCCTGACGGCAATCGCGGCGCCGACCGTGACCGCTTACAAGCGGTTCACGCCCGGAACCTGGGCGCCGACGCGGGCCAACTGGGGCCTGGACAACCGCACGGCGATGCTCCGCGTGGTGCCCGGCGTCCAGGGATTGAACATCGAGAACCGTCTGCCAAGCTCGGACGCCAACCCGTACCTGCTGGCAGCGGCGATGACGGCCGCCGGCCTTGACGGGATCGAGAAGCGAACCGAGCCGTGCGAACCGGGCACCGGGAATCTGCTCGATGACAAACGCCACCCGACGGTGCCGGCGTCCCTGATCGAGGCCGTCGAGGCGTTCGAGAAGGACTCCTTCATCGCCGAGGCGCTCGGTGTGGACTTCGCCCGCAACTTCGCGGGACTGCAGCGGATGGTCTGGAAACGTTTCCTGAGCTACGTGACGGACTGGGAAGTTCAGGAATACCGCGACATTCTCTGACAAGGGGAGCTGGGAGGGCAAGCAATGGACAACTTGGAACAGGTCGAAGGAAGCCGGACGGGACCCGAACCCGAACTGAGACGCGACGCCGTCGGCCCCTGGGGGTCCATCTTCCAGGGCCTGACGCACATGGCCCCCGCAGCCGGCGTCATGACCGGCATCGGTTTCGTGGCAGCCTCGTCCGGTGCGGCGACGCCGCTCGCATTCGTTCTCGCGGGCGTGATCGCGCTGCTGATCGCGATGTCGATCAACCAGATGGCGAAGCACCTGCCTTCGGCCGGCGGCTACTACACCTACGTCAGCCGGGGCATCGGTCCCCGCTGGGGGTTCATGACGGGCTGGATCTACTTCCTCTACGACCCGCTGATCCCGAACCTCTGCACCCTGGTGGTGGCGACCTACGTCTCCGACACCGTCTCGGCGCTCTTCGGCGTCAACATCCCCTGGTGGCTGTACGCCGGCGTCGTCTATGTCGGCCTCGGCGTGATCACCCTCCTGGGCATCAGGCCGTCGATCGGAACCGCGATCGCGTTCACCTGCGTCGAGGCCGCGATCACGCTCGTCTTCTCGTTTTTCGTGATCGGCGTGCACGGCATCTCGGGCCCCGACCTCAGCAAGACGTTCACGCTGGCCGGCTCGCCGACGGGCTTCTCCGGGCTGGCGTTCGGGATGATCTTCACGGTCCTCAGCTACACGGGTTTCGAATCCACGATCCCACTGGCGGAGGAGACGAAGAATCCACGCCAGACCATCGCGATGGCGGCGGTGGTGTCGGTGGCCATGATCCTGGTCTACTACGCCATCTTCAGCTTCGCGACCATCGTCGGCTGGGGCCCGGACCGGATGACCGCGCTGACGAACGATTCGGCCCCCTACAACACGATGGGCAACTTCTACTGGGGCAAGATCGGCATCGTCCTCCTGACCCTGGCACTGATGAACAGCAGCTGGGGCTGCTCGCTGGCCGGTCAGAACGCCGTCGTGCGCGTGCTCTACAAGATGGGCCAGGTGGGCGTGCTGCCGAGGGCGTTCGCGAGCGTCCACCCCAGGTACAAGTCGCCGCACATCGCGATCCTTGCGATGACGGCGCTCAGCTTCGTGGCGACCATCATCCTCGGCGTGTGGCTGGGCCCGATCAAGGGCTTCGGCCTGCTGGCCACCATGATCAGCGTCGGCACCATCCTGGTCTACTCGCTGGGCATGATCGCCGTCCCGATCTTCTACCGCCGCGAGCATCCCAACGAGGTCAACGTCTTCTTCACGTACGTCTTCCCGATCGTCGGCATCCTCATGCTGATCCCGGTGCTCTACGCGAGCGTCTATCCGCCGCCGTCCTTCCCACTGAACCTGGCTCCCTACATCGACATCGTCTGGATCCTGATCGGCATCGGAACGGTGATATGGCTCAGCCGAACGCGGCCCCTGCAGCTGGAGGCGGGAGCGCAGGCCATCTTCGCAGACACCGGGGCGGCCAGCGACCTGCCGCGATGAGCTCGACCCAGCCCGCCGTCACGGAGCGGCGGATGATCATCGACGGGAAGGAGGTGGAGGCCGCATCCGGCGAGACCTTCACCACCTCCGACCCGGCAACGGGAGCCGCCCTCGCGCGGCTCCCGAGCGGCGCCAGGGAGGACGCGGAACGAGCCGTGGAGGCGGCCAACCGCGCCTTCGAGGGCGGCGCCTGGCCGAGGCTGCACGCGCGCGACCGGGGCAAGATCCTGCTCAGGATGGCGGAGGCCATCCGCGACCGGGTCGACGAGATCGCCGAGCTGCAGACGCGCGACAACGGCAAGACCATCGGTGAGTCCAGGGGCGAGGTGTCCTACGCCGCCGACGTCTTCGAGTACTACGCCGGCGCCGCCAACAAGGTCTTCGGCAAGACCATCCCGGTCGCCGCCGACGGGCTCGACTTCACCCTTCGCGAGCCGCTCGGCGCCACGGCGGCGATCATCCCCTGGAATGGGCCCTTCGCGATCTCCAGCTACAAGGTGGCGCCCGCGCTGGCGACCGGCAACACGGTCGTGCTGAAGCCACCCAGCCTGGCCCCCCTCTCACCGCTGGAGCTGGGCAAGATCGGTCTCGAGGTCGGCCTGCCCGACGGGGTGTTCAACGTCGTCACCGGCAGCGGAAGCACGGTCGGCAGCGCGCTGGTCGAGCATCCCGGGGTGGCCTTCGTGGGCTTCACCGGGGAGACGGCGACCGGCCAGGAGATCATGCGGCGCGGGGCGGACACCCTCAAGCGACTGCTGCTGGAGCTGGGCGGCAAGTCGCCCAACATCGTCTTCGACGACGCCGACCTGGACAGGATGGTGCCCTCGTCGGTGATCGCGGTCTTCAACATGGCCGGACAGGACTGCTGCGCCCGGAGCCGCGCCTTCGTGCACCGCAGGATCTACGACCGCTTCCTCGAGAAGTTCACCGAGCGAACCCGGAAGCTGCGCGTCGGGAACCCGCTCGACCCGCAGACGGAGATCGGGCCGGTCGTCAGCCGCGCCCAGCTGGAGCGCGTCGAGAGCTACCTTCGGATCGGCAGGGAGGAGGGCGCGCGGGTCGTGACCGGCGGCGTCCGCCTCCGGCCGCCGGGCTTCGAGGAGGGCAACCTGATCGAGCCTGCCATCGTGGACAGGGTCGAAAACAGCTACCGAATCGCCCAGGAGGAGATCTTCGGCCCGGTCGTGGTCGCCATCCCGTTCGACGACGAGGAGGAGGTCGTTCGGATGGCCAACGACTCGCCCTACGGGCTCTCCGGCTCGCTCTGGACTCGGGACATCGGCCGCGCCCTCCGCGTGGCGCGGGCGATCAAGAGCGGCCAGTTCAGCATCAACACCAACTGGAGCGTCCACCTCGAGGCCCCCTTCGGCGGCTACAAGATGAGCGGCATCGGCCGCCAGCTGGGAATGGAGATGCTGGACCACTACACCCAGATCAAGAACGTCTTCATCAGCTACGACTGAAGCCCATGTGTGAGATCCTCGCCGTCTGCTCGCGTGAACCGCGGTCGTTCAGCGCGGTCATGCCATGGGCCCGCAAGATGGCGTACTACGGGCTGGTCAACTTCGGTTGGGGAGTCGCCTGGCTCGACCGCGGGCGCGTCAGGCGCTACCGCTTCGAGGGCCGGCTCTCCGAGGACGAGCGCGCCGAGCGCGCCCTGGCCGGCGTCAGCTCCACCCACTACCTCGTCCACTTCCGCCGCCCCAACCGGCTCAGCACCGTGCAGCTGGCCGACACCCAGCCCTTCCTGTCCCGGGACGAGCGCTTCGCCTTCTGCCACAACGGTTCGTTCACCCGCGAGGCCGAGTTCCGCGGTCGTTTCGAGGGCCGGCTGGAGGGAAAGGCCGACTCGGAGGTCGGCTTCAGGATGTTCGAGGAGTACCTGGGCCAGGGCCTCAGCGCCCAGCAGGCGCTGGTCCAGACCCACAGCCAGCTCAACGGCAACGCCAACCTGGGCTACCTCGGGGCCGACGGCGAGCTGGTCCTGTTCAACTCCTACCCGACCAACCGGTTCCACCGCTTCCGGGTGGATGGCGCGGAGGTGGCCGCCACCGAGCTGCACTCGCCGGACGACTCGCTCTTCCGGCTGATCTTCCCGACTGCGATGGACCGGCGCGTGATCTCCGGCGCCGAAGCCCTGGTCCGCCCCGAGCCAGCTCGATGAGGACCGCGGCCACGCCCACCCGCACGATGCCCCAGGTCCCGATCCGCCTCGTATCGGTGGAGGTGCTGGCGCTGGACCTGCCCATGATCACCTCCTTCAAGACCGCCCACGGGACCACGACCAGGAAACGGACCATCATCGTCCGGGCCGAGGACGCCGACGGGGTCGTCGGCTGGGGTGAGTCGCCGGCCTCCGACCTTCCCCTCTATTCGCCCGACACCTACGAGAGCGTCTGGTACGCGCTGACCCGGCTCCTGGTCCCCCTGGTGGTCGGCAGGAGCTTTCGTGGTCCGTCGGACCTGGCTCTGGCCTATGCCGGATACCAGGGCTACAACATGGCCAAGCACGGGCTCGAGTGCGCCGCATGGGCGATCGCCTCCGAGAAGCTCGGCAAGCCTCTCAAGGTGCTGATGGGCGGTGAGAAGACGGGAGTCCCGACCGGCGAGAGCTTCGGCATCAAGCCCACCGTCGCGGACCTGCTCGGGGAGATCGAGGAGCGGGTCGCGCAGGGCTTCTGCCGGATCAAGGTCAAGATCGAGCCGGGCTGGGACGTGGACGTCCTGCGCGAGGTGGTGGCGGCGTGGCCAGGTCTGCCCGTGATGGCGGATGGGAACACCGGCTACGACCCCGGCCGGGCTGGTCCATGGCGAGATCTCGACGAGCTCGGTCTGCTGATGATCGAGCAGCCCTATCCCGGCGACGCGCTGATCGAGCTGGCGGAGCTGCAGTCGGGGCTGCGCACGCCGATCTGTCTCGACGAAGCAGCCACCACGCCGCGGCTCACGTTCGCGGCGCTCGAGATGGGCGCCGGCCGGATCGTCAACATCAAGCCGGCCCGCCTGGGCGGGCTGACGCGCAGCCTCGCGGTTCACGATCACTGCCTGGAGCGCGGCGTGCCGGTCTGGTGCGGCGGCCTGCTGGAGACGGGCATCGGCAGGGGCTTCAACCTCGCCATCTCCTCGCTGCCGGGCTTCACGCTCCCGGCGGACATGTCGCCCGCCCGGCTCTTCTACGCCGAAGACCTGGTGGACCCGACCTTCGAGATCCGCAAGGACGGCACTATCCCCGTCCCCGACCTGCCCGGATGCGGGTTCCCGGTGGACGAGCGGCGGGTACGCAAGTACCAGAGCGAAACGTGGACCAGCCGGTAACCGAACGAGAGGGGGAACACCAGTGAGGCTGGACGGCAGGGTCGCGATGATCACCGGCGCCGGGAGCGGACAGGGCAGGGCCGCCGCCAGGCTCTTCGCCGAGCGGGGCGCTGCGGTGACGGTGGCCGAGTGGAACCGGGCGGCCGGCGAGGCGACGGCCCGCGACGTGCGTGAGGCGGGCGGCAGGGCGATCGCCTGCCACTGCGACGTGTCGAAGTCCGACCAGGTCAGGGCCGCCGTCGACGCCACCGTCACGGAGTTCGGCCGCCTCGACATCCTCTACAACAACGCCGGCTTCTGGCTCGCCGCCCGAGGCAACTACCGGCCCGGCTTCGACGCGCCCAGCCCGCTCCTCGACGAGGAGGTCTGGGACAGGACCGTAGACATCAACCTGAAGGGCATCTATCTGGGCTGCAAGTACGCCATCCCGGAGATGCGGAAGGTGGGCGGAGGCTCCATCATCAACACCTCCAGCATCGCCGCGCTCCGCGTCGGCCGCGGCGCCTCGGACGCCTACACGGCGGCCAAGGGCGGCGTCATCGCGCTGAGCCGGGTGCTCGCCGTCGAGCACGCCAGGTACCACATTCGCGTCAACTGCATCATCCCGGGCGCCGTTCGCACGCCGCTGGTCGGTGAGATCACCCCCGAGTACGAGGCGGCCGTCGTCGCGACCATCCCGATGGGTCGCTGGGGTGAGCCGGAGGACATCGCCAGGCTGGCCCTGTTCCTGGCCTCCGATGAGTCCTCGTGGGTGACCGGCGGCACCTACGTGATCGACGGGGGGTTCACCGCTGTCTGACCGCATCGGCCTCGACGTCGCGGCGCTGCGCCAGGAGAACTTCCCGGTGACCGAGAAGTGGGCCTGGTTCAACCACGCGACGTTCGGGCCGCCCCCGCGCGCCTACCTTCAGGCAGTGCGCGAGTTCACCGAGAAGATGGCCGCTGCCGACCTGCCCGACGGGTACGGGCTCTGGGGCGAGATGGTGGACGGCGTCCGCGCCGGCGCGGCGCGCTTCGTGAACTGCGAGCCCGACGACGTCGCCTTCCTGAAGAGCACCGCCGAGGGCTTCGGCGTGGTTTCGCTCGGCCTGGACTGGAGGCGGGGCGACGAGGTCATCGCATACAACCAGGCCTTCCCGGCCGACGTCTATCCCTGGCTGAACCTCGCCTCTCGGGGCGTCGAACTGAAGCTGATCGACGACCGCGGCCGGCACCGCCACGAGGTCGCCGACGTGGAGGCGCTGATGACGCCGCGTACGCGGCTGGTGTGCCTGGAGCTGGTCAACTTCAACAGCGGGTTCCGGGCGCCCGTCGAAGAGGTGGCCAGGCTCTGCCACCGGCAGGGCGCCTGGCTGCTCGTCGACGCCACCCAGGCGGTGGGGGCGCTTCGAGTGGACGTGCGTGAGCTGGGCTGTGACGTGCTGATCGCGCACGGCTACAAGTTCCTGATGTCGGGCTGGGGCACCGCAATCTCCTTCTTCGCGCCGCGCACGCGGGAGCGGCTGGGCGTGCCTGAGCCGGGCTGGAAGAGCGTCGGGGACCTGAAGAACCTCGCCAGCCTCGTCGACTACAAGGTGGACTGGGCGACGGCAGCGCGCCGGTGGGAGCCCAGCATCCCCGACCTCGTCGGAATCGTGGGCCTGGGCGCGGTCATCGGGCTGATGAGCGGGCTCGGCACCCGCTGGATCGAGGAGCGCGTCCTCGGCAACGCCGGCGAGGTGTCCGGCGCGCTGGAGGAGCGGGGCTGGTCGGTCATGAGCTCGCGAAGGCCCGGTGAGCGGTCCGGCATCCTCTCCCTCAGTCGCGACGGGGTGGACATGGCGGTTCTGGAGGCCGAGCTGCGAAAGCGGGACGTCGCCTGCGCTGTCAGGGAGGGCCGGCTGCGCCTATCCGTCCACTTCTACAACGACGGCTCGGACCTCGACCGGCTTCTCGCCTGCCTGCCTCGGTAGGCGCGATGGGTCTGCTGGACGGGCGCGTCGCTCTGATCACCGGGGGCAGCCACGGGATCGGGCTGGCTGCCGTCCACGTCTTCGCCCGCGAGGGCGCGGCGGTCATGATGGGCAGCCGGGACGTCGAGCGTGGCGAGGAGGCCGTCGAAGCCGTGCGGGCATCCGGCGGGGAAGCGCGCTACCTCCAGACCGACGTCTCCTCCGGCCCGGGCGTGGAGGCACTCGTGGCGGCCTGCGTGCGCCATTTCGGCCGCCTCGACTGCGCTTTCAACAACGCCGCGGTCGGGGGCCCTGGCGAGCTCCTCGCGGAGGTGGGGGAGGCCGACTTCGAGCGCACGCTCGCAGTCAACCTGCGCGGCGTCTGGCTGTGCATGAAGCACGAGATCGCCCGGATGCTGAAGCAGGGCGGCGGCGCCATCGTGAACATGTCCTCGGTCGACGGGCTGGCCGGGTCGCCCTACAGCTCCGCCTATTCTGCGAGCAAGCACGGCGTGGACGGCCTGACCAAGTCGGCGGCGATCGAGTACGGCCGCAGCGGCATCCGGGTCAACGCGATCTGCGGTGGCGGCTTCGCGACGGAGATGCTCGCCAGGGGCTACGGCCACGACCTGGACTGGGTGGAGAGGTACCGGCGGCCGGCGATCCCGCTGGGCAGGCTGGGACGGCCGGAAGAGTGCGCGGAGGCGGCGGTCTGGCTCTGTTCGGACCGGGCGTCCTACGTCACCGGCGCGTGCATTCCGGTGGACGGGGGCCTGCTCGCCGACTCGGCGTCCTACCTGGCCCTGCGGCAGGGGCACGGGCCATGAACGAGCACGGGCTCGAGGATGGCGTTGGCACGGATCCGGCCATGGGCGTGTCCTGGCGGAGCTACATTCGCGCACGCCGGCGGGCTGCGCCGGCCGGCAGCCGGCGGGACAGGTGGCGGGCCACCACCGGCGCCGCGTGGGCGGCGCCGGCCACGAACCGGAAGAGCGGTCCGAAGCTGAACATGGCGGCCGGCCCGGTGAAGTAGAGCCCGGGCACCGAGGACTCGAAGTTGGCGGTCAGCCGCGGCGCCCGGACGATGCGCTGGACCTGCTCCCGTATCGAGACCTCGAGGATGGGATGTCGGTCGACGTCGATCTCGTAGCCGGTGCCGCAGACCACGTGGTCGGTCCGTAGCTGCCACTCCCGGTTTCCCCCGCTCCTGACCGTCAGCAGGACCCCCGCCTGGGCCTCGTCCGCCTGTACTACCTGGCAGGCGTGGTGGACCCCGACCTTTCCCTCGAAGCGATCCCGCAGCCACCAGGGGCCCAGCGGGCCGAGGTGAGTCCGGGTCAGCCGAACCCGCCGGTCGTCGGACAGGAGATGGTGGGCGGCCGACGGCAGCCGGTCGAGGAGGAAGTTCTTCCGGCCAGGCCCGAGCGCCGACGGCGGGTACATCAGTCGCTCCTTCAGGGGCCGGGGACTGGTCGGCACGCCCCCGAACTCCGGTGGGCCGCCGCGGACGAGCAGACGCACGCACGCTCCGCTCTCGTGCATGAGGGTGGCGGCCTCCAGCGCCGACGCCCCGGCGCCGATGACCGTCACCTCCCGGCCCCGGTAACGTCCGAAGTCGATCGGTTCCGACGTGTGGCTCACCAGATCCCGCGGGAGGCGGGCGAAGGCGGACGGCACGTGCTGCCAGTGGGCGAGTCCGGTGCAGACCACCACGGCATTCGCCAGCACCCGCTCGCCGGTCTCCAGCGTGACCTGGAAGCCCCCGTCGCAGCGGCTCACCCGGGTGACGTGGCAGGGCTCGACCCACGGCAGCAGGCGCCGCTGGACCCACTGACCGTACTCGGCGAAGAGGGCGAACGAGATGGGCTCGGCCAGGCTCCTGCCCTGCGCCCTGCAGTACTCGACGAACCGGTAGCCCCGGTGGGGGACGGACACGTTGGTGGCGAAGTCGTGGGACTTGAGCCCAAGGCTGGGAGGCAGGTTCAGCCACCAGTCCATCGGCCTGCCGAAGACGCGGTGCTTCAGCGCCCGGGAGGCGAGATGCGCGGCGACCGAGAGGCCGTAGGGCCCGGCGCCGACGACCGCTACACCGGTGGTCGAGTCGTGCTGGTCCATGGGTACGGCAGTCCCTACGGGAGCGCGGCGACCGCCTCCGCCACCGCCTCAACCTCGCCGTCCGACAGCGAGTGGTGGATCGGGATCGAGTACATGTCGTCGCAGGCCCGCTCCGCGTTCGGGCAGTGGGCAGCGGCGCGGTCCCGGTACGCGGGCTGCCGGTGCACCGGCACCGGGTAGTAGACCCCGGTCGCAATCCCTGATCCGGCCAGGAGCTCACGAACTCGATCACGGGCCGGCCTGGCGCCGCCGTTCATCGCGGCCAGCCTCAGCGTGTACTGGTGGTACACATGGCCCGCGCCGGGGAGCGTGGCCGGCCGGTCGAACCGCGCGGTGGGTATCGCCTCGTCGTAGTAGCCGGCGATGCGCCTCCGCCGCTCGGTGATCGCCGGCAGCCTGCTCAGCTGCACGAGGCCGATCGCCGCCTGCATCTCGTTCATCCGGAGGTTGTGGCCCACCCGATCGTGGACGTACGGCTCGTTCGTGTACGCCTGGTGGCGCAGCGAAGAGCACAGGCCCGCCACCTCCGGATCGTTCGTGGTCACCATCCCGCCCTCGGCAGTGGTGAGGTTCTTGGTGGCATAAAACGAATAGACGGCGGTGCCGTACCTGCCCAGCGGCCGTCCAGCAACCTCGGCGCCCACCGCCTGACAGGCGTCCTGGATGAGCGGCAGTCCGTGCCGCGCGGCCAGCTCGGCGAGCGATGGCAGGTCGCACGGGTTGCCGTGCAGGTGCACCGGCACCAGCGCCCGCGTGCGGGGTCCGATCAGGCGGGCCACCGCCTGGGATCCGATGTCCAGCGAGTCGTCCACGTCGGCGAAGACAGGAACGGCTCCTGCATGGACGATCGCGTTCGCGGTGGCGATGAACGTCAGCGGGCTCGTGATCACCTCGTCCCCCGGGCCGATGCCGTGGGCGACCAGGGCGAGGAACAGCGCCGCGGTCCCGCTGGAGGTGGCGACGGCGAACTCCGCTCCGGTGGCCGCGGCGAAGGCCTCCTCGAACGCTCGTACACGCTCGCCCTGCGCGAGCTTGCCCGAGCGCATCACGTCCAGCACGGACCTCTCTTCTTCGGGCCCGAACGTGGGGCGTGACATCTGGATCATCGTGTCACCTCCGATGTCGCGGCGGGATGGTCGACTCTGGTCGGCGGTTCGAAGATGGTGCAGGCCCGGCGGCTGCGAAGCGCGGGAGCGGCGCCCCCGGCGACCAGGCGCACGGTGGCTGTGCTCTGTGCCGGCACGGTGACCCGGAGCGTCTCCCCTCTGTCCAGTGCGCGGCCGTCGACCTCGAACCGGACCCCTTCGGGCAGGTACGGGCGCATGACCGAATAGGTCCGCGGCTCGGGGTCGGGGTTGTGCAGGCATGCCTCGTTGGCGGTCATGAGCACCTGCCAGTCGGAACCGGGGACGCGGCGCTGCAGGTATGCGTGGCGGGCGATCTCGTCCAGTCCCCGCCAGGTGGCGCTCCCGTGGCACGTTCGATTGATGCGGTTCGCACGTTCTACCAGGGGATCGAAGTCCCGGCCGAGCGGCCGGCGGTGCGCGAACAGGAGGAGCGGACGTCCGAGCAGCAGGTCCATCAGGTAGCCGTCGTCGTCGAGCTGGCGGCGCCACAGCAGCGGGAACCCGTCCCAGGCGAGATCAGCGGGACGCAGCCCCAGGTCGGGGTCACCCGGAATCGGAGCCTCGAGCGGGTAGCGGTCGCGGAAGTTGCAGGTCGCCAGGAAGCCGAGCCCCCACAGCTCACGGAAGAGGCTCGCCGGACCGATGCCGTACGGGAACACCATCACGCGGTCGAGCTCGCAGCCACGCTGGCTGGCGAAGCTGCGTCCGTGTTCGACGGCGCGGATGAGCGCTGCGCGCTGCTCGTCCAGCGATCGCACCGGGTGACGCTTGCGTTCACCTGCCGTCAGGTAGAACTCATAGCCGTCGTGGTCGCACCCGTGATAGCAGGCCGACAGGAGGTCCGGCCTGCTGCGCAGCTGCTGCACGACCGCGTCATCCGCCAGGGCCAGCTCGCGCGGCACCGTCGCGATGGTGACGTGGAAGCCGTGTTCCCGCGCCTGGGCGGCCAGCAGGTCGTAGCGCATCCCGAGCAGGCCATTCCGCAGGGCGGGATCGTCGATCGTGGCGTTTGCCAGCACCACAGGGGCGTGCCAGGCGGCCGTGCCGTAGCGTTCGCGGAGGAGCAGGAGGGCCACCACCAGGCTGCCCGCCCGATCGAACCGCAGGTCGTCCGCCGGCCATCCACCGGCCGGCCTGCGGAGCACGCTGAGCACGATTCGCCCCCTTCCCACGCGGCGCTGCACGACCGCGGCGTGGCGGTCAGCCCCCGCCACGGCCCATGCGAGCACGTCACCCACCGCGGCCGGCGCCATCGCGTAGTCGCCGCACTCCGTCTCCAGGCTGGCGCCCGCCAGCTCGCGTGCGAACTCGACCTGCTCGCTCGCCAGCAGGAGGCTGCGTGCCCCAGGCGCCCGCCGCACCTCCGGCAGAGCGACGCCAAGGGAACGGCCCAGACGTGCGATCGCCTCGTTGGACCGCTCGTCGAGTCCGTCGAGGTACACGGTGCCGCCCAGCCGGAGGTACGCCATCAGGGGCGCCGGGAGCTCAGTCGCGGCGCCCGCGAGCGCCCCGATCAGCGGCCAGCGCTCCCCGGTTGCCCGGACGATGAGCTTCCCGGCGTCCTCGCGCACCGCGGAGCGAAGCGGCAGGCCGAGGAATGCCGCCGCCGTCGCGACGGGTGAGGGATTGGCGGCGTCGTCCATGTCGATGACGCCGACGTCGCCGGCGCGCGCGGCCGCTCTGGGCGGGCGCAAGGCTGGCTCGGCGGCAGCCGCGATCGGTGGGGTCGATGGAATCCGGACCCGGTAGCCAGAACGGCCACCGAACAGGAGCCGCCGCGCCATTCCCCTCCTGTCCACCACGGCCTTGCGGAGCCGCGCGGCCGCGACCTGGAGCAGCCCGACCCGCGGCGCATCGCTGCCGCCGCGCCCCGGCGCGAGGTCGTCGAGCAGATCCACCAGCCGATCCGCGATCGCTTCCCAGCCGTACCGCTCCGGGGCGACGCCGGAGGAGATGGTGGCGGCCAGGACGCCCTGCGCGAGCGCGGCGCCGCACTCGCTTTCGGTCGGGAGCAGGAGCAGGTCGGGCGCCAGCCAGCGAAGCAGGACACCGGCCGCCGGCCGGCCGCTCGACGACTGCAGGGCGACCAGCGCCAGCCGGCCGCCGCAAAGCCGCCTCAGAAGGCGGGCCCGCAGCAGCGCGGACAGCGTCAGCGACGACCGTGACGCGTACACGACGATCATGGGACGGGCAGCGCGCACCTCCGGCAGCCGGGCGGTCGCGATGAGCTGCCGTGCGCGGCGGAGCTGACGCTGGGGCGGCGATGTGGCACCGGACTGACACCGCGTGGAGTGGAGCGCCGTCGGCTCCCGCGCGGACAACCGAGCCACCAATGCCTTCACGAAGCTCACATAGCCCTCGTCGGGCGTCCCATCCAGCTCCTCGGCGACCACGAGGGTGCGCGTGGCCGATGCCGCGACCGGATCGTCAGGCCCGGCGACGATCCGCAAACTCGCAGACCTGGAACCGTTGGCGTAGGTGCCCTCGTCCGCCATCAGGGGCACGGTGACGGCCGGCGCAGCTGCGAGGTTCCGCGCCACGGACGTCTGCACCCTGCCACGGCGAGTGAGCGCCTCGGCCGCGGTCTCCGACCGCAGCGCGAGTACGGAGCCGGACAGCAGCCCGACCAGCATCCAGAACTCCTGGCTCACCGCGGTGAAGGTCAGATACTCCGATGTCAGGTCGAGCGCGGCCACGCTCAGCACCGCGCCGAGGCATACCGCGCCGAGCACCCGTCGATGCAGGTCCTCGCCGTACCGGGACGACCACGCCACTGCGGCCACCGCGCCGAGCATCACGAACAGGGCCGCAATGCCCGGCACGCCCGCCCTGAAGAGCTGCCAGAGGTAGCCGTTGTCGACGAAGTTGACCAGAGCGCGCGGGACCTCGTCCGGTATCAGCGTTCCGGTCCCCAGCCAGGGACCGCTGTGGAGCAGCGCCGGGATGAAGAACGCCTGCCAGTAGTCGATGCGCGTCTGCATCGACTCGGGCAGCCCTCCGCCGCCGGTTCCCGTGAACTGCGTGCCGATTCGGAGGCTGACAGATGGCCACAGCGCCACGGCGGCAGCAGCCAGAACCGGCAGCGCGGCCGTCACCGTCCACCACGGGATGCGACGGACGACGAGCAGCGCTGCGACCAGGCCGACCGGCAGGACAGCCAGCGGCGCGTACGTGTCGCTGGCAACCAGCGAGAGCAGGTTGGCGGCCATGACCAGCCCGAGCCACCAGCGCGGATAGCCTCGCTTCCCGGAGGCGGCCAGAGCCAGCGCCAGCACCAGGTTCAGCAGCCCGAAGGCGCCGACTGCGCTGTAGTGGCCGAGCAGCGAGGCCGGCCGGTAGACGGGGTCCCAGGATGGCTGCGCGGCCGTCGGGTAGTACGTCGCCACGAGGTCGCGCACCCCACCGAGGTCGAGGGCCTCCGCGGCCGCGATCGCCGCGATCGGAAGGCTGGCCAGCATGCAGGCGTTGAGGAAGAGCCGCAGGTCGGCTTCCCCGAACTCGGTTCGGGAGTAGACCACGTAGACCACCGCGTACTGGACTGGCGCCAGGACCACGAGCCAGTCGTCCAGCGCCGCGTCGGCGTGAGAGAGCAGGATCACGGCCCACGGGATGATGACGTTCAGCGTGCAGAAGCCCAGGATCGCGAGGTCGAGGCGCGAATAGGTGAGCGGCCGCCGCCCGAGCACGAGGTGCAGCAGGAACCCCGCGGCGACCGCCAGCAGCAGTGCTTCGTTGACGCGCAGCACGGGGACCACGGCGCCGCGCTCCATGCCGGCGCTGAGCGGGATCGCGAGCGCGAGCAGAGCGCCGGCCAGGGCCGGCCGCCGCGCGGCCAGCGCCAGCAGGCCGACGGCGCCGCCCGCGCCGATCAGGAGGAGCGGGCTCGACACCGGCTCAGACACCTCCGGAGGTTGCCAGGCCCAGCGCGCCCAGGTACCGGTCGCGCACGCGCTCCCATGCCAGCTCGTACGCGATCTCGGAAGCCCGCCGTGCCTGTGCGTCGGCGGCCGCGGGCCGCCGGAGGAGCAGGTCTACCTGTGCCGCGAGATCCTCGGGGTCACCCGGCCTCGCATACGTCACGGCGCTGGATGGAAAGTAGGCCTCGATTGCGGGCAGCCGGGAGCTGACCGCCGGGACTCCCAGCCAGGCGTACTCGAGGAGCTTGGTCGGCAGCAGCAGCTGGCCGTAACCGTCGGCGATGATCGGCACGAGGCCCAGCCGCGCGCGGCTGACCTCGGCCAGGGCCTCCGACCACGGCACGGTGCCGGTGAAGACGACCCGGTCGTCCAGACCGAGGTCCCGGGCCAGGCGCGCCAGGACGGGCATCTGCTCGCCGCCTCCCACCACGCGCAGCGTCAGGTCCGGCCACGACCGGCGGAGCAGCGCGAGCGCCTGGATCGCGACGTGCACGCCGTACCGCTCGACCAGGGTGCCGTGCGTGACCAGTGTCGCAGCGGCGGTCCGATCCGGCACCGGGGATGGGCGCAGCCCGTTCCACGGCGTCGTGTTGAGCACGATCGACGTCCGCTCGGGCGGCACGCCGCGGCCGACCAGGACGTCCAGGCAGGGCTGGCTGACCACGATCACGTGGTCCGCCCATCGGGTGGCGGCGGCCTCGATCGCCCGGGCTGCCCGGGCCAGGGCGCGCCCGACCCGACCGCCGAAGCGGGCCGACACCATCTCGGGGGTCAGCTCGTACATGGTGAACACGAGGCGGGCGCCCCTGAGCCGCGGGACCGTCCCGGCGAACACGAGGACGTCGGGCAGGTTGTCGACCTGCACCGCCGCGTACCGGCGGCGAAGCCCGAGCCAGCTCGCGACGCCAAACGCGGCGAGGAAGAACGCCGCGTACTCGAATGCGTACCGGGCGAGGCTGCCGCGCCGGTGCCGGAGCGGCACCCGGTAGACGTGGGGGCGCAGCGGACCCGGCGGCAGCGGATCGTCGCGACCGTGCCCGCCGGCGCACACCACGTCCACGTCGACGCCGGCCGCGACCAGCTCCAGGACGTCGCGCCGCACGATCGAGTCGGTCGGGAACGGGTGCTGGGTGATTCTCAGCACACGGGGGCGCGAGTCGCCGGCGGACGCCTCGTCGAGCAGGGCGCGGAGACGGTCCAGCGCCACCGCGTGCTGCCGCCGCAGCTCGGTGGCGAGCCGGCTGCTGCTGCGCTCCAGCTCGGATTGGCCGGCCAGCGCTCTGCGCAGGGCCTGCGCCATCGCGTCGGGCCGGTTGTCGGCGAACAGCGCCGCGGAGCCGAAGCGCGCTCGCAGCCCCGGCAGGTCGGAGAGGACGAGCGGCCGCCCCAGGCCGACGGCTTCGAAGGCAGCCCGGTTCATGATGTGCGGGTCGGTGCTGAACACCGCGACCACTGCCGCGGCCAGCATCTCGCCCAGGAATGCGGCGAGCGGCAGATGGCCCGTGAAGGTCACGTTCGGCGGCGCCGAGTCCCGGAGCGCGCGCGGCACCAGGGCGGGGTCGCCCGTAACCCGCACGGAGGCCTCGGGAAGGAGCGCGGCCGCGGCCAGCGCCTCGGCGATCGGCTCGTTCTCGTCGAGGCTGCCGGCGACGAGCACGGTGACCTCGCCGGCCGGGCCGGGGTCGCTGGCGTCGGCCCGGCCGGGCACGTCGTCCGGCAGGAGCAGCCCTGGTGCGCCCCAGCTCCGAAGGAGCGCAAGCGCCTCGTCCGTATGCGCCAGTACCGCACGGCAGTGCGGCAGGAGCCAGCGGTACAGCGGTCGGGCCCAGGCCCAGCGTCGCGAGTGGAACGTGCCGGTGTGGCAGTCGACGACCAGCGGCCGCCGGCGGAACCGGCACCACGCGGCCGCGACCATTGGCGCAACGACGGGTGGCGCGATCACGACTACGCTTGACGGCTGCTTGCGCTCGAGCAGGCGCCAGGTCTGCACGGCACACCACGCATAGCGGAGAGGCGCGGTGACCTGCTTCCGCGGCAGCGGGCTCGTGACGAACACCGCTTCTCCGTGCAGGGCTGAGGCGAGCCCCGACGTGCGGGGCTGCTGCACGGCCCAGGCGACTGCGAGGGGTCGGTGGCCCTGGGCGCCGCTCATCGGTCGGGCGGCGCTGTGGCCGTGGGGTCCGGCTCGGCAGGCGAGGGGTCCGGTTCGGGAAGCGGCATTGCGAGCGGACCGAGGGCGGCGGTGCCGCCGATCGGCAGCGGCCTGGGAACCACCGGCAGCAGGGGCGCCCGCCGCATTCGGAGGGGCAGCAGGATGGCTGCGATCACCTGGACGCCAGCACGCTGCAGCGTCTCCGCGGTGCGGCGCGCCTCGCCGAGGCGCGTCACGCCCTTCGTCGCCACCAGGACTGCGGTGTCCGGCGTGGACGAGAGCCAGGTTCCTGACGGGTCCACCATGGGCGGCAGCGAGCAGTGGATGACGAGGTCGATGCGGCCCCCGGGTGGCGGCGCCGGGGACCCGTCCGAGCCGTCAGGCTCCACGAGGATCCTCGAAGGCGCCTGGTTCCTCCGCCATCTCCACAGCAGGCCGCCCGTGGTTGGGGCCAGCATCAGGAGGACGCGCTTGCCGGTCCCCGCCACCACGTTCGCGAGCTCCCGGCCCACGTCGTTCACGCGCTCACCGAGCGTCGAACCGACCAGCAGCAGCGCCGGCTGCTGTTCCTGCCCGGCGAGGCTGATGCGCGCGAGATAGGCGTACGGCCGTCCAGCGCCGGGCAGGAGGTCCCGGCTGAAGTCCACGACCGTGTCGGTGCCGGCGGCGTGAGCGAGGTCCGAGCGGCCGCGGATCCTCATCCTGGTCCCGCCGGCCAGCAGGGCCGCGAGCAGCCCGGCTGACAGCCCCCCCGCCGCTCCGACAGCGACGTAGCGCACCGGATCCGGATCGATCGGCGTCGCCGGCGCGATGGCGCGCTGCTGAACCGAGATCATGTTGAGCTGCTGCGATCTCTGCAGGTCGAGGTCCTGCAGGCGCTGGAACGTGCTGCTGTACGCCGTCTGGAGAAAGGTGAGCTGCTCCACCCCGGTCGTGTTGGGGCGGCCGGCGGCGTCGTTGGCCGAGATCTGCTGCAGCGCGACGTTGAGCTGGTCGCCGTCCTGCTTGAGCTGGTCCGAGAGGTATGCGCGTTGGGCCCCCAGCTTTGCGTCCACATCGGCCGCGTGGCGCGCGATCAGCGCATCGGCGACCTCGTTGGCCAGTCTGGCGGCCGTCGCCGGCTTCGAGCCGTCGGCCAGGATCTGGAGCTGCGCCGTCGCCCTTGGGGTGGTCACCTTGACCTGCCGGGCGAGCGCCGTCGCGTCGCAGCCGTGGCCCTCCTTGACGCACACGGCCGCCAGCACCTCGTGGCTGGTGGCCAGGGAGATGAACCGCTGGGCGAGGAACTGGTCGGCCTGCATGGCGACGTCCACGCCCTGGCTCGCGCTCTGGCCCTCGTCGATCGAGACCAGCGCACTGGCTTCGTATACCGGCGGCCGGTGGACCGAGGCCCAGTACGCCGCCGCTGCGCCGCCGAGCGTGATCAGCACGACCAGCCACGCCCTGCGGCGGAGGGAGCGTCCGACCGTGGTGATCGGTGCGGTAGTCATCGCTCAGGCCCCCCTTCGTGCCGACGAAAGCACCGCCGGCACGGTCATGAAGAGGATCCTCAGGTCGAGCCAGGGCGACGCCTCTCGCACGTACCGGAGGTCCAGATCCATCATCTCGGTCGCCGACAGGCGGTCACGCCGGCTGACCTGCCAGAGGCCGGTGAGGCCGGGCGGGACGCTCAGGCGCTGGAAGTCGGCGCTCCGGTAGTGGTCCAGTTCGTAAGGAATGGCGGGACGCGGCCCGACGAGGCTCATCTCGCCCTTCACCACGTTGATGAGCTGCGGGAGCTCGTCCAGGTTGCTGCGTCTGAGGAGGCGGCCCAGCCGGGTGATACGTGGATCGTCGAGGCTCTTGCAGCCGTCACCCATGGGCCGCCCGGCGAACCACCTGGCGGCGGCGTGCCGGTGCGCGGCCTGGTCGCAGTCGGCCTGCATCGAGCGGAGCTTCCACATCCTGAACCGGCGGCCGTGCCGGCCCACCCGCTCCTGTCGGAAGAACGCCGGCCCCGGGCTGTCGAGCACCACGGCGAGGGCCAGGCAGAGAATGACGGGGAGAGCGCCCAGCAGCGCGATCGTCCCCAGCACCAGGTCGAGCGGACGCTTCCACCCCAGCGCCAGGGGGACAGGCGGCCCCAGCGTGAGGGGCGTCCGCGCCGGGAACGTGCGGCTCATTGTTTGCCTCTCCTTGGTCCTCACCAGGTCACGGGAGGTGGCGGTCACGACACCACCTCGGTCTCGCCGTCGCCGTTGCGCTGCACGAGCCCCCTCCGCGCGCCGGGGAGGGCGTCCGCCGACGGGGCGGCAGCGCGCTGGCGCCACCACCGCGCCGCCTGCCGGGGCAGCGCGTTCCAGCAGGTCGGATCGCCGCTCAGCTCCTCCAGAAACGCGCGGTACACGCGCTCGTGGCATGGCTCCCGGAGGTAGTCGGGGTGCGAGTTGAGCAGCGCCATGCCGCAGAACCGGCGCAGGTAGGCGGCCTTCTCGAGCCAGAGCCGCGGACTCCGCTCCCCCAGGACGTCGATCAGCGTGAAGTCCTGGGCGAGCGTGTATGGCAGCTCGAGGAACCGGCCGATCGTGAACGGCCAGAGGCTCATGGTGCCCCCGGGCACCGGCTCGAACGGATCGGAGTCGAAGAACGAGGCGTCGTACTCGACGTTCAGCGCCTGCATCCACTCGGGGTGCCGGTGCGTCAGCGGCGAGCGGAAGCCGACGGCACCGAGGCGGCGCAGGTGCTGGTTGATGTGCCGCGCGTGGCGCTCGAAGACGCGCCTGGAGCGGAGCTCGCGGCCGTCGTGCCGGCGGCCGTGCACACCCACCTCGAAGCCGCGGGCCCCGAGGTCGGCGATCAGCTCGTGGTCCAGCGGGTAGCGCTCGGCAACGAAGTTGAACGACGAGCGGAAGCCCAGGCGCTCCTCCAGGTCGGCGACCCGGCGGACGAATCGCTGCCCGTCCTCCGTCTCGACGTCGTGGGTGAGCACCAGCGCGTACGTGGCCCCGAACGGCCAGAAGAAGATGAAGGGCACCTCGGTCAGGTCGCCCAGCGCCATCAGCTCTCCGATGGCGGCCCACAGGAACCGCCGGTACCGGTCCTCTATCGGCCATCCCAGCGGGAAGGTCTGCGGGGCGCGCGCCTGAGCTCGGCGCCGGCCACGGACGACCACCGGGCGCGGCACCAGCGGCTTGACGAGGTAGTAGAAGCGCCGAGCCGGCGAGAGGCGCCAGTGGCCCTCGCCGAACTGGCCCTCGCCGAGCGTCGCCTCGAGCAGCCGCTCGATCCCGTCGCCGGCAAGCCGGGCCAGGTACGGGAGACCGGCGGCCGCGCGGCCGATCGCGCGATCCCACTGCGCCGCATCCGGTTCGGCGGCCAGCAGCGGTCGCCAGAACTCGGCCGGATGGTTCGCGGCGAACAGGGCAGTGCTCATGCCGTGTACCGGTAGAGCAGGGCGCCCAGCGCCCGGCAGACCGCGGCCGGTGAGCGCCTGATGACCTGGCCCAGGGCGGCTTCCAGCACCCCACCATCGCCGAGGTCCGGGCTGCCGCCGCCGGTCACGGCGTACGTGAGCGGCACGGCTTCGCCGCCCCAGCCCGCCTTCCACTGCTGGAGCCCGACGTGGCGCGTCTCGGTCCTGCCGAAGTCGAGGCGGCGGTGACCGGTGTCGCACGCCCAGCGTATGGCCGCCCAGTAGCAGAGGTGGTTGGGCCGCAGCTCCCAGGCGGCCTCGTCGGAGGCCTGGAACTTGACCATCGCGATCCTGTTCGACGCCAGCAGGACCACGCCTGCCACGGCGCGTCCGGCGGCCGTCTCCGCGACCAGGACCACGCCGTGACCGGGGGCGACAACGCGCCGCCAGATGGCGTCGAAGAAGCGGTGCGGCTGGACGGGAACCCCCTGCCGGCGCCGGGTCAGCACGTGCAGCTCGTAGAAGGCCTCCATCTCGGCCGCCGACCGCCCGGACCGCATCCGGAGACCGCTGCGCTCGGCCTGGCGGAGCCAGCGCCGGTGGGTTGCGCCGAAGCGGCCGCGCAGCGACTCGGGTCCGTCGTGCAGGTCGAGGACGTGCTCCACGCCGACCACGGCCTGCGTCCAGCTCGCCTCAGCCGGGACCGCGCCGCGAACCTCGACCGCAATCCCCTGCCGATGGCTCCAATCCGCGAGCCCGGCGGCCAGCGACCCCAGGCTACCGGCGCTGCGCGCCAGCGGCGCACAGCTGTCCGTGAAGGGGAGCGACACCAGCACGCGCCCGCGAAGGCGCCGCACACGCGCGACGGGAAGGCCCGCGACGACTCGACCGGTCGCGTCACGATGGGCCAGCACGGCCGTCGGGAACCCGTAGGTCTCCCCCAGGGCGTGGGCCCAGGCCGGGAGATGGAAGACGGTCGCGTCAGGCGCCTCGGCGACGAGGTCGAGCCACTCAGGGGCGTCGTCGGACACCTCGTCCACCACGCCGGATCGCAAGAGGGTGTCGGCTCGTGGAGAGACCATCATCCCGCCGCCTCGATGACCGTTCCGGTGGGCGTCAGCCCGTTGGTGCGAAGCGAGTAGATCGAATCGCCCGCCGAGTGCGCCAGTACCGCCTCGATGCCGAGGGCGCGCGCGTGCGACAGCCAGAACCCGACCACTCGTGAGTTGATCGACTGGTCCTGGAAGCCGTGGTCGATGTCGCCGCCCACCTCACCGAGCAGGTACGGCCGGTGGAGGGTGCTCGCCCAGTCCCTGGCCGTCGGGTGGTCGTCGTAGACGTGGATGTCGTAGTAGTCGACGGCACCCTCGTACTTGGCAGTGTCGGGCGGGTCCTTCCAGTACAGGTCGGTGGTGTC
>DASQZW010000342.1:0-21603 GCA_035638495.1 Terriglobales bacterium
GCTCCAGCCGGAGTCGGGGTCGCCGGCCTCGAGGTCCGCAGCCACCAGCACGATGAGCCCGAGCAGGAGCGCGCCCTTGGCGAACAGCGAGAACCGGTCCTGCTGCCAGCCGCCGTTGAAGAGGGTGCCCACGGCGGCGCCCAGCCAGAGCTCGAGGCCCAGCGCGACGACCGCCGCCGCCAGCGCGCCGATGCGGAGCCACAGCCAGCGCCGGCGCGGGAGCAGCCGCGCGCCGAGCAGGAGGGCCACGGCCGACGCCACGACGACCGCCTCGGGGGCGAGCACCGCGGTCCTCATCGCGAGGGGGAGGTGGTCGGCGAGGCCGATGCGGACGGGGACGGGGACGGGGTCGCCGTCGGGGTCGGAGAGGGCGACGGCGACGGCGTCGTCGCGTACGTCGATGCGAGGTCGGCGGTCGAGGTATTCACGATGTTCACCAGGCCGGGGTCCACGACGGGGATCCCGAACAGCTTGGGGCCGCCGGGGAGCAGGCCCACCCACAGGAGCGCGCCGACCAGGATGCCGAGGTACCACGAGTCGGCGAGCGAGGCGTCCGACGGCGTCGGGGCGTCCGGGTTGGGCGCGCCGAACACCACGCGGTGCATGAGCCGGGCGCTGGCGGCCGCACCGATCGCGAGGCCGATCGCGACCACGAACACGGCGGCCGGCTGCGAGCGGAACGATCCGAGGAACACCATCAGCCCCGATGTCCAGGTGGCCAGGAACGGGAGGCACAGGACGGACAGGCAGCCGACCAGGAGCAGCCACGAGAGCTTCGGGATCCGTCCGGCCAGCCCCGCGGCCAGGCCCAGGCTGCGCGCCTGCGCGTGCTCCGCGAGCGTCGCGGCCGATCCGGCCACGAGCGCGGCGGCGAGCCCGCCCGCGAACAGGAACAGGACCGTGCCGTCCAGCGACAGGGGCGTCAGTCCGGCCACCCCCAGCACCGTGACGCCCCCCGGCACGAGCGCCAGGTAAGCGGCGAGGCGCCGCACGTCGTTCGTGTTCAGCGCGGCGACCACCGCGTACACGACGGTCAGCGCGGCCAGTGCCCCGAGGAACGGCGCGAGCGTACGCGCCGCGTCGTGCTCGATGCCCGCGTACAGCCGCACGAGGACGTAGCCGCCGAGCCGGCTGGCGACGCCGGCGATCAGCACGACCACCCCGGCGGGCGCCTCCGACAGCACCTCCCGGGCCCACCCATGGAACGGGACGAGCGGCAGGCGCGTCGCCGCCGCGAGGGCGAACAGGACGGCGATCACGATCTGGACGCGGGGGCTGATCGCGGCCTTTCCGAGCGTGTCCAGGTCGAAGCTCGTCGAGCCGGCGGCGCTGTACAGGAGCAGGACACCTGCCAGCAGCGCCGCCGTGCCGGCACCCCAGTAGCCGAGCAGGCGGCCGGCCGCGAGGGAGCGCCGCGGGCCGCCGTAGCCCGCGACCAGGATGACCACGGGGACGGTCGAGGCCGCCCAGAACAGGAACAGCACGAAGACGTCGCGCGCCACCACGACCCCGTTGACCGCGGACTGCGTGAGCAGCAGCAGCACGAAGTACGTCCGCGCCCGTTCACGCACGTCCCACGAGGCGATCACGGCGGCCAGGCCGACCACGCCGTTCAGCAGCAGCATGGCCATGCCGATGCCGTCCACGCCCAGGTGGTAGCTGACGCCGAGCGCGGGCAGCCACGGCAGGTTCTCCTCGAACTGCAGTCCGCTGGTGTACGCCTGGAACTGGGAGTAGCCGATGATCATCAGGGCCAGCGCGCCGGCGTTCGTCCAGAAGGCGACCCCGAGGAACCACCGGCCCTGGCCGGGACGGGGCTCGGGCAGGATCGCGGTGACCGCCGCCATCACGGCCGGTCCCCACACCAGCAGGCTGAGCAGGAAGCTGAACCCGATGACGTTCGCGCCGAACGTCGCCGGCGTCGCGCTGGCCGACGGCGCCGGCGTGGTCGCCACCGTCCCCAGCCAGGGGGCGACGTGCGCGCCCGCCCCGAACAGCGCGGTCAGCAAGCCGGTCACGGTCGCAAGCCCTGCGCGAGCAGGCCGAAGACGACGGCCAGGACCACCGCCAGGCCGAGCAGGGTCGGCACCCAGGGCAGGCTCCGCTCTGCCGCGCCGGCCAGGCCGCCCGCGCCCGTCAGCGCGCGCCCGACGCCCGACTCGACCGCGGGCACCCCGACGTCCTCCACGGCGCCGACGATCGTGCCACCCGGCCGGGCGAAGAACCGCTCGTACAGCGTCCCGGCCCGCTCCCAGGCGGCGCCGAAGCGCTCACCCAGCCGGGCGCAGAGCTCGAGGGTGGAGTCCTTGCGCAGCACGAACGCCCACGCCGCGGCCGCCGCGCCCGCGAGCGGCGCCAGGACCCACGCCGGGTTCGTGCCCACCGTGTCGACGGCGTGGCCGCCCGCGCCCAGGAAGCGGACCCATCCGGGGAAGTACGGCAGCGCCAGGGCGGCGAGCCCCAGGGCGCCGCAGGCGAGGGCGCTGCCCGCCACCGAGCCGACCGCCTCGCGCACCCGCGCCGGCTCGAACGCCCGCCGCCGGCGAAGCTCGCCGTGCGCGATCGAGAAGTAGGGTCGGAGGGCGGCGAACGCGACGACGACCAGCGCAGGCACGAACGCGATCCAGACCCTCGGCCCGGGCCGCAGCATCGCGATCTCGAGGCCGGCCAGCGCCAGCACGCCGCCGGACAGCAGCAGCGCCGCCGACGTCAGCGGCATACGCTCCCAGCCGCCGCCCATCGCGCGCATGTCCACCGAGCGCATGGCTCCGGCGGCCGTCGATCCGGCGAGCAGGCCCGCCGTGCGGGCGCCGGCCACCGCCAGCACGCCCGTGAAGGCGACGCCGATGGAAAACGGGTAGGTCAGGCCGACCAGCGTCAGCGCCAGGGCGCCCGACGAGGAGAGCAGGATCGTCCGTCGCAGCTCGACGCCCAGCAGGCTCAGCAGCGGCCCGATCAGTGCGGCCACCAGCAGCGTGTAGTGGACGATGCGCGCCGCCTGCGGGCCGGAGGCGGCCAGGACCGGCGCCGTCCTGAGCAGCAGCGAGCTCGCGAGCACCGGCCAGACGCCCGCCGCCAGCCCCAGCCCCGCGGCCGGCGCCTCCACCGTACCCGTCTGCCATGCCGTGAACGGCCAGATGCAGCCGCGCACGGCCACGGCCGCGAACAGCAGCACGGACGCGGTCGTGAGCGATTTCAGGCCGACGCCCAGCGTGCTGCTCAGCTCGGGCAGCAGGGTGTCCAGCGTCAGCGTGCCGTATCGCGAGTAGAGCAGGCCGACCGCGCAGAACAGCGCGATGTCGCCGATGAACGGCAGCGCCAGCGCGATCCGGCTCCGCTGGCCGGCGCCCTCCGTGCCCCAGCGGTGGCCGAGGAGCAGGTACGTCGCGAGGCCGGACACCAGCCAGAACGCGAGCAGCTCGGCCAGGTCGCCGCTGACGATCACGCCGGCCGAGCCCAGCGCCAGGAGCAGGGCGTTGACCTGGAAGCGGACCGGCCCCTGCTCGGCGCGCCCGGCCAGCCGGTGCCACGTCAGGCAGGCCAGGATGATGACGAGCACGGTCAGCAGCGCCGCCAGGGCCGCGTGGTCGATGCGGAACGACAGGTCGATGCCGAAGCCCTGGAAGCGCTGGTCGCCCGTGAACGCGACCGGGATGTTCAGCCACTGGTATGCCGACTCGTACGGTCCCGATTGGCGCATGCGCGCCCAGCCCACCATCAGGACGGCCGCCAGCATGACGACGACCGTCAGCTGGGCGGTGGTCGCGGCGCCCCGGCGGCTCCGGACGCTGCCCAGGACCAGCACGTAGCCGACGACCGGCGCCGCGAGCAGGAGTGGGACCACCCAGGGCAGCGTGCTGGCTGGGTCGAAGTGGAAGCCGCCGCCGGCCCGAGCGGTCGAAGCGGCAGACGCCGCGCTGAGCGCGACGCCCCAGCCGCGTGCGGCGGTCGATGCGGTGGCCGCGAGCGGGATCAGCGCTCCACCCTCCGTCCGGTGAGCGCCCGGGCCAGGATCGCGCCCGCCAGGCCCACCACCGTGGCCAGCGCCGCCAGCTCCTCGCCCGTCTGCGGGTCCGCGGCGCCGGCCGCGAACCGGCTGACGCCCGCCATGCACACGGCTGCGCCGGCGGCCAGCATCGGCACCGCAGCGAGCGCGCCGCCGCTGTCGCGGCGCCAGGCGGCGGTGAACGCGCCGCACGAGACCAGCAGCGCGCCCACGATCAGCGCGGACGCGAAGGTCAGCGTCACGAGCGCCGGCTCCGGGCCAGCGCGCCGACCGCCAGGGCCGCGGTCAGGGTCGCGCCGACGGCCTCGAGCGCGAGGGCGTCGCGGCCGAAGAACGCGCGCCCGAGCGCGACGGCGTCGAACCCCGACCCGGCGTGGCCGCCCGCGGCGAACGTGCCGCGGAGCGCGACGACGAGCAGGAGCACGAGCAGCAGGGCGGCGGCCGCCGCGCCCACCTGGGCGGGAAGCGCTCCAGGCCCGCGAAGTCCCCCGGCCGGAGCCGATGCGTCCGTCGCGCCGAGCAGCAGTGCCGAGGCGCCCAGGCACACCAGCGCGACCACGGCGGCGTAGCCTGCGGACAGGCTGGCCAGCACGCCCGCGGCCCCGACCGCCAGGGCCAGCAGGCCCATGAGCCGCCACGGGCCGGCCGGGACGAGGGCCGCGCCCACGGCTCCTGCCACCGCCACGATCGCGCAGAGGAAGAAGACGATCGTCAGGGCGACGTCCACGCGAACTCCGTTTTCAGCACATCTCCGGTCCGTGTGACTGAACGCTTCTCAACTGGAGCGACCGGGAGCTCCGAGTCGCCAAGCATACAGGGACACACCGATCGCAACGAGCAGGAGGAATACCCCGGCCGCCGCGAGCGAGGCCGCGCGAAACGACGTGGACGGCAGCGCCGCGACGAACGCCCCGACGATCAGGACGGCGCTGATCGCCGCTCCGCCGACGGCGACCGGCTCCGGCTGCACCGCGAGCAGCCGGCGCTTCCACCCTTCCATGGCGGCCAATTGAACCAGAGCGGCACCGCTCGCTGCCGGGCTGGGCCGTCTACTGGAGCTCCACGACGAAGACCGCGCCGCCGGACGGGTCGTTGCCCGCCCAGATTCGGCCGCCGTGCTGGCCGGCGATCCACCGGGCGATCGCCAGGCCGAGGCCGCTGCCGCCGTCGGAGCGCGAGACGTCGGGCTGGTAGAACCGCTCGAAGATCCGCTCCTCCTCGCCGGCCGGGATGCCAGGACCCCGGTCGCCGACGACGAGGACCGCGCCGGAGGGCTGGCGCCTCCGGACCCACAGCACCCCGTTCCCGCCGCCGTGCCGGCGGGCGTTGTCCGCGAGGATCCACGTGAGCTGCGTGAGCGCGTCAGCGTCGCCGAGCACCGGCGCCTCCTCCAGCGACGTCCCCAGCCCGGCCCGGCGGGCGACCGGCTCCACGACCCTGGCCAGGTCCAGTGGCGCCCGCCGCAGCTGCTGGCCGGCGTCGGCTCGCGCCAGCGTGAGGAGCCCGTCGACGAGGCGGCTCATGCGTTCGCTCTCGGCGACGATGTCCTGGACCGCCTCGCGCGCGTCCCGCGGTTCGGGCGGCGGATCGCGCTGGAGCAGGCCGGCGTTGCTCCGAATGCTGGTCAGCGGCGTGCGCAGCTCGTGGGAGGCGTCGGCCACGAAGCGGCGCTGGCTCTCCTGCGCGCCCTCCAGCCGGCCCAGCATCGCGTTGAACGCCTCCGTCAGCCTGCCGACCTCGTCGCGGGGGCGGACCGCCGGCAGGCGGCGGCGGAGATCGCGCGTCCACCCGACCTCCTCGGCCACGGCAGCCATCATGCGCAGCGGGCGCAGCGCGCTGGCCGCCACCAGCCACGTGGTCGCGATGCCCGCCACCATGGTCACCAGCGCGGTGACCAGCAGGTAGGTGAGCAGGAGGCGGGCGGTCCGCTCCAGCTCGCCCAGGTGCTCGCCGGTCACCCGGTACGTGCCGTCGGGCTGCGCCACTACCAGCACGCGGACGCGGTCCCCCGGCTTCACCGTGACGGTGTACAGGCCCTGCATGACCGGGAGCGGCAGGCGCGGCGGGACCCCGCCGTCGCCCTGGCGCACCGTGCGCAGCTCGCCGTCGGGGTCGGCCACCGCGCTGAACGTCGTGCTCGCCCGGTCCGCGCGCAGGTCCTGGTCGACGGTGATGAGGCCGCCCCCCTGGATGGCCGCGAAGAGCAGGAAGCCGAACAGCATCACCGTCCCGCACACGACCAGGGCGCCGAAGAGCGCGATCCGGGCACGGATCGAGAGGGCCACCCCCGACCTCTACTCCTTCAGGAGGTAGCCGACGCCGCGAACGGTCTGGATCAACCGCGGCTCGCCCAGCTTCGAGCGCAGGTAGCCCACGTAGACGTCCACCACGTTGCTGACCGCGTCGAAGTCGCCGCCCCACACGGCCTCCAGGAGCTGGTCACGGCTCAGCACCTGCCTGGGGTTGCGGAGGAAGTGGCAGAGTAGGTCGAACTCCGTCGTGGTCAGGACCACCTCCCGTCCGTCCCGGCGCGCCTCACGAGCGCCGACGTCCACGTCCAGGTCCGCGTACGCGAGGCGCTGGCGGCGCGCCGGCCCCCGCCGGCGCAGGAGCGCACGCACGCGTGCCATCAGCTCCTCGTACGCGAACGGCTTGACCACGTAGTCGTCCGCGCCGCTGTCCAGGCCGCGCACCCGCTCCGCGGTCGCGTCGCGCGCCGTGAGCATCAGGATCGGCACGTCATCGGCCGCGCGCAGGCGCCGGCACACCTCCACCCCGTCGATGCCCGGCAGCATGAGGTCGAGCAGCACGAGGTCGGGGGGCCGGCTTGCGGCGCTGGCCAGCGCCGCCGGACCGTCGAGCGCCACGTCGACGCTGCATCCCTCGTAGTGGAGGGCGCGCTTCAGCGCGGCCACGATCCTGGCGTCGTCGTCCACGACGAGCACGTGCGGCCGGTCCACAGCCCGCCAGTATCGCGGCGGCCGCATGAGAAGGAAATGAGACCGCCTACGGCGGCTCCAGGCCGGCGAGCGGGTCGAGCGGGCCGGTCACCGCCAGTCCGGGTTGGTGATCGCGGTCAGGACGTGGTCCTCCCACCGGCCGTTGATCCGCAGATACTCGCGCGCGTAGCCCTCCACGACGAAGCCCGCGTGCCGCAGCACGGTGGCGCTCCTCCGGTTCCGGGGCATGTAGTCGGCCATGACGCGGTGGAGCCCGAGCGTCCCGAACGCGTAGGCGACCGCCCCCCGCACGGCCTCGAGCATGAAGCCGTGACCCTGGGCGTCCGCCGCAAGTGAGTAGCCGAGCGTGCACCCGTGGAACGCCCCGCGCACGATCTGCGCCAGCGAGAGGTTGCCGACCACCCGGCGCGGCTCCTCGCGCGGGAACAGGAAGCCCCGGATCTCCAGCCCGGCGTGGTAGTCGCCCAGCCGGCGTTCGGCCTCGCCCGCCCAGAAGAGCGGGTCGAACAGGCCGGGGTGCAGCGTGGGCGACCACGGCTGCAGATGCTCGCGGTTGAGGGCGTAGAACCGGGCCACCTCGTCGGCGTCCTCCCGCGTCGGCAGGCGCATGCAGAGACGCTCGGTCTCGTACACCGCGGTCACGCGGCGGCGGCCCCGGCCCGACCTTTCGGTGGGTCTGCCTGCCGCGTGGCGTCAGGACCGCGCGGCGTCGTCGGCCATTTCAGCAATCCAGGGTGCCCCGTCCAGGCGACCACTGCCGGCTTCCTGCTCGGCTCACTCAAACGGTTGGTGCTTCCTATTCGGTCAGGCGGGCCCAGACGGCGTCCAGGGCCGCGTCCGCCAGGGCGTGCATCTCCGCGTCGGTGCGGTCCTGGATCGGGTGCGCGACGAAGACGCCGGCGGGCTCGAAGCCCAGCGACCGGGCCTGGGCAGCCGCGGCCTCGACGAACTCGGTCGAGGCAACGTACACCGCCGGCACGCCCTGACCCTCGAGGGCCGTCATGTCGTGCACACTGCACGACGTGCAGGACCCTCAATCGGCGAGGGCCTCGACCACCGCCTCGCAGCGCGAAGCCACCTCCTGGCGCAGGTCCGCCGGTGCGGGCTTCGTGAAGGTCGGCTTGTGGAAGCGGAGCACCTCGACGCCGCGGCCCGCCAGCAGCTCCTCCAGGCGGTCGAGGAAGACGTCGCCGCGCGGCTTGGAGATGTCCAGGAGGCCCACGGTCAGGCCGCGCAGCGAGGCGGGGCGCGCCACCCGCTGACGCGCCGCCGGCTGACGCTCGCTCGTCGGGTCCAGCAGCTCGGTTCGAGTCATTCGCGCACCTCCCTGGTCACCGGCTCGCTCCCCGTCGCGCCGCTGACCCAGCCGCCGATTATCGCCGAGAACAGGCCCGCGGTCCCGCCCGCATGGACGATCAGCAGGCCATCCCGCCGGAACTTGGGCACGTCCGCGTCGGCCAGGGCGGCCGGCATGCCCTCCGCGATGCCGCCGGCACCACGCACGAGCTCGGACCCGGGCCGGCGGAGCAGCGCGTCCAGCTCCCCCTGCAGCCGCGCCCTGGACCAGCCCGCCTCGCGGAACACGCGGCCGTGCTCCGGGGAAACCACCAGCACCGCGTCCCACGCCAGCGCCAGCTTCGGGTGGGCGACCGCCTGCAGGCACGCGGCGTAGGTGCGCGCGAGCGACTCCGGCATACGCGACAGCTGGTCGGCCACCGGCTGGAGGCCCGAGCCCGCGAAGAGCGTGACCGCGGAGGAGCCGGGTGCCATTCCGCGGTGGACCGCCAGCGGCTCCCACGGGGAGCCCCGCTCGTCCTCCGCGAAGCAGAAGGTGTACTTGCCCGGGTTGCCGTGGGTCGCCCGGTCGACGCCGCCGGGCCGGCCGCCGCCGACGTTGCGGACGACGAGCTGGAGCGCGCGCCCGATGGTCGCATTGGCCCTGCTGCCCTGGCCGAGGGCGTTGCCGCCCGAGTTCATGCCGATCCGCGCCGCGATCGGGCCGTTGACGATGACGACGGGGCCCGACGACCAGGTGGTGGCGAGCAGGCCGTGCATGTTGAACTCGCCCGTGCACGCCGCCTCGACCGCGGTCAGCACCACCGGCAGGTACTCGGGCCGGCAGCCCGCGAGCACCGCGTTGATCGCGACCTTCTCCACCGTGCACTCGACCAGGTCGGGCGGCACCACCGCCACGACCTCCTGCGGATCGCGGAGGGTGCCCTGGAGCATGCGGAAGACGCGCTCGCGCGTGGGCGGCACGACCGGCAGGCCGTCCGTCCACCCACGCGCCTCCATCGCCTCGAAGTCGTCCTCGAGATCGCCCACCTCGATCCGGCGCGAGCGGAGCGTCTCGCCGCGGAAGCGAGCCGAAAGCACCTCCGGCATGCCCGGGTCGAGCGTGCGGGAGCCGCAGCCGGCACGGTGCTCGGGAAGCCCCTCGCCGAGGCCCGGCACGCCCGTCACCCGCTCCCAGTCCGCACGCAGCCAGCCCTGCAGGGTCCCCGTCACCCGGCCCGACTCGACGGTGAGCAGCGTCGGCACGATCTCGACGCCGGCCTCGTACGAGCGGCGGAGATCGGTGTCGTCGACCGCTCCCAGTCCTGGCGGGAAGT
This sequence comes from Terriglobales bacterium, assembly GCA_035638495.1. Lineage (GTDB taxonomy): Bacteria > Chloroflexota > Dormibacteria > Dormibacterales > Dormibacteraceae > CF-161. The sequence continues at coordinate 9,579 of DASQZW010000342.1, forward strand.
CGGGGTCCTCCTGCGTGAAGATCGTGAGCGCCGCGCCGCTGTCGCGAAGGCGTGCCAGCGCCGGGACCACCATCTGGCACGTGGGACACGAAGCCTTGACGAAGACCGCACAGCCGTCCGGCAGTTCCACGGCGACAGCGTACGACCGCTGAGTCCAGATCCACCGACCCGCGCCGAGCGAGTTGGTGGATCCGGGCTTGGTGGTGCCCTGGCGTGCAGTACGATCCAGTACATGCAGAACTCGGTGCAGGAAATCGTCCGCAAGGTCGAGGACGCGCCGCTCCAGGACCTGGTGCGCATCTCGATGGACGAGGTGCAGGTCCAGATGGACAGCTACCTCGCCCCGGACATGGACTCGACCTCCCTCTACCGGCGCTGGGAGAAGCAGCAGTGGGCGGTCTCGGACCTCGACTTCACGGCTGACCAGCAGCAGTGGAACACGCTCGACGAGGCGCAGCGCGACACCGTGCGGCGCACGATGATCCTGTTCTTCATCGGCGAGCAGGCCGTCACCGACACGCTCTCGCCCATCCTGCACGCGGCGCCCCACGAGGACGAGCGCATCTTCCTCGCCACCCAGATCGCGGACGAGGCGCGGCACACGGTCTTCTTCCAGCGCTTCTTCGACGAGGTCCTGCAGGTGCGTGGCGGCCTCAGCAGCGCGCTGTCGGTCGTGGGACCCGAGGCCACGAAGGGATTCCGGCGCATCTTCGAGACGGACCTCATCGACGCGACGGAGGCCGTCCGCAGGGACCCGAAGGACCTCACGTCCTGGGTGGAGGCGGTCGTCACGTACCACCTCATCATCGAGGGCTACCTGGCCCTCACCGGCCAGCGGGCGCTGCTCCGGTTCTTCCGCGCGGTCGGCCTGATGCCGGGCTTCACGGCCGGCTTCACGGCCGTCGCAAGGGACGAGTCGCGTCACATCGGCTTCGGCGTGCTGGTGCTCCGGCGGCGGCTGCGCGACGACCCCGAGCTGGCCCGCGTCGTCGCCCGCAAGGTGCTCGAGCTGGCGGAGCCGACCGTGCTGACGGTGGTCGACCCCGAGACGCTGCTCAAGTTCGAGCATCCCTCGGTGATGCCCGAGGAGATGCGCCAGGACCCGACCGAGATGCGCTCGTTCGCGATCGATTCCCTGGCCAAGCGGCTGCGCTCCGTGGGCATCAGCGACGCGGTGATCGCCGACATCGCGGGTCAGTACAGCCCGATCTACGACCGGCTCTGGACGCAGTACGAGGAGATCCACGGCGAGGAGCACCCGGTGCGCTGGTACCAGCAGCAGGCCGCGGCGGCGGCCGCCGGCTAGGCCGGTATTCGGTTGTGAAGGTGCCGTGACGAGCGGCCGTTCGACACGCCGATCGTAGCGAACGTCCGTTCGCGAGGCAACCTCCTTTACCGGGCGGCGATGGTGCCGCCGCCGAGCACGCGGGTCCCCCGGTACAGGACCGCGGCCTGCCCCGGCGCGGCGGCCGAGAACGGCTCGGCGAGCTCCAGCGCGCCGGCATCGTAGACCGCCGGCAGCGGCCGCGCGCGATAGCGCAGGCGCGCCTCGCAGACGAGCGGGCCGGCCGGCGCCTCGGCAACCCAGCGCACGTCCTCCAGCTCGATGCGTCGCTCCGCCAGCTCGCCGCGACGGCCGACCACGAGCCGGTTGGCGTTCGCGTCGACCGCCTTCACGTACCACGGTCCCGGCTCCGCCAGCTGGCCGAGGCCCTCCCGCTGCCCAACCGTGTAGAGCGCCGCGCCGCGGTGCGTGCCCAGCCGCCGGCCGCCCCCGTCGACGACCTCGCCCGCGGCCACGGGCACGTGTCGGGCCAGGTAAGCGGCCGTGTCGCCGCGGGGCACGAAGCAGATCTCCATGCTGTCGGGCTTGTCGGCGACAGGCAGCCCCAGCGAGCGCGCGATCGCTCGCACCTCCGGCTTGGTCAGCTCGCCGAGCGGAAAGGCGATCCGGGCCAGGCGCTCGCGGTCCAGGTGGTAGAGGACGTACGACTGGTCCTTCATCTCGTCCACCGCGGCGTGCAGCTCGGGCCCGTCGGCGCCGGATACGACGCGCGCGTAGTGGCCGGTTGCCAGCGCCTCGAAGCCCAGGTCGAGCACCCGCCGCAGCATCAGGTCGAACCGGACGAACGCGTTGCACCGGAGGCACGGGTTCGGCGTTCGGCCAGCCGCGTAGGCGCGGTGGAACGGCTCGATGACCCGCTCGCCGAACTCGCGCTCCAGGTTCCAGACGTAGTACGGAATGCCCAGCAGGCTGGCCACTCGGCGCGCGTCCTCGACTGCGGACAGCGAGCAGCAGCCGCCGTGGCGTGCCGACTCCTCGCCGTCGTCGCGCGGCCACTGCTGCAGAGTCACGCCGACGACGTCGTGCCCGGCTCGCCGCAGGAGCGCGGCCGCGACGCTGGAATCCACCCCGCCCGAGAGGGCGACCGCGACTCGCATCAGGAGGCCAGTGTACGGATGACCACAGCCGCGACCTTCGATGACCTGCGCCCGACCTGCCACGCCCGCAATCGAGAGGGCAAGCACGAGGAGGCGCTGGCCGCGGCCGAGGAGGCGCGGCTCAGGTTCCCGGAACGGCGCGACCTCAGCCGGTACCTGGTCGCCTGCACGAACGTGGCCATGGGCCGCCTCGCCGGCGCCATCGTCGCGATGGGGAGGCCGAGGCCGAGAACCGCCTCGGTCAGAGCGCCCTGATCGCCTCGACGGTGTGGAGGCCGTGCATGTGCATGAGCACGACGCCGCCCCGGGCCCGGATCATCGCCACCATCACGTCCGCCGGCGTCCCCGCCCAGTCCCGCGTGTCCACGTCCCAGAGCTGGATGCGATAGCCGAGCGACGCTGCCACCGACGCCACTCGGCCGCTCCGGTCCATGGCGCCGTACGGCGGCCGGAAGAGGTCGCAGCCCACCGAGACGCCGCGCTCGATCTCCGACCGGATCGCGGCGGCACTCAGCCGGGACAGGTCGGGGTGCGAGTACGTGTGGTTGCAGACCCGGTGCCCGGCGGCCAACAGCGCCGGCACGAGCCACGGCAGCTGGTCACGGCACTGGCCGGTCGGGAAGAAGATGGCGTGCAGCTGGCGGTCCGCCAGCGCCGACAGGATGGCCTGGATGGCCTCCGGCGTGCCGCAGTCGTCGAAGGTGAGCGTGAACGGGAACGGGACCGACGGGGGGCGCCAGACCGTGGCGAACGTGAAGCTGCCCAGCGCCGCCAGGTTGCCCCCCGCGGCGGGAAAGCCGCCCACCGTGACCCGGTAGGCCGAGTGGTAGGCCAGCGGCGCGGCCGGGTGGAAGAGCAGGGTCCGGTCGTCGGGCCACTCCAGCGTGCCGTCGACCGCCGGCTCGATGCGGAACGAGCGGAGCACCGAGCCCACCGCCATCGGCCGCGAGAACTCGAATCGGACGATCGTGTCGATGGGGGCGTGCTCCGGTCCCGGCTGGGCCAGCCGGACCTCCGGGCCGGCGTCCCGCGCCCGCGACGAGCCCGGCAGCCGGCCGCCGCCGCCCGGCAGCTCGTGCGGTCCCGCCCGCACGACTCCGCTCAGGCGCAGCTGGTCGAGCAGGCGGGCGCCGACGGCTTCACGCGGCACGTCGGCCACGGCGGCCGGCGGCACGGACGTCGCGCTGCCCGCGGAGGACGTCGCGGTGGCGGCCGGCGCGCCCACTCCGAGGCACGCGATCGCGATCACGACCAGCCGTCCGGCTGCCAGGCGGCTCCGCCAGGCACGCATGACCTCTCTCCTCCCCTCTCGATGCGCCCGTCGGCGCGCTGATTAGACGGACCCGCCCGCCACCGCCGGGACGATCGCGATCTCGTCCGACTCGTGCAGCGCCGAGTCCAGCCCCTGCCCGAGCCGGACGTCCTCGTCGTTCAGGAACAGGTTGACGAACTGCCGCGGCTCGCCCTCGTCGTCGAGAAGGCGGCCCTTGAAGCCCGGAAACCGGGAGTCCAGCTGGTCGATGGCCGAGCGCAGGTCGCCGGCCTCGACCGAAACCGTCGGCTCACCGCCGCTGAGGCTGCGCAGCGGACCGGGGATGCGGAACACGGGCACTTCGCGAACTCCTTGCCAAAAAGCTGGGGAAGTCAGACGGACACCTTCTCGCGGAACGAGCGCAGGCTCGGGTCTATTTCCACGCGCCGCTCGTAGCCCTCGCCGGAGACGACGTCCGCGGTCTTGAGCCCGTGGCCGGTCACGTACGCCACGATCACCTCGTCACCGGTCCAGCGGCCCGCGCGGGCCAGCTTGGCGAGGACGCCGATCGTCACCCCACCGGCCGTCTCGGTGAAGATGCCCTCGGTCCTCGCGAGGAGCCTGATGGCGTCGACGATCTCCTCCTCGCCGACCGCCTCGACGACGCCGCCGGTCTCGCGGGCGATGCGCACCACGTACGCGCCGTCGGACGGGCTGCCGATGGCGATCGAGCGGGCGATCGTGCTCGGGCGCACCGGCCGGACCCGCTCTGTGCCCTCGCGCCACGCGTTGTAGACCGGGGCGCAGCCGAGCGCCTGCGCGCCCGTCAGCCGGGGCAGGCCGCCGCCGTCGACCAGGCCGAGGTCGAGCAGTTCCTGCGCCGCGCGCCGGTGACGCACGAACTGGCAGCCCGAGGCGATCGGGATCACGATCTCGTCGGGCAGCCGCCACCCGAGCTGCTCGGCCGTCTCGAACGTCAGCGTCTTGGAGCCCTCGGCGTAGTACGGCCGGACGTTGATGTTGCAGAACGCCCAGGGGAGCTCCTCCACCACCTGGCTGCACAGGCGGTTGACCTCGTCGTAGGTGCCCCTGACGGACACCACGTTCGGCTCGAACACGCCGGTCGCGACGAGCTTCTCCTCCTCGGTGTCGTCGGGGACGAACACGTAGCAGTCCAGGCCGGCCCGGGCCGCGTACGCGGCGACCGCGTTGGCGAGGTTCCCTGTCGAGGCGCAGCCGATCGTCTCGAAGCCGTGGGCGCGCGCCCACGAGACGGCCACCGACACCACCCGGTCCTTGAACGAGTTGGTCGGGTTCATGCTGTCGTTCTTCAGATACAGGTTGCGCAGCCCGAGCTCGGCGCCCAGCCGCTCGGCCCGGACGAGCGGGGTGAATCCCTCGCCGAGCGTCACGATCGGGGCCTCGTCCTCGAGGGGCAGGAGGTCGCGGTAGCGCCACATGGTGGGCGGCCCGGCCTCGATGCGCTCGCGGCTCACGACCCTCCGGATCGCCGCGTAGTCGTAGTGCACGTCGAGTGGGCCGAAGCAGGCCTCGCAGACGTGCGTGGCCCGCGGCTCGTACTCGGCGCCGCACTCGCGGCAGCGCAGCCCGAGCACCCGCGCCGTCGTCACGCCGGTGTGCGGGGACATAGGGGCAGTTTAGGGCACCCGATAGACTCGCTCGGAATGAGCGAAGACGCCGCCTGGCGCCGGCGATTCCGCGCCGCCGCCGTGTCCCTGCCCGCCTGGGCCCGCGACGCTCCCGACCGCCTGCTGTTCGGCTCCAACGAGAGCGGTCGCCTGGAGCTGCACGCCTGGGACCGGACGTCCGGTCGGCGCCGGCAGGTGACCAGCCGGCCCGAGGGCACGAGCCTGGGGGCGCTCGACCCGTCCGGCCGGTCGATCTGGTGGTTCGACGACGAGCGCGGCAACGAGGCGGGCACGTGGCGCGTCGAGCCGTTCGACGGTGCCGCTCCGGCGCGGCCGGCGGCGCCGGGCGTCGAGGCCGGCTTCTCGACCGGCCTGGCCCTGGGCGGCGGTTTCGCGATCGTCGGCACGTCCACGGATCGCGGCAGCCGCATCTGGCTGAGCACCGCCGAGGGGGCCGCCGAGCCGCTGTACGCGCACCGCGAGGACGCGTCGGTGGCGGGACTCTCGCGCGACGAGCGGCTGCTGGCGTTCGCCCACGCCGAGCACGGGGACAGCCGGCACCCGGCGCTGCGCGTGGTGGACCGGTCCGGGCAGCCGGTCGCCGACCTCTGGGACGGGCCAGGGAGGGCGCTCTCGGCGGGCGCCTGGTCGCCGGTCGGCGGGGACGAGCGGCTGCTCGTGCTGCGCGAGGGGACCGGCATGCTCCGGCCGGCCGTCTGGGCGCCGGAGGCGGGCATCGCGACGGACCTGCCCCTCGACCTGCCCGGCGAGGTGCGGGCCGAGTGGTACCCCGACGCGTCTGCGCTGCTCCTCCTTCACGACCACGCCGGTCGCCGCGAGCTCTTCCGGTACGACCTGACCGCCGACCGGCTCGACCGGGTGGACGCCCCGCGGGGATCCGTCGCCGCGGCCGCGGTGCGCCCGGACGGCCGGATCTGGTACCAGCACTCGAGCGGCGGCACGCCGCCCCGCCTCCTGGACGGGGGCCGGACCCTGCTCGAACCCCCGGGGCCGCCGCCGCCGCCCGGGCTGGCCGCCTACGAGGACGTGCGGGTCGGGGCGATCCACGGGTTCCTGGCGCGGCCGCCGGGCACCGGCCCGCAGCCCACGCTGGTCTGGGTCCACGGCGGGCCCACGTCGCAGGATCGTGACGCCTGGTCGCCCGTCGTCCAGGCCTGGGTCGACCACGGCTTCGCCGTCGCGCTCGTCAACTACCGGGGCAGCACCGGTTACGGGCGCGAGTGGCGCGACGCGCTCGAGGGCAACCCCGGGCTGACCGAGCTCGAGGACGTTCGGGCGGTACGCGACCACCTGGTCGCGGCGGGCGTCGCGGACCCCGCCCGGCTCGTGCTCGGCGGCGGCTCCTGGGGCGGCTACCTGACGCTCCTCGGGCTCGGTCTCCAGCCCGACGCGTGGAGCCTGGGCCTCGCGCTGGTGCCCGTCGCGGACTACGTGGCGGCGTACGAGGACGAGATGGAGCCGCTGAAGGCGTTCGACCGGTCGCTGTTCGGCGGCGCGCCGGCCGAGCGGCCGGACTTCTACCGCGAGCGCTCGCCCATCACGTTCGTCGACCGGGTGCGCGTGCCCGTGTTCGTGACCGCGGGCCGGAACGATCCCCGCTGCCCGATCCGGCAGATCGAGAACTACCTGGAGCGGCTGCGCGAGCTCGGCCTTCCCCACGAGCGGTACGAGTTCGACGCGGGGCACTCGTCGATGGTGGTCGAGGAGCGGGTGCGGCAGCTGGAGCGGCAGATCGACTTCGTCCACCGGCACCTGGGCACGCCGGCACCGCTCTAGTCCGCGCGCACGATCCCGATGTGGTCCGGCTCCAGGACCATGCGGACGCGGCCGGTCAGGCCGAGCGCCCGCACCTGGTCGCGCCGGATCTGGAGCCAGCAGGAAGGCATCTGTGCGAATAGTTCGGTAGACTAAATAAGTACCTGATCTCGTGACCGTGCTTGGATCCGCTCTCGACCGTGCACAGCTGGCCGGCCGCCTCAGGCTGGTGGTGACCCGGCTGAACCGCCGCCTGCGGCAGGAGGGCGAAACCGGCATGGGGGCGTCGACGTTCTCCGCGCTGGCCACGATCTCGCGCCGGGGGCCGGTCTCGCTGGGCGAGCTGGCGGCGCTGGAGGGCGTGAAGCCGCCCAGCATCACCACCACGATCGCGGCCCTGGAGGGTCAGGGCCTGGTCACACGCGTGGCCGATGCGGCCGACCGCCGCATCACGCGGGTGACCGTGACGCCGCGCGGCCGACTCCGCCTGCTCCGCAGCCGGACCCGGAAGACGGCGTACCTGGCGTCCCGGCTGGAGGCGCTCGACGAGCGTCAGCTCCAGGTCCTGGAGGAGGCGGCGAGCATCCTGGAGCGGGCCCTGGAGGAGGATCGGTGACGCCGGCCCTGGTCGCGCTCCGCCGGGTCGCCGGCAGCACCTTCGGCTCGCTGCAGGTCCGCAACTACCGCCTGTACTTCATCGGTCAGGTCGTGTCGGTCAGCGGCAGCTGGATGCAGCGCGTCGCCCAGTCGTGGCTGGTCCTGCACCTCACGGGGAGCGGCGTGGCCCTGGGGGTGGTCTCCGCTCTGCAGTTCCTGCCGATGCTCGTGTTCGGCGCGTGGGGCGGGGCGCTCGCCGACCGCGTGGACAAGCGGCGCGTGCTGATGCTCACGCAGGCCGTGATGGGTTTCCTCGCGCTGGCGCTCGGCGTCGTCACGCTGACCGGGTCGGTGCGCCTCTGGATGGTGTACCTGCTGGCGCTGCTGCTGGGCATGGTGACCGCGATGGACAACCCCGCAAGGCAGTCGTTCGTGATGGAGATGGTGGGCCGCGCCCAGGTGACCAACGCGGTCAGCCTGAACAGCGCCGTGTTCACCGGCGCGCGCGTGGTCGGCCCGGCACTGGCGGGCATCCTGATCTCGCTCGTCGGGACGGGCTGGTGCTTCGTGCTCAACGCGGTCTCGTTCGGCGCGGTCGTCCTGGCGCTGGTCGCGATGGACCCGGCGCGGCTCCAGCGCTCGACCGCGGCCCCCGCGCGCCGCGGGCTCGTCGTCGAGGGCCTGCGCTTCGTCTGGTCGCGGCCCGACATCCGGCTCCCACTCGCGATCCTGGCCGTGGTGGGCACGCTCGCGCTGAACTGGACGGTCATCCTGCCGCTGCTGGCCCAGAACACGTTCCGCGGCGGCGCCGGCACCTACGGCCTGCTGTTCGCGATGCTGGGCCTGGGGTCGCTGGCCGGGGCGCTGTTCACGGCCAGCCGGCGCGAGCCCAGCGGCGGGCTCCTCCTGGGAGCGCTGGCCGCGTTCGGCGTGCTGATGGCGGCGGCCGCGGTGGCGCCCACGCTGCAGCTGGAGGTGCTGGCGCTGGTCCCGACCGGCATGGCGGCGCTGGTCTTCCAGACGACCTCGAACTCGCTGATCCAGCTCCGCTCCGAGCCGGCGCTGCGCGGCCGCGTGATGGCGCTGTACTCGGTGCTGTTCATCGGGACCACGCCCATCGGAGCCCCGATCGTGGGCTGGGTGGCCCAGCAGGCCGGGCCCCGGGCCGCGCTGCTGCTGGGGGCCGCCGCCATCCTGGCCACCGCGGCCGCCGCGGCGTGGCTGGCGCGCAGCCGGCACGTCTTCGAGGCGCGGCCGCGCGAGCGCCCCGCGGCCACGCAGCGCGAAGGAGCCGTGTAAAGGGTTGGCCCCGAGGCGCGGCCCGCGCGAGCATGGAGGCATGCCCCGCCTCGCCGCCCTCGCCATCGTCCTGTTGACCATCGCCTGCGCCGGATCCGCCGGGCGGCCGGCCGCGGCTCCCCCGGCGCCGGCCGGCGCGGCTCCGACCACGCCGGCGGCACCGGCGACGGCTGTTCCCCACGTGTTCGTGATCGTCATGGAGAACCGCGGCTACGCGGAGGCGATGGCCCAGCCGTACACGGCCCACCTGGCCGCCCAGTACGCGGTCGCGACGAACTACCACGCGGTGTCCCATCCGAGCCTCCCCAACTACCTCGCGCTGACCGCCGGGTCGACGTTCGGGATCACCGACGACGCATACCACCGGCTGGGCGCCGGCGGCATCGGCGAGGAGCTCACCGCCCATGGCGTCTCGTGGCGGGCATACATGGAGGGCATGACCCGCGGCTGCCTGGACAGCCCGGCGCCGTACGCGGTGAAGCACGACCCGTTCGCGTACTTCGGGGGCTGCCCGCCCAACGTGGTCCCGCTCACGGCGCTCGACGGCGACCTGGCGGGCGCCGCCACGCCCAGCTTCGTCTGGATCACGCCGGATCTGTGCCACGACGGGCACGACTGCAGCTCGCGCCAGGCGGACGACTTCCTGGCCGGGCTGGTGCCGAAGATCCTGGCATCCGCCGCGTGGCGCGACGGCGTCCTTTTCGTGACGTGGGACGAGGACGACGGCGGCAGCGGCAACCGGGTGCCGGCGATCGTGGTCGCGCCCGACCTGGCGACCCACTCGACCAACCGCCCACACGACCACTACTCGCTGCTGGCGACGGTCGAGGACCTCCTGCGCGTGCCGCGCCTCGGCGAGGCCCAGCGCGCCGACCCGCTCTCGGAGCTGCTCCGGTGACCCGGCGGGAACCGCACATTGGTCCGCACGAGGGCTTCCCGGGGCCCGGGCACCGCACACTGGTCCGAATGAGCGGTTCGGGGGACCGGGAGGCCCGGGGGGCCGCCGGTAGAATTCGCTGACCGTGCGCATCTTCTCGGGCATCCAGCCCACCGGCCAGAAGACCTTCGGCAACTACTCGGGCGGCTTCCGGCAGTACGCGGCGACGCAGGAGCAGGGAGAGGCGTTCTTCTGCATCGTCGACCTGCACTCGATCACGATCGAGTACGATCCCGCCGAGCTGCGCGAGGCCACGCTGGACCTCGCGGCGATGCTGTTCGCGACCGGTCTGGACCCCCGGCGCTCCACCGTCTTCGTCCAGAGCCACAACCCGGCACACGCCGAAGCCGCGTGGCTGCTGAGCGCCGCCACGGCCTTTGGGGAACTGCGCCGGATGACGCAGTTCAAGGACAAGTCCGACGCGCACGAGTTCGTGTCGGCCGGCCTGTTCAGCTACCCCGTCCTGATGGCCGGCGACATCCTGCTGTACCAGACTGACGTGGTGCCCATCGGGGACGACCAGCGCCAGCACATGGAATTGACCCGGGACATCGCCGAACGCTTCAACGCGCGCTTCGGCCGGACGTTCACCATCCCGCGCGGCCAGTACCCGGAGGCCGGCGCCCGGATCATGGACCTCACCGACCCCGAGAAGAAGATGTCGACCTCGACCAGCCCGGAGATGGGCAAGCTCCTGCTGGTCGACCCACCCGACCTGGTCCGCAAGAAGATCATGAGCGCGGTGACCGACACCGGCCGCGAGGTGCGTCGAGCCCCCGACAAGCCCGGCGTCACGAACCTGGTCGACATCATGTCGGTGGCCACCGGCCGCGCGCCAGAGGATATCGAGCGCGAGTACGAGGGCCAGGGGTACGGCAGCTTCAAGGCCGGCGTGGCCGAGGCCGTGATCGCCCTCCTGGAGCCGATCCAGCGCCGCTACCGTGAGCTGCGATCGGACCAGGCCGAGCTTGAACGTCTGCTGGCGCAGGGGTCCCGCAAGTCGATCGAGTCCTCGCGGCCGACGCTGCAGGCGATGTACGACCGCATGGGGTTCACGCGCCGCCACCCCGACTAGAGGTCGTCCGATGGCCGCACGGTCGCTTCGCGCCGACGCCCGCCGGAACCGTTCACGGGTGCTGGAGGCAGCGATCGCCGCCTTCGCGGCCGAGGGCCTGGCCGTGCCGGTGCACGAGATCGCCCGCCGCGCCGGCGTCGGGACCGGCACCGTCAGCCGCCACTTCCCGACGAAGGAGCTGTTGTTCGCGGCGATCGTCGACGGCGTCGCCGAGCGCCTCGTGGAGCGGGCGCGAGAGCTGGCGGCCGCCGGGGATCCCGGCCGGGCGCTGTTCGAGTTCCTGGCGGCGATGGTCGAGGAGGGGGCTGCGAACCGCGCCCTGTCCGAGGCATTCGTGGACGGCGCCGACTTCGACGTGGAGGCCGCCGCCTCAGGCGCCGGCCACGACGTGTTCGGCGCGCTCGCCGACCTGCTCGCGCGCGCCCAGCGAGCGGGGGCGGTCAGGCGCGACGTCGACGTCGCCGACCTGAAGGCGCTCCTCGCCGGCTGCCTGGCCCGGGGGCGCGGGGACGACGCCACCCGGGCCCGGATGGTCGCGATCGTCAGCCAGGGCTTGCGGGCGAGCTGACCGCCCCGCCCAGCCGGCGCTCGAGCAGCGCGCGCTCGGCGCGGTTGGCCGTCAGGCTCAGGGCCCGCTCCTCTGCCGTCCGCGCCTCGTCGGGGCGGCCGAGCTCCTGCAGCAGCTCGGCCCGCGCGGCGTGGAAGAGGTGGTACCCGTCCAGCGCGCACGACAGCGCGTCCACCTCGGCCAGCGCCGCCGCGGAGCCGGCGACCCAGCGCAGTGCCACCGCCCGGTTCAGCCGGACGACGGGCGACGGGCTGATGCGCAGCAGCAGGTCGTAGAGGACGACGATCTGCGGCCAATCGGTGTCCGCCCACGACGGGGCCTCGGCGTGACAGGCGGCGATGGCGGCCTGCAGCTGGTACGGGCCCGGCCGGCGCATCGCGCCGGCCCGCTCGACCAGCCGGATCGCGGCCGCGATGGCCACGCCGTCCCA
>DASQZW010000343.1:0-33323 GCA_035638495.1 Terriglobales bacterium
GATCACCAGGACGTCGTCCGCGCGGCCCACGACGTACAGCTCCCCGCCCCGCACGAAGCCGAGGTCGCTGGTCGCCAGCCAGCCGTCGGGGTCCAGCGGCGACGCCTCGCGTCCGAGGTAGCCCCTGAGCAGGCTGGCGCCCCGAACCGCGATCGGACCGGCGCCACCGCCTTCGGCCGGGGCACGAACCTCGAGGCCGCGGATGGGGACACCGCAGGAGACCACGTCGGGCCCTCCGGGGGTGGCGGCCACGGCCTGCCAGGGCGCCTCCGGCGGGACCATGGTCACGGCCAGCGACGCCTCGGCCATGCCGTAGGCCGGACAGAACGCGGTCTCGTCGAATCCGAGCGGCTCAAGCGCGCGTCCGAACCGACGCAGCGTCGCCGGAGCGATCAGCTCCGAGCCCACGATCAGCACCTTCAGGGGCCGGAGGTCCAGGCCGGCCGGCGCCCGGCCGTGCGTGAGCACCAGGTCGAGCGCGAAGTTGGGCGCGCAGGTCACCGTGGCGCCGAACTCCGAGCAGGCCTGGAGCCATCGGGCGGGCCGGGCGACCATGCGCTCGGGAGGCATGAGCACGAGGCGCCGGCTCCGCCACGGCGGCCCCATCGAGGCGAGGATCGTCAGGCACGTGCCGACCAGGCCCATGTCGTGCGACAGCGGGAGCCAGGAGACCGCGACCGCGCCCTGGTTGTGCGGCGCCATGTGGTCGATCATCGCCGTCACGTTCGCGGCGATCGCTTGCGAGCCGAGGCGGGCGCCCTTCGGACGTCCCGTGCTGCCCGAGGAGAACTGCACGAATTCGCCCTGGTCGGCGACGTCCGTGCGGCGGGGGTGCCCGGCGCACTCACGAAACGACGCGATCCGCACTGGACCTTCGAGGTCGAACCCGCTCAGCCGCTGCGGCGCGAGCAGCAGCACCTCCATGCCCGCCGTGCGTCCCACCTCGAGCAGCTCGTCGCGGTAGTGGTCGGGCGACGCGGACCGGGCCCGGTGGGGGAGGGACAGCGTCGTGATGCCCGCCCGCCACGCGCCCAGCAGGGAGACGAGACAGTCGAGCGAGGTCTCCATGAGCAGCCCGACCGTCCCGTCCCGGCCGACCGTCTCCAGGAACCAGGCCGCCGCGTGCTCCGACCGCCGCCAGAGGTCGCCGACCCGCAGGTCATCGCGCTCGCCGGTGAGGACGCTGACCACGCCGTCGCCGGTGGCCGCGTTCTCGAGCAGTCCCGCCACCGTCGAGAGGTCGCTCATCGAGTGCGCCTCCCGGCGACGAGGTGGAGCGTGCCATGGCGGGGCTCCGGCACCGTCCTGATGGAGCCGAAGCCCGCCTCCTCCAGCGTGCGCGCCAGTTCGCCGGCACCGGGAGCGCTCGACGCCGGCGCCACCGCCCAGCCGCCCACCCTCAGCGACCGGAGCGCCGCGTGCAGGCAGGGCAGCTCCGTCTCAACCCAGGCCAGGTCGAAGCGATCGGCGTCGTCGAGCGCGCCCTCTGCCGGCAGGTGGAACGCGACCACGTGTGCCAGCGGCAGCCGCCGGCGCAGATCGACCGCGACCCGCGCGGACCCGGCGCCCGCGTCGAGGACCCGCGCGCCCGGGCGGTGCAGCCGGTCGTCCAGGCCGTCGAGCAGCGGCGCCAGCCGGTCGACCAGGATCTCGCCGACGGCGCCGGCCACCCCATCCGGGGTGACGCCGGCGCGCAGCCTGCGCGCCTTCTCCATCCGCACCTCCCGCTGCCTGGTCTCCATGACGACGTGCTGACCGAGCTGGATGAGCAGCAGCTCCTGTGCGCCCTGTCCGCCGATGAGGGCGAGTGCGTCCCGCACGGAGCGCTCCCAGGGGTGCTGGCGCATGTATCCCTCGCCGCCCTGGAGGCCCATGACGGCCAGCCCGACCTCGATCGCCTGCTTCGAAACGAACGCCTTGGCGGCCGTCGACACGGGGTCGAAGAACCGGTCGCGAGCGCCGTACGTGCTCGCCAGCGCGCGGTGGACAGTCGCGCGCGAGGTGTGGAGCGCCATGAACATCTCGCCGACCGTGCGCTGGACGTTCGGGTACTCCAGCACGCTGAGGCCGCCGCGCTGGCGGCCCTCCAGCGCCAGGACGCACGAGTCGACCAGCGCGCGCAGGTGCCCGACGACCGAGCAGGCCGTCATGAGGCGGCGGTTGCGAAGATACGTGTTGAACGCGCTGACGGCGTCCACGTCGGCCACCAGGCGCTCCTTCGGGAGCTGGACGCGGTCCATGCTCACGGTTCCGAAGCCCATCGAGCGCAGGCCCGTCGTGGCGAGGCGATCGACGCAGACGCCCTCGTCGGCGCGCTCGACGACGAAGCTCAGGATGTCGCCGGACTCCTCCTCCCTGGCGTAGACGAGGAAGGCGTCGGCGAACATCGCGCCGCCGACGAACGGCTTGCACCCGTCCAGCCGCCAGCCGCCGGCCGCTTCGCGCGCGGTGGTGCGGTACTCGAACGGGTCGCGGCTCTCGTATGCGGCGGGGGGGCAGACGCACGCGCCAGCCGCCATCGGCACGGCGTAGCGCTCGATGAGCTCCGACCGGCCGGTCTGGACCAGCACCTCCGCGACGCCCGCGCTGACGTCGACCACCGGGCACAGACCCGCGTCGCCGGAGATGCTCGAAACCTCCTCCAGGACGATGCCCCACTCGAACTTGTCACGTCCCTGGCCGCCGATCTCCGGCGGCAGGGAGAAGCCGTGCAAACCGAGCCTGCCGGCCTCCGCCAGGAGCGCGCGCGGCAGGGCCTCGCCCAGGCGGTCGCGGGCGTCGGCGCCGGGATTGACCCACTCGCGGACGAACGGGCCGAAGCGGCGCTCGACCTCGCCGGCGAGCTCCTCGATCCGATCGCTGTCGAACTCGGCGCCGAGCGCGATCACGGCACCAGGTCCCGCACGGCTGCCGCCGCGAGCTCAGCCAGCGTCTCCCGACCGGACAGGTCGTTGAGGAACACGCTCACGCCAAGCCGGTCCTCGATGTCCAGCGCGAGCTGGGCAGCCGTCAGCGAATCCAGGCCGAGCTCGTCGATCGGACGGTCGGGTGCCACCTCGTCCGGCTGGAGTCCGAGGTACCCGGCGAACGCCTCCTGCAGACGGGGGAGCAGCGCGTTCATCGGGCCAGCGCGAACGGAACGAGCGAGAACAGCTCCCCCTCTTCGAGCTGACGCAGCATCCATGCCATCACCGGTTCCTCCTGTGCCGGCTCGACGCCGCCGGCGAGTCGCTCCAGGCAGAGGGTCAGCCACTCCCCGCCCGAGGCCTCGGGCGCCAGCCGCCCGCGGTTGGAAAGCCAGACCTGCAGGCAGCAGGCCGCGGCATGCAGTACGCAGTAGCGGCGGGCCAGCGAGAGGTCGGGCGGCGCGCCGCCGTCCGCCAGGGCCTTCCCCAGGACGGTCGCCTGGTCGCGCAGCGACCGCAGGGCCGGACCGGCCTCCCGGCCAGCCGCATCGCACGCATCGCGACCGAACCAGCGCTCGACGAGCTCGTCTCCGCCGGGGTCGCCGATCCGCAGCCGCGTGCCCGGCGGGTCCCAGGCGGGCGCGGGCGAGGACAGGTCGCAGAGCCGATCGACGTCGACGGGCGCGTCGGTCCGGCGTCCGGCGCGCACGACCTGGCCGAGCTGGGCCGCGATCAGGGAGAGCTGGACCAGCTGGGTGCCCTCGAAGATGCTCGTGATGGCGACGTCCCTCGCGACCTTCTGGAACACGCCGGCGGCGATACCCTCGCGCAGATAGGAGCGCGCGCTGAGGACGGCGGACGCGTCCCGCGCGACCCGTTCGCAGAGGTTGGGGACCAGGTACTTCGCGGCGGCCGCCCACAAGGACGTCCGGCGCGGCGCCAGCGTCAGCGCCCGCGCGGTGACCACGGCCACGCACTCGCCGATCAGGATGTCGAGGAACGAGCCGAGGAGCAGCGCCCTGACCGCGGGGATCGCGAGAATCGGCTCCCCGTACAGACGCCGAGAGCACGCCCAGCGCAGCGCCAGGCGGAGCGCGGTGTCGGCGGCGCCCAGCGCCATGCCGGCGATCATCGTGCGTGTGAACTGCAGCGTGGTCAGCGCCATCTCCATGCCGCGGCCGGCGGGCTGGATGAGCGCGTTCGCCGGCAGCGGGCAGTCAGCGAACGCCAGTCCGCCCAGGTCGTGGCCCCGGAGCCCGAGGGTCCGGACCCTAGGCAGGCGCCGGCACGCGCTCGCGGGCAGCTGGTCGGGCCGCAGGAACAGCAGCGAGAGCGACGGCCGCGTCCGCGCCAGCGCGACGACGAACGAGCTGCGCGAGGCGTTGCCGATCAGCCACTTCTCGCCCCGGAGCAGGTAGCCGCCGCCGGCGGCGTCCGCCCGCGTGGCCGTCGCGAGGAAGTCGCTGCCGGCGTCCCGCTCGGAGACCGCGAATGAGCCGAAGGCACCGTCGCGGAGCAGCAGGCCGGCGACTTCCCGGCGCTGGTCGTCGCCGCCCCAGGCCCAGACCGGGATCGCAGCGAGCATCGTGGACCCCAGCCCCGTGGTCAGCACCAGGTCGCGCCGGGAGACGACGCGGACCAGCGCGAGCAGCTCGTCGAACGAGCCCAGGCGGCCGCCCCACGCGCGGGGCACGAGGTGGGCGTGGACGCCCAGCCCACGCAGCGCCTCGAAGGCGCCCGCCGGCGGCTCCTCGCGCTCATCGTGCCCGACCAGCGTGCTGAACGACGTCGGGCCGCCGGGTTGAAACGGGTCGCCGAGGGCCCGCTCGAGCTCCTGCGCCGCCGCGAGAGCCGCGACCTGCAGCGTCAGTCGCATGTGAACTGCTCCACCGCCAGCGCGCGCGGCCGAGGCTCGTCGCCGGCCGCCCCGGTGCCGACGAGCTCGTGGACGAAGGCCAGCCGGCCCTCCCACTCGTAGGCGGTCGAGAGCACCGCGCCCTCGTCGAACAGGAAGAAGGGGCGATTGAACAGGAGGTCCAGGCGGCCCACGGGCGCCTGCATCGCGAGACGAAGCGGCGCCACCCGCTCGGCGTGGGCTCGCACCAGCTCCTCACGGGCGCCGCCCGCGAGTGAGACGGCCTCGGGCCAGAACCACTGGTCGGCGACCTCGCACTGGTGGCGGTGGATGACGAACGGCGCCCTGCCCCGGGCCAACACCGCGCCTCGGGCGGCGATGGCCGCGCGCAGGGCGGGCAGTGGGGAGCGGTGCGGCCGCTCTTCGATCTCCTCCGCGAGGAAGGCGGACAGCACCTCGGGACCGAGCCTCGCGGGCGCCCCCGACAGGGCGGGCCCGCCGTCCAGGAGGAGCGGCACGCAGACCGCGCGGAGCCGGGTCGGGCGGCCGGCGGGGCGCAGCGGGCCGGACACGTCGACGTCGCACTCGACCTGCGTGCCCCCGCCCCGGACTCGGCCCGTGACCGTCACGCCGAGACGGTCGGCGTCGAAGAACCCGACCCGATCGCCCGTCACGACCTGGACCGACCAGTACACGAATCCGGTCCGGTGCTCGACGACCAGGCGGCGGTGGCTGATCACGTGGCGGCTGAGCCAGCGTCCCGCGCCGTTGAAGGCCAGGCGGCAGATCGCGGCCGGCTGCAGGTGGTGCGGCGTGAAGAAGCCCGTGTCGACCGGCACCTCGTAGGCGCAGAATCGGTGCATCGCTCAGCCGCCCGAGATGGCGAGGAGCAGCTCGACGCAGTCGGCGTCGCCCGCGGAGCTCGCGAGCTGGTCCGGCTCGAGCGGCTCGCCGTTGAGGAAGATCCTCTGCGTCGCCCGGACCCTGCCGTTGCGATCGAACAGCACCTTTCGGAGCGGCTGGTACTCGCTGGCCAGGCTGGCCAGCGCCGCCTCGACGGTGGGCGCGTCCACGTTGATGGCGCGCTGGTAGTCGGTGAAGCGGAGGAGCGCGCCGCTGACCCGCACGATCATCGCGGGCCGCGGACCTCGTGACTCCGCAGCGTCTCGATCATGCAGTCCAACCTAGGAAGCGCGTCGGGCGCCGAAAATCCCGTGAATTGCCGATTCAGTACCTAGTGCGGCTTCCGCTCGGGATCTTTTCTCCCACCCGCTTCCTTCGTGCCCTTCGTGGCCATCGTGCCTTCGTGCGTCAGATCACTCAGGCGGATTCGTTCGCCACAGGTGGTCGCTACCAGGCCGCGAAATCGCCACATTTGCGGCGCAACCCGGCGATAGGGTGGTCTCGAAGATGGCGAGGCCCACACGCCGCCCCGGCAATCTTCCGGCCGAGGCGACGAGCTTCATCGGCCGTCGCCGAGAGCTCGCCGAGCTCAGGAAGAAGCTGTCTGCGGCGCGCCTGGTCACCCTGGTCGGTCCCGGCGGCGTCGGCAAGAGCCGCCTCGCGGTCCGCGCCGCGGCGGACCTGGCCCGCAGCTTCGCGAACGGCGCCTGGCTCGTCGAGCTGGCGGAGGTCCGTGATGCCGGGCTGGTCCGCAACGCGGTCATGGCAGGTCTCGACCTGCGGGACCAGGCCGGGACCGAGCCCCTCGCGCTCCTGCTCGCGTATCTACGCGACCGGGAACTGTTGCTGGTCGTCGACAACTGCGAGCACGTGCTCGACCCCGCCGCCGAGCTCGTGAGTGCGATCGTCAGGGCGGCGCCCGGCGTCCGTGTGGTCGCCACCAGCCGCGAGCCGCTGTCGGTCCCGGGAGAGCACGTGATCCCCGTGCCGCCCCTCGAGCTGCCGGCGGCCGATGGGACGCAGCCGCTCGACCAGCTGCGTGAGAACGAGGCGGTCAGCCTGTTCACCGAGCGGGCGGCAGCCGCATCGGGCGCGTTCGGGCTGACCGCTCAGAACCGGTCGGCCGTCGTCGATCTGTGCCGGCGGCTGGACGGTCTGCCGCTCGCGATCGAGCTGGCGGCGGTCAGGACCCGGGTCCTGACCCCCGAGCAGGTCCTCGATCGCCTGAACGACCGGTTCGGTCTCCTGACCGGCGGCAGTCGCGCGGCGCTGCCCCGTCATCAGACCCTGCACGCCACCCTCGACTGGAGCCACGACCTGCTGACGGATGGCGAGCGTGCGCTCCTGAGACGGTTCTGCGTGTTCGCGGGCCGCTTCACGCTGGAGGACGTCGAGGCGGTGTGCTCGTGCGAGGACGAGCCGGAGGACCACGCGCTGGACCTGCTCTCGTCCCTCGTCGCCAGGTCGCTGGTGGTGAAGGAGGACCTGGGGTGCGTCGCGACGTATCGCCTGCACGAGACGATGCGCGAGTACGGCCGCGTGAAGCTGCGCGAGGCCGGCGAGGAGGAGGCCGTCGAGCTGCGGTGCGCCGAGTACTACCTGCTGAAGTGCGGGCAGTCCGCCGCCGGCGCCCGCTTCTCGCTGCTGGAGTGGCTCGGATGGATGGACCTGGAGATCGACAACGTCCGCGCGGTGCTCCGCCGATGCCTGGACCATGGCGAAGTCCGGTGGGGAATCCTCCTCGCCAGCTCGCTGGGCTGGTACTGGATGACGCGCGCGACCACGGAAGGCGGCCGGTGGTTCGACGAACTCCTCGCGCGCGGCGAGCTCGATCCGGCCGAGCACGTCTGGGCCTGGTTCCTGCGCGGGTTCCTGGCCGTGATCCAGTCGGACCCGGCTACGGCCAGACCCGCCCTCGAACGCGCGGTCGCGGCAGCTCGGGGGGCGAGGCGCCGGCGCGCACTGGTGCACGCGCTGGCCATGGCGTCGGTCGCCGCGAACGACGCCGGCGACGGCGTGTCTGCCAGGGGCCTGCTCGACGAGGCTCGGATCGTGGTCGCGGGCATCGACGACAGCGCCTCCACGTTGAGCGTGCTCCAGGCGACGGCGCTCCAGGGCCTCTTCGAGGACGACCTGGAGACGGTCAGGGTCGCCGCCACGGAGGGGGTGCGCCTCAGCCGGGACACCAACGACCTCTACTCGCTCGGCATGATGCTGCTCAACCTGGGCAGCGCGGCGCTCAGGGCCGGCGATCTGGAGGGGTCACGGCCGCTGTGTGCGGAGGCGCTGCGGGTCGCGGACCGGATAGACGACCGGGTGGGTCAGTTCTACTCTCTCGACGTGCTGGGCTGCATCGCCGCGGGCTCCGGCCAGGCGCGCGTCGCGGCGCAGCTGCTGGGCGCCGCGGAGACCATCCGGCTGCAGGCGGGGGCGCGCGTCATGCCGTTCCTGGAGCCGCTGCTGGCCGGTGCCGAGAAGACGGCGGCTGCGGCGCTCGGCCCGTCGCGGTTCGACGCCGAGTTCCGCGCCGGGAGGTGCCTGGGCCGGAGCGCCGCGATCGGTCTGGCGCTCGGCGAGCGGTCGGACGCCGTCGCGGCGCCGAATGGCGCTGATGCGGGGCCGCTGGGGAAGCGGGAGGCGGACGTCGCGCGCCTGGTCGCGGACGGCCTCAGCAACAAGCAGATCGGAGCGCGTCTGTTCATCTCAGAGCGCACGGTCGACAGCCACGTCCGCGGCATCCTGAACAAGCTGGGGTTCAACTCCCGCGCTCAGATCGCCCGCTGGATCGCGGCGCCGGCCGAACCGGCCCTCTAGAGGTCTGGCCGCGTCACATCTTCCCGTGGGGGCCGCACTGTTCGGAGCCGCCGATCTTGACGCGGTCGAACGCCTTCACGAAGTCGAAGTGCATGGTGTCGACCGAGCCCGGGAGCCACGCCGCTCCGGGCTCCCAGCCGTACTGGACCATCGTCCGCACCAGCAACTGGTTGAAGCCGGCACGGTCGTTGTCCGAGCGGATGTACCCGCCCACCCGGAGCCTCGCATTGCGATCGCCCGGCTTCTCCAGCAGCTGGGCGACGGGCACGACCGGGTCGATGCCGTAGCCGGGACGGAGCCAGTACCGGTCGCCGCCCTGCTTCTGGTACTGCGGAGGTACCGCCTCGACGACTCCGAGCGTGTACTTGAGGTCGCCGCTCAGCCCGTCGTAGAGCGACTGCATCGCGGGTCGGTCGTTCCGCTTCCAGACGAACGAGCGCACGAGGCGCACGCGCTTCAGCACCTCGGCGGATGACTGCGTGGTGATCACCGCCGGGTCCGCGAGCGCGTCCCCGATCTTCGCCAGGTCCCGGGCGATCCGCGCCCGCAGCGCCTTGAGCCTGGGGTCGGTCGCCCGCTGGTCCTCCGGGACCTGGGCCTCGCGCGCCACCATCTGCTCGAGCACCGCCTCGATCTCGTTGAACCGCCAGCCCTTCATGTCCGGCAGCCGCCCCGCGACCACGCCCTCCTTCGCCGCCGCCGCGTCGAGGTCCAGGAACTCCGTCTTGATGCGGGCGAGCCACGGCGCGAAGATCGTCGGGAGACGATCCTTCAGCGCGGCCTGGCGCGCCACCAGCGCGTCCCCCTTCGCCTTCGACTCCGTCAGCTTCTGCGCCATCGGAACGATATCGGGGTCCGCGTCGACCGTCGCGTCATCGATCTTTGGAGCCCGGACGCCGGCCGCGGCCGCAGCCTTGACGAGCCTGGCGCGCACCGTTCGCCTGGCCGCGGTGAGGTCCTTCTGCTGCGTGGCGACGTCAGCCCTGGCCCCGACGATCTGCTCGTGCAGGTCGACATAGTCGTGCTTCAGCTGCTCGAGCTGACGACGGTTCTCGGCCGGCAGCACCGAGGTGTCCTCCTGCAGCTTCCGCGACCCGGCGACCATGGCGAGGTACTGCTGGTCCACCTGGTCGAGGAAGCGGGCGAACGCCGGATCGGCGGTGGGGTCCGCGCCGGCCGCCGACCGCTCGCCGATGCTGCGGATGATCGCCCGCCGTGCGCCGTAGTCCAGTTCCTTGCCGGCAGCATCCGTGAACTTCATGCGGTCGGCGTCGCCCGTCAGCAGCTCGATCAGCCGCGAAGTTCGCGGGTCCGTGATGTGGGGGTTCTCGTAGGCGAAGAAGTCGATCGAGAAGCCGAGGGCGTGACCCCACCAACCTGTCTGGTGGTTCTGGAGGTGGTGCCCTCGCAGGCCCTGGCCGACGTCGGTGCTGGGGATGTCATGACCGACCGCCTGGAGCGCCGTCCTGACCTGGCGCAGCCGGCCCGCCGCTTCCGCGTCCAGCCAGAGCCCGGGCGTCACCTCCTCGAGCGCGGAGAAGTGGTTCTTCGTCGCGGGGTCCGGCCCGAGGAGACACCGCATGGTGCGCAGGAACGCCTTGCGGTAGTTCGAGCGGCCGACGGCGGTCCGGCTCGTGTACTCGCTGACGACCGTGGCGAGCTCCGTCCTGTCGAGGTCGAGCTGCTTGTCGAGCGTGTCCTGTGCCGCCTGCCTCTTCGCGGGGTCCTTGATCCACTTGACCTTGTTGCGGGCG
Organism: Terriglobales bacterium; assembly: GCA_035638495.1. Taxonomy (GTDB): domain Bacteria; phylum Chloroflexota; class Dormibacteria; order Dormibacterales; family Dormibacteraceae; genus CF-161. The sequence goes on from DASQZW010000343.1 coordinate 10,233, forward strand.
GGCTTCTCGCATCCCGCGACCCATGCCGCCGCGCGCTTCTCGAACGTGCTCACCGTGTAGGGCATGTCGATCTGCGGCATCAGCCACCGGGCCAGGCCCGGCGGCTTGAGGTCGTCGACCCAGGCCACGTCGGCGTCGTCGATCGGGTCGTGCACGTCGGGCGCCGGGTCGGAGTCGCCCCTGTCCGGGATGGTCTTGCGCAGCGTCTCGAAGTCGCACAGGGGTTTGAGCTCCTCCTGCGCCGGCGCGGCCGCCGTCTGAGAATCCGGCGCGCGCTGGGCCGTCAGCACGTCGTCGTGATCGGCGCAGGAGCCTTCGCAGGTGTGGCCGCCGCAGCGCTGAACGAATGCGGTGACCGCCGCATTGCCGGCATGACGCTGCAGCGCCAGCGCCGAATCCAGATCGAGGAAGAGGGGGCTCCTGCCCACGGCTCGGGAGAGGAGCGCCGTCGCCTGCGGATTCGACGCCCGCGGCCGACGGTGCATGCTGACCGAACGCTCGGGACGACCCGCGTCCAGTGCGGCCACCAGGGGTCCGCGGACGCGCAACCGCTGTCGCGACATCGCTACTCCCAACTGCGTGACACGGCTGTGCCATGGCATGGCACAGCCCGAGTCAGGTGCGCGGAAGCCCGGCGACTACGATGGGAGCCGACGTGACGGGGGGCGAGCGGCGGCGGCGTCTCGAGGCGGCGGCTGGTGAGTACGCGCGCGTGGCGCTGGCCAACGTGACGCGGGAGTACCCGCACCACGAACCGCACCTGCAGACGCGCCCAGCGCCGATCCCGCCGCCGCACGTCCTGCACCCCGCCTTCTACGGCAGCTTCGACTGGCACTCGTGCGTCGAGATGCACTGGCTGCTCGTCCGACTGCTTCGGCTGACGCCGGACCAGGTGCACCAGGCCGAGATCCGCGAGGTGCTGGACCGTCACCTGGCCGCGGGGCCGCTGGCCGCGGAGGCCGCCTTCTTCGCGGATCCCGACCACCGGACGTCCGAACGGCCGTACGGATGGGGCTGGGCGCTGACGCTCGCAGCCGAGGCGGGCGCGTGGCGGGATGCCGGCGCACAGCGCTGGGCCGGGAACCTGCGCCCGCTCGCCGACGTGCTGGTCGTTCGGTTCCTGGACTGGCTGCCCCGCGCCACGTATCCGCAGCGATCGGGGCTGCACGGCAACAGCGCCTTCGGCCTGTCGCTGGCGCTGCCGTTCGCGCGCCGGCTGGCCGCGGACGGCGCGCCGGCGCTGCTCGACGGGATCGTGCGGACCGCGCACCGCTGGTTCGACCGCGACGAGGACTACCCGGGCGCCTGGGAGCCGTCCGGCTCGGACTTCCTGTCGCCCGCCCTGGTCGAGGCCGAGCTGATGGCCGGCGTGCTGGACCCGACCGCCTTCGCCGCGTGGCTCGGCCGCTTCCTCCCCGACATCGCCGGTGGCCGGCCCGCGGCGCTCTTCACACCGGCCGAGGTTTCCGACTCCACCGATGGTCAGATCGCCCATCTGCATGGTCTGAACCTCAGCCGCGCCTGGTGCTGGCGCCGGCTCGCCGAGACGCTCCCCGAGGGCGACCCGCGGATCGTGCCGATGCTCGCGGCCGTGCGCGACCACGCCGACGCTGCCCTCGGGCAGGCCACCGGGAGCGACTACGCGATCGAGCACTGGCTCGCGGTCTACGCGGTGCTGCTGCTGACGTGAGCGCCCCCGCGCTCCATTCCCGCCGCTGCCGACCAGCGGACCAACCCGAGGTCGATTGGGTACGGTTAGGTCGGCGGGGTCCTGTGAACGCAAACTCATACGTGCGCCTGCCGCGGCCGACCACCAGCTTCGTCGGCCGCGAGGCCGAACTGGCAGCTCTGGCAGGGACATTGGACCAGTGCCGGCTGCTCACGATCGGCGGCGGTGCCGGCCTGGGGAAGACCAGGCTCGCGATCGAGCTCGCGGGCCGGCGGGCGGACATCGCGGTGCGCTTCGCCGGCCTGTCGGAGCTGCACGACGGTGCGCTGGTCGCGGCCGAGGTCGCCGCGCGGCTGGGCGTTCCCGACCGTGCCGGGGTGCCGGTCGAGCGCGAGCTGGCCGACCACATCGGCGAGGGGCAGCTGCTCCTGCTGCTCGACAACTGCGAGCACCTCGTCGAGGCCAGTGCCCGCCTCGTCGAAGCGCTGCTCTCCGACTGCCCCAACCTGCGGGTGCTGACCACCTCGCGCGAGCCGCTGCGCGTGGCCGGTGAGGTGGTCTGGCGGATCCCGCCCCTGCGGCTGCCCGAACCGCAGCATGGCGACGGCGTGTTGCCGGCCGTGGCCGCCAGCGAGGCGGTCCGCCTCTTCGAGGCCAGGGCGCGGGCCGTGCTGCCCGGGTTCGACCTCACGCCGGCCAACGCCTCGACCGTGGCCGCGCTGTGTCGCCGGCTGGAGGGCATCCCGCTCGCGATCGAGCTGGCGGCAGTCCGCCTCGACGAGATGCCGATCGAGGAGCTGCTGGCACGGCTGGAGGACCGCTTCCCGCTGCTCGGCGGCGGTGACGAGTGTCTGGAGCCCCGCCATCGGACCCTGGAGGCGGCCATCGACTGGAGCCATCAGCTGCTCGACGACGACGAGCGGCAGGTCTTCCGCCAGCTCTCCGTCTTCAGCGGCGGATTCGACCTGGAGGCGGCCGAGGCGGTCTGCGTCGGCCGCGGCATCGAGCCGGCCGACGTCGCCCGCCTGGTCGTCCGCCTGGCCACGAAGTCGCTGCTCACGCCAGAGGTCGAAGGGCCCCGGCCAGCGCGGTACCGGCTGCTCGAGATGGTTCGCGCGTATGGCGGCCAGCGCCTCCTCGAGAGCGCCGAGCGGGCTGCGGCGATGGAGCGCCACGCCGGCCACTTCCTCGTCCTGGCGGAGCTCGGCGCCGGCGAGGAGCGGGGGCTGGCGCAGCCGCAGTGGCTCGAGCGCCTGGCGCTGGACTTCGACAACTTCCGGTCGGCCCTGGCCTGGCTGCGCGCGCGGGACGCGAGCGCGTTCCTCCGGCTGGCCACCGCCCTGGCCTGGTTCTGGGTGACGCGCAGCGACTACAGCGAGGGCCGGCGCTGGCTGGAGGCCGCGCTGACCGCCACCGGCCAGGGCGAGCCGGCCAGGGCCGACGGTCTGCTGGGCCTCGCCCGCCTCTGCTTCTGGCAGGGCGACTACGCCGCCGCCCGCGAATCCTGCGAACGCTGCGACGAGCTGCGGAGGAAGCAGGGGGATCCGGTCGGCGCCGGATGGGCCCTCACCCTGCTCGGGAGCGTCCACGCCTATGCGGGAGAGTACGAGTCTGCCGGGGCCTGCTTCGAGCTCGTCCTCGACGGCCCGGACGACGGTCTGCTGCGACTGGAGGCGCTCGTCGGCCTGGGCGAGATGCTGATCCTGTCCGGCGACCCGGCCGCCGCCCTGGCGACGCTGCAGGAGGTCGTCGGGCTGGAACGCGGCCCGGAAGCCCCGCGAGGGAGGGCGGCGCTGTTCTCGGGCCTCGCCCTCCTGTTCGGCGGCGACGCGTCCGGCGCGCGGATGCAGCTGGACCGCAGCGTCGAGGTGTTCATCCGCCTGCGCAACCGCTACGGCGCGGGCGCCGCCCTGGACGCCCTCGCGTACCTGGCAGTCGTCGACTGCGACCCGGTCCGAGCGCTGCGGCTGGCCGGCGCCGCCTCCGCGATCCGCGAGTCCACGCGGTCGCAGCTGGCGCCCCGCTGGCGCGAGCTGCTGCAGACGGTCGTCCTGGATCCGGCGAGGGCAGCGGCGGGCGACGCGGCGGATGCGGCGTGGGCGGAGGGGCGCGCGATGACGTTCGACCACGCCCTCCGGTACGCGCGCTCCCCCGGCCCGGCCGCCGACTGACTCGCGGGCCGCGGAGGATTCGCACACTGGTCCGCGCGTGCGGTTCCGGGACCGCCACCGATGAATCCTGCCCGCCCGTTCGTTGAACCGGGTGAGGGCGTCCGGAAGGCGCCCACCAGAGTTGGGGGTAGCGCATCGATGGCCTTCGTGATCACTCAGCCATGCATCGGGACCAAGGACGCCACGTGCGTCGAGGTGTGCCCGGCCGACTGCATCCACTCGGACGACGGCTCCGAGATGAACCACATCGACCCGGACAACTGCATCGACTGCGGCGCCTGCGTCGACACCTGTCCGGTGAGCGCTATCTACCCGGAGGACGAGGTCCCCGCGCAGTGGGCGTCGTTCATCAAGGTCAACGCCGACTACTTCAAGCGATGACGTGACACGCCGCCGGGTCGCGACCTGGCTGGCCGCGCTGGCGGTGTACGGTGCCGCGACGGGCAGTGCTGGGGCGCGACGTCTGGCGGCAGCTCGACACCGCGATCATCGGGCCGGGCGACTCCGACAACTTCTACTGCTCGTGGTCGATCTGGGAGTTCCGGCGAGCGCTGCTCGGCGGCCACCTGCCCCGGTTCACGCACGACGTCTACGGGCAGGCGGCGGCGGGGGTGCCCATCTTCGTGGAGGGGTTCGCCGACCATCTGGTCGCGCTCCCGCGGCAATCGTTCCTGGCACCGGTCGGCGCGTACGACGTGACCGTGCTGCTCGGCTTCGTGCTGGCCGCCCCGGCGATGCACCTGCTCTCCTCCGAGTTCACCGAGAGCTGGACCGCCCGCGTGGTGGCCGGCCTGGTGTTCAGCTTCTCGACGTACCACCTCGCGCGCGCCCTCGGGCACCTCGGCCTCGCCACCATCGAGGTGCTGCCGTTCTGCGCCTGGGCGCTGATGGTGCTGCCGCGGCGGTCCACCCGGCGCGCCGCCGTCCTGGCGGGCGCCGGCGCCGGCCTCGTGCCCTGGGCGGCCGTGAACTACGTCCCGTACTTCCTCGTCCCCTTCCTCCTGCTCGCGGCGGGCACGCTGCTCGCACACCGTGCGTGGGTGACCAGCCGGCGGAACGCCGCGCTGAGGCGATCCAGGCGCAAAGTGCGCGCATCGACGTGATCTCCGGCGCCACGTACACGAGCGAGGCGTACGCTGAATCCCTGAACGACGCACTCCACCAGGACCACATGGCCTGAGGCGGGACCCCCGGTGCGGGGCAGGCACGATGTCATGGGCATGCCCGTCACGGTCGACGTACGCGACGCGGGTGTGGGTTCCGCGGCGCTGGAGGACGTCTTCGCCGACCTGCGCCGCGTCGACCGCCTGTTCAGCCCGTACCGGCCGGAGAGCGAGGTCAGCCTGATCGACCGCGGGTACCTGCGCCCCGAGGACGCGGGCCCCGAGGTCCGCGCCGTACTCGACCTGTGCGAGCGGTACCGCCGCGCCACCGGTGGCTGGTTCTCGGCCTGGATCGGCGGCCGGCTGGACCCGTCCGGCCTGGTCAAGAGCTGGGCGATGGACCGCGCCTGCGGCATCCTGGAGCGGCACGGGGCTCGCAACTACCTGCTGGACGCGGGCGGCGACGTGTTCGCACGGGGCCACGGCCGCCCCGGCGTGCCGTGGCGCGTGGGCATCCGGCACCCCGTGCGGCGCGACCGGGTGGTCCGCGTGCTGCTGGCGGTCGACCTCGCCGTTGCCACATCCGGCACGTACGAGAAGGGCGCTCACGTCCGCGACCCGCGCACCGGCCGCCCGGCCACCGATGTGCTGAGCATGACCGTGGCCGGCCGCGACATCGTGGAGGCGGACGTACACGCCACGGCCGCGCTGGCGATGGGCCGGCGCGGGCTGGACCTCGTGGAGGCGCTGGACGGGTACGAGGCGTACGCCATCTTTCCCGACCTGCGGGCGAGCTGGACGTCCGGCTTCGACGCGCTGTGCGCGCCGCCGAGCCCGGCCACCTGACCGCCACAGGCTGCGATAGTGCGCGGTGACATGAACGGGCTGCTCGAGCGCGCGCAGCAGGTGCTGGACGCCAACTGGACGGGCGAGGCGACCGTCGCCTCCCGGTCGCTCTATCCGCACCAGTGGAGCTGGGACGCGGCCTTCGTCGCCATCGGGCGCTCGTGGGCAGAGCCGGCGCGTGCGATGCGGGAGCTGGAGAGCATGTTCCAGGCGCAGTGGGCGAACGGCATGCTCCCGCACATCCGCTTCGACCCGCGGACGCGCGACTACTTCCCCGGACCGGACTTCTGGGCCAGCGACCGGGTCCCGCTGGCGCCGGCCGGCCTGCTGACGTCTGGGCTGACGCAGCCGCCCCTCCACGCGCGGGCCGCGCTCGAGGTGTTCCGCCACGGGGGCGGCGACGCCGAGGCGGTCGCGTTCCTGCGCCGGCTCTTCCCGCGGCTGGTCGCGCAGCACGGCTACCTGGAGGCACGGCGCGATCCCGCCGGCCACGGCCTGGCGGCGATCGTCCACCCCTGGGAGTCGGGCCTCGACAACTCGCCGATCTGGGACGCCGAGCTCGACGCGATCGAGGTGCCCCCCGGGTCCATCCCGCCGTACCGGCGCTCCGACCTGGTCCGCGCCAACGCCGCGGACCGACCGAGCGCCGCCACGTACGACCGCTACGTGTACCTCGCCGTCCGCTACCGGGACTCGGGCTACGACGACGCCGACCTGCTGGCGAGCAGCCCCTTCCTGGTCGAGGACGTGCTCTTCAACACGGTGTACCTGTGGTCGGCGACCGCGCTGGTCGAGATCGCCGGCATCCTCGGCGAGCCCCGCGGTCCGCTGGAGGCGGCCGCGCGGCGCATCCACGACGGCCTCCTGGCACACCTGTGGGATCCCGACGCGAGCCGGTTCTTCTCCTACGACCTCCGGGCGAGCCGGTCGATCCGGAAGGAGTCCGTCGACTCCGCGATCCCGCTGCTCGACCAGGGGCTCCCCGGCGACCTCGTGGAGGCCATCTGCGCCGAGCTGATGTCGACCCACTTCGAGGCGCCCGCGACGGTCTCCCACTACGTGGTTCCCAGCTACGACCTGAGCGGCGCGGACTTCGACCGCCGCCGCTACTGGCGCGGGCCAGTCTGGATCAACACGAACTGGATGCTGTGGCGCGGCCTGCGCCAGCACGGACGCGACGAGATGGCGAGGCAGGTGGAGGAGAGCACCGTGCGGCTGGTGGAGCGATCGGGTTTCCGCGAGTACTTCGACCCGTTCACCGGCGAGGGCTACGGCAGCATGGACTTCAGCTGGACGGCGGCGCTCCTGATCGACGTGCTGCGGAACCGCGCCGACCCGCCTCGCCTATGATCGCGGCAGGGTGGACGCGGCGCGGCCGGAGACCGAAGCCTACGAGCAGCTGCTCGAGGCGGTGCCGGACGCCATCGTGGTGGTCGACACGGACGGCCGCGTGGTGCGCGTCAACCGCCAGGCCGAGACGCTCTCCGGGTACTCGCGCGAGGAGCTCGTCGGCATGTCCGTCGAGGAGCTCGTGCCCGAGGCCCTTCGGGCGAGGCACGTCGCCCACCGCGGCGCGTACCAGCGCTCGCCGGCGGTGCGCTCCATGGGTTCGCACCTCGACATCCGGTTCCGCCGCCGGGACGGGAGCGAGTTCCCCGCCGACATCGCGCTGAGCCCCGTGCCGGGCCGCCACGGGGTGCTGGTGGTCGCCTCCGTGCGGGACATCACCGAGCGCCTGCGGGCCGAGGACGAGCTGCTCCGTGCCCAGGAAGTCTTCCGGCTGGTCGTCGAGGGCGTCCACGACTACGCGATCTTCATGCTGGACCCGGAGGGGCGGGTCCGCACCTGGAGTCCGGGCGCCGCGCGTCTGAAGGGCTACGCGGCCGAGGAGATCATCGGCAGACACTTCTCGGTCTTCTACCCGCCGGAGGACGTCGAGGTGGGGAAGCCGGCTCGCGAGCTGCGGGTCGCCGCCGGCACGGGCCGCTACGAGGAGGACGGCTGGCGTGTCCGCAGAGACGGCACCCGGTTCTGGGCCAACGTGGTCATCACCGCGATCCGCGACCAGGCAGGCAGGCTGCTCGGGTTCGCCAAGATCACCAGGGACGTCACCGAGCGCAAGCGCCAGGACGACCGCCTCCGGGCCGTCGTCGAGGTCGCCCAGGCCGCCCTGGAAGGGCGTCCCGAGGGGGAGCTGCTGCAGCTGATCGCCCGGCGTGCCCGGTCGATGGTCGAGGCCGGCCGGGCGGCGATCTCACTGGTCGACGCCGGGCAGGATGCAGTGACGGTCGCGGCCGCCGACGACGTGGACGCCGCGGCGGACGACGAACCGGCGCTGGTCGTGCCCCTGACGTCGGGCGAGCAGCCGATCGGCAGGCTGTCGGTGACCGGCGAGCCGGCCGGCCGGACGTTCACGGACGAGGACCGGGAGCTGCTGGGGCTGTTCGCGGCGCAGGCCGCGGTTGCGATCGGGTACTCGCGGGTGCGCGACGAGCTGCAGCGGTTCGCCGTGCTGGAGGACCGGGAGCGCATCGGGCGCGAGCTGCACGACGGGGCCATCCAGTCGCTGTTCGCGGTCGGGATGGGCCTGCAGGGCATCGCGATGATGACCAGCGACCCGGCGCAGCGCGACCGACTGGAGGCGTCGGTGGGCCGGATCGACGACGTGATCCGCGACCTGCGGAACTACATCTTCGGCCTGCGTCCTGGCCTGGCGGCCGACCGGCACCTGGCCCGGGCGCTGGAGGAGCTCGCCGAGGAGCTGGAGCAGCAGCATGGGGTGGCGTGCGCGGTCGACGTCGACCCGGCGGTGGCGGCCCGGCTCGCGCCGCGGGCGGCGGACATCGTGCAGATGACGCGCGAGGCGCTCTCGAACGTCGGCCGCCACGCGGCGGCCGCGACGTGCCGGCTGTCACTGCGCGCCGAGGGCGGCGAGGCCGTTCTGGAGGTGGACGACGACGGCCAGGGCTTCGTGCCCGGCGCCGGTGGGGGTTGGGGGCTCCGCAACCTGGCCGACCGCGCGGCGGCGATGGGCGGGTCGCTGGCCATCGATTCCGTGCCCGGCGAGGGGACGGCGGTCCGGCTGCGCCTCCCGGCACAGGGGAGATAGGGAAGGGCCCCGGCGGGGTCCGCCGGAGCCGCTTCGCCCAGGGGAGTGGAGGTCACGCGGGAATCGGAGTCGGCTTCGTCGCCCGGACCGTGCGGGGCGCAACGAGCACCTCGAACACCAGCGTCGCGAAGACCGCGGTCGCCGCGACCGTCAGGCCGATCGCCGCCCAGAACGCGTAGAACGCCACCTGCGACCAGCCGTACGCGTTCAGCAGCAGACCGCGCAGGGTCTCGCCCTTGAACAGCGTGTTGGCCTGGTTCGCCAGCGTGGTGTTGGTCGGGTTGGCCTGCACCGCCGCGCTCACCTGCGAGTAGGTCTGGCCGTTGGCGACCTTGGTCAGGTGGACGCCGATGAAGTCGTTGGCGTAGACGCGGGCCTTATCGCCGTTGTCGACCTGCTGCCCGGCGTAGTTGCGGATCTCCTGCGAGAACTCGGCCGGGTCGAGCGCGCCGCCGGGCTTGATCTGGCTCGCCGGCGGGAAGTAGATCTGCTGGGCGACGAGCTCGTCGTGGACCATGCCGTTGATGAAGCTGGCGCCCCAGTACAGGAAGCCGGCGCAGAAGCCCAGCACCAGCACGAGGATCACCTGGAGGCTCACGATCCTCCACCGAAGTCCCTTGGTCACGTCAAGTCCTCCTTGTCGCTGTCGCTGTGGAGCGGGCTCCGAGCCCGCGTCCCCGTGGCTCCAGTCAACCGGATGCCACCTTCGGCGACGACCGCCGGTCGGCCCCTGACGTGTAGGGCCCCGGTCCCCTCCAGCGGGGGACCATCGAAGGACGCGGCTCAGCGCAGCCTGGTCCGGACCTCCACGCAGCACTCGCCCGCTCGGGGAGCGAGGACGGCCTCCATCGCGTCCACCTCCATGCCGGCCAGCACGCCCGCGATCAGGCCGTGGTTCAGCCCGCAGACCAGGTCCGGCGATGCCGCGGCGAGCGGGTGGAACGGGCAGTTGGCGAGCCGCAGCACCGCGGGCTCTGCCTCGTACGGCTCGAAGCCGATGAGCTCCAGGACCGCCTCGACCTCGGCCGCTCCCCGGCGCCCGCCCGCCTCGACCAGGGACCTGCGGCCCAGTTCCCCGCCCCGCCGGCGCGCGGCGTCCACCGCCGCCCATCGGACGTCGCGGCCGGCCTCGTCGGCCGCGAGCGCCTCCACCAGGACGCCGGCCAGCAGCGCGTGCTGGCGCTGCGGCACGTCGAGGTTGACCTCGACCGGTCCGGCCTCGTACACCTTCGGCCGCCGGCCGACGCGAGCCGCGCCCGCGGGCTGCGTGCGCGACCGCAGCAGGCCGGTCTCGACCAGCTTCTCGAGGTGGAAGGCCGCCAGGTTCCGCGAGACGTGCGCCGAGGCCGCCGCCTCGTCCCGGGTGACCGGCCGCCGAGCCCGCCGGACGAACTGGAAGATGCGTCGGCGTACCCCGTCGGCGAGCAGCGCGGCCGTGGCGATGGCGCCGGCCTGGTGATCGTTCTCGCGCGTGCTGGCCCCCATGTGTGCATAATAAAACAAATCGGCGTTGTGGAAAATGACGCCGGCCGATTCGACAAGGCGGAGGGCGAGCAGGTGAGCGAGAATGGGGCACCCGGCTTCGAGGAGGACATCAGACCGCTGTTCCGCGAGAAGGACCGCGAGGCGATGGAGGGCGCCTTCGACCTCTGGGACGTCGAGGACGTGCGCGCGAACTCGGGCGACATCCTCGCCGCGCTGGAGGGAGGCGCGATGCCCTGCGACGAGCCCTGGCCTGACGATCGGGTGGCGCTCCTGAGGCGCTGGGTCGAGACGGGGATGGCGGAATGAGCGAGCAGCGAAGAGCGTCCGAGCGGCGGGTTGTGATCGTCGGCGCCGGCGCGGCCGGCGACGGGGCGGCGGAGGCTCTGCGGAAGGCCGGGTTCGATGGCCCGGTCGTGCTGGTGGGCAGGGACCCCCATCGCGGCTACCACCGTCCGTATCTCTCCAAGCAGTTCCTGCGCGACGAGTTGCCGATCGATCGCGTCTGGCTCCACCACACAGACGAGTACGAGAAGCTGGGCATCGAGTGGCTCGGTGGGCGCACCGTCGTGGCGGCGAGCCGCCGCGACTCCTCCATCACCCTGGACGACGGCCGCACGCTGCCCTTCGACGTACTGGTCCTCGCCACCGGGGGAACGCCGCGCTGGCTGGACTCGGTTCCCCGGCTGGCGAACGTCTTCGCGCTCCGGACGCTGGACGACGGCGTGACGCTGAAGCAGGCCGTGTTCGCCGCCAGCCGGCCGCTCGTCATCGGCGCCGGGTTCATCGGCGCCGAGGTGGCCGCGTCGGCCCGGATGCTCGGCAAGGAGCCACTCGTCGTCGAGCTCGCGCCGGTGCCGCTCGGCCGGGCGCTGGGCGAGGAGATGGGCGAGGTGTACGCGCGGCTCCATCGCAGTCGAGGCGTGGACCTCCGAACGTCCACCGCGGTGACCGAGTGGGTCGCGCACGGGGACCGCGTCCAGGCGGTCCGGCTCAGCGACGGCACGACGGAGGAGGTCGACCTGGTCCTGGTCGCGATCGGCATCGAGCCGGAGCTGGCGGTTGCCCGGGACCTCGAGCTGCCCCTGATCGCCGGAGGGGTCCAGACGGACGAGACGCTGCGGGCCGAGCCGACCGTCTACTGCGCCGGCGACATCGTGGCCCACCTCCATCCGGTCTACGGCAGGCACCTCCGGGTGGAGCACTGGCAGGTGGCGAGGAAGCAGGGCCAGGCGATCGGCCAGGCCATCGCGGGCGACCCGACGCCCTACCAGGAGCTGCCCTGGTTCTGGTCGGACCAGTACGACGTCAACCTCCAGTACCTGGGCCAGGCGTCGGGGTTCGACCAGACCGTGTGGCGCGGCGACCGCGACGGCGATCGCTTCTCGGTCTTCTACCTTCAGGACGGACGGGTCCAGGCCGTGCTCGCGTACAACGAGGGAAAGACGATCCGCTTCAGCCGGGACCTGATCAGCCGGCAGGTACCCGTGTCGCCCGAGGCGCTGGCAGCCGAGACGACCGACCTGCGGGAGCTGGCCCGGCACCCCTCCACCGGGTAGGTCGAGTCGCGATGAGCTTTCGGGACGACGGCGGCAAGCACGTGGTGATCGTCGGTGCCGGCCTCGCCGGCGGCACCGCCGCTCAGACGCTGCGTGAGCAGGGCTTCGAGGGACCCGTGACGCTGGTCGGCGAGGAGTCGCAGCCGCCGTACAACCGGCCGCCCCTCTCGAAGGCCTACCTGCGAGGGGAGGAACGGTGGGACCAGCAGCTCGTGGCGCCGGCCGGCGAGTACGCCCGGCTGCGGGTCGAGGTCCGGCGGGCCACGGGCGCCGTGCGCGTCGACGCCGGGCAGAAGATCGTGGAGCTCGGCAATGGCGGCGGGCCGCGCGAGCGGCTCCGGTACGACCGGCTGCTCGTCACCACCGGGAGCCGCAACCGCCGGCCGTCCACCCCCGGCGCGGACCTGGAGGGCGTCCTCCAGCTGCGGACCGTGGAGCAGTCGGACCGCATACGCGCCGAGGCGCGGCCGGGCCGTCGGGCGGTCCTCGTGGGAATGGGCTTCGTCGGCTGCGAGGTCACCGCCTCCCTGCGACACCTAGGAGTGGAGGTGGCGGCCGTCACCCCGAGCGTCCCGCTCGGACGCGTCCTCGGGCCGGAGGTCGGCGGCGTCCTGGCCGACATCCATCGGGAACGGGGGGTCGACCTCGTGGTGGGGGATTCGGTCGAGGCATTCGAGGGCGGGGACCGGGTCGAGCGCGTCCGCACGAAGACGGGACGGATCCTGGAGTGCGACTTCGTCGTCGTCGGCATCGGGGTCCTCCCCAACGTCGAGCTGCTCCAGCAGGCCGGGGCCGCGGTCGAGAACGGGGTGCTGGTCGATGCCCGCTGCCGGACCTCGCTGGCCGACGTGTACGCCGCGGGCGACGTCACCAACCACCTGCACCCGATCTTCGGCCGCGTCCGGGTCGAGCACTGGAACAACGGGCTCCACCAGGGCCGGGCGGCGGCGCTGTCCCTGCTCGACGCCGGCGCCGACTACGACTACCTGCACTCGTTCTGGTCGGAGCAGTACGAGCACAAGATCGAGTACCTCGGTCACACCGAGCGCTGGGACCAGGTGGTGTTCCGGGGCTCGCCGGACAGCCGGCGGTTCCTGGCGTTCTACGTGCGCGACGGGGCGGTCCGCGCGGTCTTCGGCCTCGATCGAGGCGGCGATCCCGAGGACCCCGCCGACGACGGCGAGCTGAAGGCGTGCGCGCCGCTGATCCGGGAGGGCGTCCGGGTCGATCCGTCCGCCCTGGCCGACGAGGCGGTGCCGCTGACGTCCCTCTATTCCGGCCGGGAACCGGCGTGCTGATCCTCGTCGCCGAGGACGAGCCGCGGATCTCGTCTTTCCTGCACCGAGGCCTGACGGCCGAGGGCTACGAGTGCGTGGTCGCCGAGGACGCGGAGTCGGCCCTCGCGGCCGTGGAGGCGAATCCCGTCGACCTCGTGCTGCTCGACCTGCTCCTCCCGGACCGCAGCGGGCTGGACGTCCTGCGCGCGCTCCGGGCGCGCGATCCACGGCTGCCGGTCCTGATCCTGACGGCTCTCGAAGGCGTCGACTCGAAGGTGAGCGGGCTGGACCTGGGTGCGGACGACTACCTCACCAAGCCGTTCGCGTTCGAGGAGCTGCTGGCCCGCATCCGGGCGCTGCTGCGGCGCGAGCGGGCCAGCGCGGTCGTGCTGCGGGCCGGCGAGCTGGTGCTGGATCTCAAGGAGCGCAGCGCCCGCGGCCCGGGCGGTCAGGCGGCGCTGAGCATGCGCGAGTTCGACCTGCTCGAGGTGTTCGTCCGCCATCCCAACGAGATCCTCTCCCGAGCCCGGATCACGAGCACGATCTGGCCGCGCGGGTTCGACATGGAGAGCAACGTCGTGGACGTCTACGTCGGCTACCTGCGGCGCAAGGTGCCGTGGCCCCCGGACGTCCTGCTGGAGACGGTCCGCGGCGCCGGCTACCGGCTGAAGATCGGCTGACCCGCCGGCGTCACGCGTCGGTCACGGAGACGATGCCCGCGTCGGCCTCGCGGAGGGCGACCTGGTCGGCGAGGCCGCCCCCGGGACGGTCTCAGGTTGCCCGAGGCCTCGGGCGCTCCTCCTCCCGTGTCAGGGGCTCACTTCTGGACCATCACGTCGTGGGCCTTGAACACCGCGGCGGCGACGTCGCCGAGGCGGAGCTCGAGGTTGCTGGCGGACTCCGTCGTGATGACGGCCGACACCACCTGGCCCCCGATGTCGATCCCGACCTCGGTCGAGACCTCGCCCCGGCGCAGCTCGACGACCTTGCCGACGAGCTGGTTGCGCGCCGACAACCGGGACAGCGCCCCCTCGGCCGCGAACATGCGCGGGAGCTCGTGGGCCAGCGTCCGGCGGACCGCGACCAGCGCCTCCGCCTTGAGGTAGTAGTATGCGGCGCGGCCGCTTCGCCGGTGCCCGACCAGCCCGAGGCCGGTGAGCACGCGAAGGTGCTGGGAGACCACCGTGTCCGAGACGTCCAGCCGCCTCGCAAGATCGCCGACCGGCACGTTCGCGGCGTTCTCGGCCGGCAGCTCGCGGAGGAGGCGCAGCCGGACCGGATCGCCGAGCGCGCGGAGCATCGTGGAGACCATATCGTCCGCTATCTGCGCAGACATCGGACCAATGGTAGCGTTGAGTGACATTGTTGTCATTCAGTACTCGTTGGTATGGATTACGATCCAGGCGATGGTTGCGCAAACCACTCAGCAAACGGCGGGCCGGAGGCGCAGCTTTCGAGTGCGGGCCATCGGCTACGTCCGGACCTCCTACCGGCTTCCCGAGGAAACGCCGGCGCAGGCGCCGCTCAACCCTGACGAGCGCGGGCTGCTGGTCGTCTATCCCCGGTACGCGCCGGCGCTGGCCGGCGTGGCGGACTTCGAGTACGTCCAGCTGATCACGCTGCTGGATCGCGTCCCGGAGCGGCTGCCGGACGGCCCCGGCCAGCTGGTGCAGGTGCCGTTCATGCTCCAGCAGACGGGCGAGGCCGTCGGCGTCTTCGCGTCGCGGTTCCCGGTACGGCCCAACCGGCTCGGCCTGAGCCTGGTCCGAGTGGAACGCGTCCGCGGCCGCCGCGTCGAGTTCTCGGGCGTGGACATGCTCGACCGGACGCCGGTGCTCGACGTCAAGCCATGGGAGCAGCATCTCGACATCCCGGGCTGGCCATCCCGCAGCGTGGATTCCATTCGCGGTGGCTGGTACCAGCGCGCCCGGCACCTGGGCGCGCGCGGCCAGCTGGCCGGCCGGTTCTCGCTGGAGCGGGCCGGCCTCCTGAGGCCGCAGTCAGAGGAGGAAGAAGTCTCATGAAGCTGAGCGCCCGCAAGTGCGGTTCGCCCTGCGCCGGCTGCCCCCGCCCGAGCGGCCCTAGGGGGCGTGGGCGGCCTGCAGCAGGCTGATCGGCGTCCCCGAGACCTGCGCCCATCCGGGCGCCAGCGGACCGTTCAGCATCCACACCGCCAGACCGACCACGGCCAGGCTGCAGAACACCGAAGCCACCAGCCGCGGCCAGCGGTTGACCGGCCAGCCGAACGAGAGGCGCCAGAACACGAGCGCCAGCCAGGTGGCCAGGACGCACGCCGCCTGCGCCCACAGGAACCAGGCCATCGTCGCGTCCGTTCCCGTCCCGAGGCCGTGAAGCAGCCCCAGCGGCCACGCCAGGTACGAGAACCAGTGGATGAACCGCCACAGCTTGTAGCCGATCCGCTTGCGGACCAGGCTGGTCACCACCAGCGCCACCACGAGCTCGGCCGCCACCACGCCGAGGCCCAGCCAGATCGGGCGGTACCACGACGCGAACGGGACCAGCGCGTCCCTCAGCCCAAGCTTCGCGAACGGGTCCAGGATGGCCGTCGCGACGTGGACCGCCAGGAAGCAGACGATCAGGATCGACACGTTCTGGTGGAGCGGCACGCTGATGTACTTCGGCCAGACCGTCGACTTCCAGCGCACCGTCGTGCCCATGCCCAGCACCACCGTCGCGGTCAGCAGCACCATCACCACCGCGCCCGTGCCACGGTCCGCGTACCAGAGCGGGCTGGGCGTCACGGCCATCGGGATCATCCCCCGACCTCCTCCTTCGAACCGGGCCAGCCGCACAGGGCCAGCACCATACCCTCCAGGTCCACCAGGCGCGCCGGCAGCCGGCGCTCCTCCAGCCACGCCCTCGCGCCGTCGCCCTTCACGATCGCCGCCGTGGCGGCCGCGTTGGCCTCCAGGCAGCTCGCGGCCGCGACCGTCGCCGCCCGCCACGGGCCGCGGACGGGCGCGCCGGTTGCGGGGTCGATGATGTGGTGGAGCTCGACGCCGGCCCGCGTCCAGCGCCGGATCAGTGTCGACGACGTCGCCATGCCGCCGTCCGAGATCAGGACGACCTCGCCCTCTCCCTCCGCCGGCTCCGTGCCGTCCTCGGAGACCAGCACCGGCCAGCCGCCCCCCGGCGGGCGGCCCGCGACGGCGATGTCGCCGCCGAGCGAGACCAGCGCGCCCGCCGCCCCGGACGCGGCGCGGGCGGCGGCCGCCGCCCGGTCAGCCGCCAGTGCCTTGGCGGTCGATCCCAGGTCGATCTCGACGCCGGGCGCCAGACGGACGCGCCCGGCCCGCCGGTCGATCTCGACCGCCCGCCAGCCCGGCACCGGCTCGAGCCGCAGTACGGGCTCCGGGCTCGGCACGATGGCCGCGAAGTCGCGGTCGTAGCCGGCCACGCGGAGCGCCCGCCCGACCGTCGGGTCGACCGCGCCACCCGTGGCCGCCGCGGCCCACAGCGCCGCGTCGAGGGACTCGAGCAGCAGCGGGCCGGCGGCCGTCCAACGGCCGCCGGCTCGGTTCAACTCCGAGAGCTCCGAGTCTTCGCGAAAGCGGCTGCACGCGACGTCGACCCGGTCGAGCAGCGCCTCCACCGCGCGCCTGGCCGGCGCAGCGTCAGCGATCTCGGTGACCACCAGCCGGACCGTGGTGCCCAGCGCCGTCCACTCCTCGGAGATCGTCGCGCGCGTCCTACTTGGCCGGGGTGGACGCGCTCGTGGTGGCCGCGGGCTTCGGCGCCGGCGCGGGAGCGGCCGCCGCGACCGGCTGGGCGACCGGCGCTGCGCCGGTCGCCGCCGAAGCGGTGGTCTGGGCGGCGCCGGTGGGGCTGGCGCCTCCCGAGGTCTTCGTCGCTGCCGTCTGACCGCCGGCCGAGGCAGTGGCCGACCGGACCCCGCCGGCCGGCGGGCGCACCGCCGGCACGTGCACGGTTCGCACGAAGACGTGGTCGTCGAGCTGCTCGATCCCGACGACCGGCTGGTCGTCCGACGCCGACTGGGCGCCGAACGCCACCGGCACGGCCGTGGTCGCCGAGGCCGTGAAGTACCAGGCGAGCCCGAGAGCGGCCGCCCCGGCGCCGACGGTCAGCCGCCGGACGACGACGCCCTCCTGCTCCTTCCTCGCCTGCTGGCTCATCACTCGTCCGGGATGCCCGGGCTGCCGCTCGGCCGCGGGCTCGGCATCGGCGAGCGCGGCGGCTCGCACTCGGCCTCCAGCTCCTCGATGGCGGTCGCCGCCGGTGACGGCGGCGTCTTCACCGCCGGGCAGCGGCCCTCGAGGTCGGTCTCGCACTCGTCGGCCACCTCGGCCATGGCCGCCGCCCCCTGGGTCTGTGCGGTCCTCATCGCGGCCGCGCAGGCCGCGAGCACCTGCTGGGTCGTCGCGCCGGCCGGCACGTTGACCAGGTGCTGCGGGTGGCCGGCGCCCGTGCCGGCTCCGGACCGGCTGTGGCTGGTCGAGCTCGATCCGGTCCTGGTGCCCTGGGCGGAGATGGACCCGTCAGAGGCCACCTGGTCGGCGACGGTCGCCACGGACATCAGCGGCTGCTGGCCCCGGGACCCGTTCTGGGCGGACGTCGCTGCCGCCGGACGGAAGCCCGCGCTCAGCATGCAGCCGATCGCTCCCAGTCCCTGCGTTCCGCAGACCCGGAGCGCCGCGGCCGGGTCGGCCCGCCCCCAGTCCCACGGCTTCGCGCTGCCGGTGGAGGCCACCGCCAGCAGCACGAAAGTGCTGGCGGCCAGCATCGTGATCCCTCCCATCGACGTCAGCAGCGGCTTCGCCAGCCTCGACCGCGTCACGCGCCGCTTGGGCCTGGTTGCCTCGGCGACTTCCAGTGCCATCTACTACCCCCTGGCCTGAAGAGTAGGTGAGCGTCTCCTCACCTCTGCTCAGTCAACGATCGCCGTGACCGTTTTCATCGGTCAGTGCTGCAGGATGCGGTACTCGCTCCACGGGTGCTCGAGCAGGTTGTTCGCTCCCGCGCCGCGCACGTACGGCTTGACCAGGTACATGCGGGTCGAGTAGACCAGCGGGACGTACGCCGCGTCCGTGCTCAGCATCTGCGCCAGCTGCCGGTAGAGCGGCAGCGCGGCGGGCAGCGGCTTCGCGTCCGCCTGGGCCGCGACCTGGTCGAAGGAAGCGCTGTCGTAGCCCGAGCCGCAGTTGGAGTCGGGACAGCCCGCGGCACGGCCGAAGAGGTTGTCGTACCAGTCCTGCGGATGGTCGTAGTCGGCCTGCCAGCCGGCCCTGCTCAGCACGAGCTTGCCGGCCCGGGCGTCTCGCAGCAGCTGCTGGTGCGACTCGGGCTGGAGCTGCACCCGGACCTCCAGGTTCGCGCTCCACTGGTCGCGCAGGCTCTCGGCCAGCGCCCGGTACACCTGGCTCTCGGCGTCGTACACGAAGGTCAGGCCCCGGGTCCGCGAACCGTCCGGGTCCGCGCCCCGCAGCAGCATCCTGGCGCGGACCGGGTCGAAGACCGCGAGCGGGTCCGAGCCGTCGCCGCCGTACCCCGCCAGCCCGCTGGGGATGATGCCGCCGGTGGCCGGGGTGCAGAGTCCGCCGCACGCGGCCGCGAGCCGCCTGCGGTCGAGCGCCAGGGCGAAGGCCAGGCGCAGGTCCCGGCTCGCCTGCCCGAGCGCGGTCAGGAACGGGCCGGCCGCGCCCCGGACCGAGTCGTGCACCAGGTTGAAGCCCACCCAGGCGCTGCCCGTCCCCGGCTGCGTCACCAGCTCCGCTGCCAGGTGCGGCGTGGAGCGGATCCGGGTCAGGTCCGACGGGCTCAGCGGGGTCGACCCCCCGAAGCCGTTGATGTCGTACCGGCCCTGCTCGTACGCCGCCTCCCGCGCCGTGGCATCGGCGACGACGTCGACGTGGACCGCGCGCAGCGTCGGCGGGGGATCGCCCCACCAGCCGGCGACGGCCGCGAAGTCCAGCGACTGCCCCGGGATGCGACCGCTCTGCCGGTAGGGGCCGCTCCCGACCAGCGTCGCCGGCCTCGTCGACCAGCCCGATGGGTCCGTGCGGACCGCCCGCTGGTCGACGACCATACCGACCGAGCCCGGCAGCGCCAGCGCGCTCCCGAACCACCCGGCAGGCCGGGCGAGCTTGACCACTACGGTCGCGTCGTCCGGCGCCGTCAGACCGGTCAGCCGGACCGACGGGTCGTTCGCGGCCAGCAGCTGCTCCAGCCGGTCCGGAACCGGCGGCTGGGCCGGCAGCTGGTCGAAGCCGGCCACCGCGGAGAACGTGGCCGCGTACGGGCCCTCCAGGGCGGCCGCGCGGTTCCACGAGTAGAGCACGTCGCGGGAGGTCAGCCGGTCGCCGTTGGAGAACGTCGTGCCCGGCCGCAGCCTGAACGTGTAGGTGAGCTGGTCCGCCGAGACCGTGGGGAGCGCGGCGGCGAGGTCGGGCACCACGTTCAGCGCGTCGTCGTAGCGGAGGAGGCCGTCGTAGAGGTTCTGGGCGACCTGCAGGTCCGCCGATGCGTAGGTCTCCGCCGGATCGAGCGTGCCGACGTCCTGCGCGATCGCGAACCGCATCGTCTGGTCCAGGGCGAGGCTCTGGCTGGTCGGCTGGTCACTGCCCTGGCCGCAGCTCGCCGCGACGAGGAGCGAGGCGAGGCCCAGGCCGGCCGCCCTGATCCAGGCCGACCTCATTCGTCGGTCGGGGACGGACTCGGAAACGGCGTGGTGCCCGGCGAGCCCGACGGGGCGGGCTGTGGGGAGGCCCAGGGAGCGGTCGGCCGGCGGGTCTGCGGATCGTACCGGGGCGTCGGCGTGTGCGCCGGCCGGGAGCCGGCAGGCGTGCCGCCCGACGGGGTCGGGCCGCCGGCCAGGCCGGGCCCCGCCGAGGGCGGCGGCGACGGCGGCGTGACCGCCGGGGTGGCCGGCGGGGTCGTGAACACGTGCGACACGAGGCGCATCACGGACTGCGCGGCGTCGTTCGGCGACTGCGACGTCGCGACCAGCGTCAGTGAGCCGGTGAGGAGCGCGGCGATGCCGAACCCGGCGACGGCCAGCCCGAACGACATCCTGCGGCGCGGCCGCTCCTCCGCGGCCCACCGGGCCTGGCGGGCCGAGGGGCTCGGACCGGTCCACGTCGAGGATCCACGCTCCATCAGCGTTCGGATGTCGTGGTCGTCCGTGTCGTTCAGCCTCATCCGCCTATCCACTCAACGCGCGAGGAGGCCGTTTTCATCTTTTTCGATCCAGTGCGCGCCGGCGCATCTGGGCCAGTGCCTGGGACAGGCGGCTGGCCACGGTCCCCTGGGGCACCCGCAGCATCTCGGCGATCTCCCGGTGCCGGTAGCCGTGGATGAAGTGCAGGACGACGACCGCGCGGGTCTTCGGCGACAGCGTCGCCAGGAGCTCGTCGAGCAGGGCCGCGGTCCCCGCCGGCGGGCGCGGCGCGGTGGCCCTGCCGCTGGACTCGATCAGCCGGCGCTGCAGGGCTTTCCAGCGCAGCCGGCTGATCGCCTCGCGAACCGCGATCGTGCAGAGCCACGCCTCGACCCGGCCCGTGGGCTGGAAGCGGTGGCGGGCACGGTAGGCCTTGAGGAACGCGTCCTGGGTGACGTCCTCGGCCACGTCGGGATCGAGGACGACGCCGCGCACGGCGCGGTACACCGCCTGGTAGTGGGCCTCGTACACGGCGGCGAAGTCGTCACGCGGGTCGAGCTCGGCGGCGCGGGCGGCGGCCCGTGGACTCGCCGCGACGCCTGGTCCCAGGCTCACGGCGGGACACTGTAGACGAACGAACGGTCCTCAGCGCCCGCGCCGGATCGCCGCAGCGGCCAGCAGGCAGGCGCTGACCCCGACCAGCACCGCGCCCACGCCGACGTTGAAGTCCTGCTGCAGGCGGGCGAGCGCGACGGCCACCATCGACGAGTTCAGCGGCGTCAGCAGGGCGCCGAGGGTGACCGACGCCACCATCCGCCGTCTGCCGGCGCTGTCCACCTCGATCAGTCTTCGCCAACTGCCGGTGCGAGTGTGCAAACATGTGTTCGTGTCGGCCCTGGCCACGATCCTGCACGCCGACCTGGACGCTTTCTATGCCTCGGTCGAGCAGCGCGACGATCCGCGGCTGCGCGGCCGTCCGGTCATCGTCGGCGCGGGGGTCGTGCTCGCCGCCAGCTACGAGGCCAAGGCGCACGGCATCCGGACCGCCATGGGCGGGGCGCAGGCCCGCCAGCTCTGCCCGCAGGCGGTCGTCGTGGAGCCGCGGATGTCGGCCTATGCCGAGGCCAGCCGAGCGGTGTTCGAGGTGTTCGACCGCACCACGCCCGTGGTCGAAGGTCTGTCGATCGACGAGGCGTTCCTCGACGTCGGCGGGCTGGAGCGCCTGTCGGGCACGCCCACCGAGATCGCTGTGCGGCTGCGGGCCGAGGTCCGCCGGCACGTCGGCCTGCCCATCACGGTGGGGGTGGCCCGGACCAAGTTCCTGGCCAAGGTCGCGAGCGGCGTGGCCAAGCCCGACGGCCTGCTGGTCGTGCCTCCGGACCGGGAGCTGGCCTTCCTCCACCCGCTGCCGGTCGGGCGGCTCTGGGGCGTCGGGGAGGTGACCGCGCGGAAGCTCCACGACCGTGGGCTCACCACGGTCGGCGAGGTCGCCCGCCTGGACGAGGCGGCGCTGGTGGGCGTGCTCGGCGTGGCGTCCGGGCGGCACCTGCACGCCCTCGCGCACAACCGCGATCCGCGGCCGGTGGAGGTGGGCCGGCGCCGGCGGTCGATCGGGTCCCAGCGCGCACTCGGCCGCTCGCCGAAGTCCCGCGGCACCATCGACGCGGTCGCGCTCGAACTGGTCGACCGCGTCACCCGCCGGATGCGAGCCGCCGGGCGGGCCGGCCGCACGGTCGTGCTCCGCCTGCGGTTCGACGACTTCACGCGGGTGAGCCGCGCGCACACCCTGTCCCGGGCGACCAGTCAGACGCAGACGGTCCTCGCCACCGTGCGGGGACTGCTCGCGTCGGCCATGCCGATGATCGACCGCCGCGGCCTGACGCTCGTCGGGGTGGCCGTCGGCAACCTGGAGGCCCAGGGCGGGCAGCTCGCCCTGCCCCTGGAGCGGCGCAGCGCGACGGCGCTCGACGCCGCCCTCGACGAGGTCCGCGACCGGTTCGGGTCGGCGGCCATCACCCGCGCGGCGCTGCTCGGCCGCGACCCCGGCATCACGATGCCACTGCTGCCCGACTGACGACTCGTTGTAAGAAATCGGGGTGGACGATCAGAACTTCGCCGACGGATTCCCGCGCGTCGCCCTGGCGGCGACCGGCGCGGCTGAAGTGCAGGCCGACGTGCTGGCCGTGCCGGTCGCGGCCGGTGGGGAGCCCGACGCCGCGGTGCAGGCGCTGGGCGAGACGGTGGCAGGGTTCGTCGCCTCCGGCGAGCACCGCGGCCGGCTCCGCGACAGGCTGCTGGTCCCCGGCACCGACGGGATGGCGGCCCGCCGCGTCCTCCTGTACGGCCTGGGCGCCCGGCGTGACCTCGACGGCCAGCGTCTGCGCTTCGCTCATCAAGAGATGGTCAGGGCCGCGCGCGGCTACGGGCACCGGCGGGTCGCCGTGCTCCGGGCCGGTCCGCTGCGGGACGAGGACGCGGGCGCCGTCGTCGAGGGCTGCGTGGCCGGCGGCTGGGATCGCCGTCACCGCGCGACCGCGGACCGGCAGGCGCCGCTCGATGAGCTGACCCTGGTCGGATTCCACGGGGTGGAACCGGGCGCGATCGACCTGGCACGGCGCCTGGGCGCCGCGACCGCCCGCGCCCGCGAGTGGCAGAACACCCCGGCCAACGAGATGGGGCCGCAGACGCTGGCCGACATCGCCGCGGAGATGGCCGGCCGCCTCGGCCTGGAGCTCGAGGT
>DASQZW010000344.1:0-10563 GCA_035638495.1 Terriglobales bacterium
CCGTGGCCGCCGGCGCGGGCGCCGGCCTGACCACGGTGCTCTACCCGCTCGTGGCCCCGCACTGGCGCGTGCTGTACCTCGCCGGCGGCGGCGGGCTGGCCGGCGCCGCCGTCCTGGCCGTGCTGCTCCGCGAGAGCCGCGCGTGGACCGCGTCCGCAGCGGCCGGGCCCCCTCGACTGCCTCTGCGGGTGCTGCTCGAGCCGCCCTGGCGGGCGCGCCTCGCGGTGGTCGCGGCGTGGTCGGCGCTCGGGGCGCTGCTGTACGAGCCGGCCGGCCTGCTGTCGGCGCTGTTCGGCAGCCGCGTGCTGGGACTCGGACCGACCGCGATCAGCGCCGTCATGGTGGTGTCGGGCATCGTCTCGGTGCCGGCGTTCCTGGTCGGCGGTCGCCTGTCCGACCGCTGGGGCCGGCGCCGCCTGGGCGCGGCGCTGGGCCTGCTGACCGCGGTGTCCACCGCCGCGGCGTTCGCCGGGGGCCGGGAAGCGTACTGGGCCGGGAACGTGCTCTGGAGCGTGCTGGCGAGCGCGGGCGTGCCCGTGCTGGGGGCCTGGTACGGAGAGCTGTTCCCGACCCGCGCCCGCGCCACGTCGGAGTCGGTCGGGTCGGTGGCCGGGGCGCTGGGCGGCGCCGCCGGCTTCCAGGTGGTCGCCCTGCTCCAGCCGGTCGTGGGCCTGGGCCCCAGCGTCATCTCGACAGCCGCGGGCGCCCTGGCGGCGGCGCTGCTCCTGCTCCTCCTGCCGGAGACGCGCGGCGAGCCCCTCGCCCCGTAGGGCGTTTCGGCGACCACCGCGGCGGGTAAGAGCACCTCTGGTTGTGCGAGCAACGGCTCCACGCCGGGGCAGGCGGTATGCTTGTCCCGGGCAAGCGAGGCTCGAGCACGAGGGTGCGCTTCACTGTTCGCTTGCTATCCAGCTAGAATTTGTTCAACCTGTAAGCGCACCCGATAGTGTGTGCGCGGGCCTTTCCCCCGAATAGGCCCTCTTGCCAACGCCTTGATCCCACTTCAGTCCCCGCCGCTGACGTGGCTGGCGACCCAGCCCTATGAGCACGGCTAACCCCGGCGACATCCTTCCGCTCTGGCAGCCGGAGATTCCGGGCGAGGAGATTCAGGCCGGGCGGCTGGGCATCCGGGTACGTCCCGGGAGCCCCGCGGCCGCCAAGCTTGCGATCATCCCGGACGGCCCGGAATGGCTTCGGCAGACCCTCGAGGAGCGAGGGGAGATCGAGGGGACCTACACGTGCACCAAGCCCGAGAAGCCCCTGGAGTTCATCGGCCAGGTGGACCAGACCCTTCTGACGGGCCGGCTCGGCCGCACGCCGCTGGGCCTGGCGCTCGAGATCGTGGACATGCAGCAGCTCGAGCGCGAGTACGTGATGGAAAAGTCGCGCCTGAACCTGCACTACCGCGAGCTGGCCCTGGTCAAGGAGTGGGACGGCGACCTCGAGGGCTTCACCGCCCTGGTCCTGCGCGAGGAGGCCAAGAACCTGCCCATCCTGGACTCGACGGTCCGCTTCATCGAGCACCTCCGGGACTACCGCGAGAAGCTCGCCGAGGCGACCGTGCGCCGGTACGAGGCGGTGGAGCAGTGGATCGAGTGCCCGCGGTGCGAGACGATCTGCCCGACCTCCAACGGCATCCACTGCCCCGAGTGCGGCGAGGACATGCGCGGCGGTGAGTACGTCCGCGCCGCCCTCCGCCTGGTCGACAACAGCGACGCCCGGATCTACCGCGGCATCGACTCCC
This sequence comes from Terriglobales bacterium, assembly GCA_035638495.1. GTDB lineage: Bacteria > Chloroflexota > Dormibacteria > Dormibacterales > Dormibacteraceae > CF-161. Next base: position 1,745 of record DASQZW010000344.1, read on the forward strand.
TGACCGTCCGGTCGGCCGGCTTCCCCGAGTACCGGGGCATGACCCTCGACCGGGTGCAGGGCAGCACGCTCTGGGTCTCGTTCCGGCGCTACGATCCCCTGCCCGACGAGGGCGTGGTGCTGCCGACGGCGAGCGTGGAGATGTTCGACGCCCAGAAGTCGGTCATCCGCCAGCTCCAGATCGGGTCGCCCCGCACCGGCGCGCTGGCCGCCATGCTCGCCGACCCCGGCTGGCTGGGCTCGCCTCCGCGGATGGCGCTGGAGGGCCGCCGGGCGCACCACCTGCCCGACCCCAACGAGGAGCAGGCCGAGGCGGTCGCCAGGGTGATGGGCATGCGGCCGGGCCAGCTCTACCTGATCCAGGGCCCGCCCGGCACCGGCAAGACCACCGCGATCGTGGAGTCGATCCGGCGCATCCTGGGCCGCAACCCGAACGCGTCGATCCTCCTCTCGTCGCACTCGAACGACGCCGTCGACACCGGCCAGGAGCGGCTGCTCGGCTTCTCGCACGTGCGCCAGGCCCGCGTCGCCGAGCCGGGCAAAGTCCCCCGGCGGCTGCGTCACACGCTGGTCGAGGGCGACGACCTGGAGCCGTTCAACCTCGTGGCCGGCACGTGCAACCGGCTGGCGATCGACTCGCGCCTCCGGTTCCGGACGTTCGACTGGCTCATCCTGGACGAGGCCAACAAGGTCCGCGCCAACGAGGCGCTGGCCCTGATGCCGCTCGCGAAGCGCTGGGTGATGATCGGCGACCTCAACCAGCTGCCGCCGGTCATGGAGGAGGCTGCGCTCGGGTTCGAGATCCGGTCCGACCTCGACCAGGTCGTCCGCGACGACAGCTTCTACGGCCACATGTGGGACCAGGTGCCGCAGACCTCGCGCATCATGCTGCCCCGCCAGTACCGGATGCGGGAGCCGATCGGCCGCGCCGTGTCCGATCTCTTCTACGAGGGCAAGCTGATCCACGAGGCGCCGCACCAGCGGATGCCGCTCCCGTGGCCGTTCGACCGCGAGCTGGTCTGGGTCGACACGGGCGCCCAGGAGGAGTACCGCGACGCCCAGAAGTCCGTCGCCAACGAGTTCGAGGTCGCACTCTGCAAGGACATCACCTCGATCATCCGCAAGCGCGTCCGCAAGGCGAAGCTGGCCGTCATCGCGATGTACAACTCGCAGGTGAACCGCCTGGTCTCGGCGCTGAAGGGCATCGTGCCGCCCGACGACATCGAGTCGGTGGACGCCTTCGAGGGCCGCGAGTCGGACGGCGTCATCCTCTCGCTCGTCCGCTCGAACGACCGCGCGGCGATCGGCTTCCTGAACGACCCGAACCGGGTGAACGTCGCGATCTCGCGCGCGAAGAAGCTGCTCGTGATCGTCGGCGACTCGAAGACCGTGATCGGCGGAGCGCCGGAGCTGTTCGGACCGCTGTTCGAGCACTGCCAGGAGGAGGGCCTGGTCGCCGGCGTCGGGGCGGTGGTGACCGCCTGCCAGCGGGTCGGCATCCGCTCGCAGGTGCAGCGCCTGTCCAAGCCGAGACGCGGCGAGCGCCGCCGCAACCGGCGGAAGAAGCGCAACCGCGAGCTGACCGGCGCCGCCGAAAGCGGCTCCGAGGTCGCAACCGCACTCACCGAGGACGGCGCCGAGCCCGAGCTGGAGGGACGGGTCGAGGCCGGGTCGCCGGAGCGGGACGCCGGCGAGGCGCCGGTGGAGATGGTCGAGGCCGACGGAACCGAGCCCGTGGCCGAGCCCTCGCCGAAGCCCAGGCGACGGGCCACCCGGAAGGCCGAGCCGGTGGACCAGGACGGTGCGCCAGCCGAGAGCGTGGCGAGGCCCCGGCGCCGCACGGCCAGCAAGACCGCGGACGCGGCAGCCGAGCCGGAGGTGGCGGCGGCCGAGCCGCCAGCCAACGGGTCCGTCGAGGCGGCGCCGGCCGAGCCGCCCGCGGCGCGGACACGACGCAGAACGGCAAGGACCGCGGGCGACGCAGACGTCGTCACGGAGGCCGAGCGGACCGCCGCCCCGCGTCGCCGGCGCGCGGCCAAGCCGGCCGAGCCGCCACAGGGCGAGCTCCCCTTCGACCTGCCCCAGGCCGGCGCATGACGCCCGGTCCCACCGTCGGGATCGTGAGCGCGGGCGAGATGGGCGCCGGCGTCGGCCGGCGCCTGCGCGAGTCGGGCCTGCGCGTCGTGACCACCGTCGCCGGTCGCGGTGGGCGCACCCGCGAGCGGGCCCACGCCTCCGGTATGGAGGACGTCGGCTCGCTGGCCGGCGTCGTGCGCGAGGCCGACGTGCTGCTCTCCATCCTCCCGCCCGGACAGGCCATGTCGCTCGCCGAGGCCGTCGGCCGCGACGCGGGGCCGCTGTACGCCGACTGCAACGCGATCTCGCCGGCGACGGCCCGAGCCATCGGGGCCGTCATCGGCGACCGGTACGTGGACGCCGGCATCATCGGCGGCCCGTCGGCGCCCCGCATCTACGCGTCGGGACCGCACGCGGACGAGCTCACGGCGCTGCCCCTCGACGTGCGATCGCTCGGGGGCGAGATCGGGCAGGCCTCGGCGCTGAAGATGTGCTACGCGGCGCTGACGAAGGGCCTGAGCGCCCTCCTCACCGAGTCGATGGTGGCCGCGGACGCGAACGGCGTGGCCGGCGCGCTGCGCGGCGAGCTGGCGGACAGCCAGGTGCAGTTCCTGGCCGGCGCCGACCGCCTCCCCGGGGTGGTGCCCAAGGCCTACCGGTGGGTCGCGGAGATGGAGGAGATCGCCGCGACGTTCGATGAGGCCGGCATGACGCCGCTCATGCTGCTGGGAGCGGCGGATGTGTACCGGCAGGTGGAGGCGGCCCGAGTCGACGCGGGCGGCGCGCTCGATCGCACAGACGCGCTGGTCAGCGCGCTCAGGCGGATGCTGGAGTCGAGTCGACCAGCTCGCTGATCGTCGCGGACAGCTGTGACGGGTTGGTGCGGGCCTTCAGCAGCGAGCGGCACACGCACTCCGGCGGGCGCTCGTAGCAGGACTGATCGTTCGTGAACAGGACGATCCTCGCGCCGGCCGCAGCGAATCGCTCGGCCAGGTCCGTCCCCGCGCCCCCGGGCAGCCACTCGTCGAGGCAGACCACCGCCGGCCGCTCGCGCCAGAAGGTGCTGTCGGCGGTCTTGGAATCGCCGGCGATGGTCACGGCGAACCCGTCGAGCCGCAGCTTGAACGCGTAGAGATCCGCGATCGCGGTGTCGTCTTCGACCAGTAAAACGCCGACCATTCCTCCCTCCATGCGAATAGCATGACCGAGGTGCCAGACATACTCACCGTTTACGCCGCCGCGAATCCGGACAAGCCGGCCCTCATCTGCGGCGATGAAGTTGTGACGTACAGAGGGTACGACGAACGCAGCAATCGCGCTGCGCGCGCATTGATCGATCTGGGCGTCGAACCGGGTGACCGGGTCGCCGTCATGGCGTACAACTCCATCGCCGGATCGGTGGCTTCTGCCGGCCTGCGCAAGGCGCACGCGGTGAGCGTGCCGGTCAACTTCCGCCTCCGCGGGGCCGAGCTGGCGTACGTCGTCCAGGACAGCGGCTCCCGCGTCGTCTGCGCCGGCCCCGAGTTCGTCGAGCACGTCGAGGCCGCGCGGGCGCAGATGGAGACGGAGCCGATCCTCGTCGCCATCGGCGACGCCGTGCCTCCGGCCGGCTGGGTGGGGCTCGCCGACGCGGTGGCCGCGACCACGGCCGAGCCTCTTCCGGAAGAGGACACCGGCACGGGCGCCGCCATGATCTACACGAGCGGGACCACCGGCCACCCCAAGGGAGCGTATCGGCCCCAGGGCATCGACCCGGCGTCGGTCGTCCAGGTCATCCAGCTGTTCGAGCTGCGCCCCGACGACGTGCACCTGATGGGCGGCCCGGGGTATCACAGCGCGGTCGGCGCGTTCGCCGGGATGACCATCCTGTGCGGCGCGACGGTCGTGATCATGCCCCGGTTCGACGCGGAGCAGGCGCTCGCGCTGATCGAGAAGCACCGCGTGACCACGACCTTCATGGCGCCGACGCTGCTGCAGCGGATCATTGACGTGCCCGAGGACGTGCGCGCGAGGTACGACGTTTCGTCGATGCGATCGATCATCCTCGGAGCGGCGCCCTGTCCATTCGTGCTCAAGGAGCGCGCGACGGCGTACTTCGGCGAGGTGCTCTGGGAGTTCTACGGCGCGACAGAGACGGGGTTCAACCTGGTCCTCCGGCCGGAGGACCAGCTCCGGAAGCCGGGTTCGGCGGGCAAGGCCCCGGACGGCCAGGAGCTCCTGCTCCTGGACGATGACGGCAACCCGGTGCCCGACGGCCAGCCCGGCGAGGTCTGGGTGCGCAACAACTGGCTGGCGGCGTACTACAACAAACCGGAGGCGACCCAGCGCTCGATGCGCGACGGCTACTTCAGCGTCGGTGACGTCGCGTACCGGGACGCGGAGGGCTACTACTACATCTGCGACCGCAAGATCGACATGATCATCTCCGGCGGCGTGAACATCTACCCGGCGGAGATCGAGGCCTGCCTGCACGCCCACCCCGCGGTGCAGGACGCGGCGGTCGTCGGTGTTCCGGACGACCAGTGGGGCGAATCGGTCAAGGCCGTCGTGGCCCTGCAGCCGGGCGCCAGCGCGACCGAGCAGGAGCTGATCGACTGGTGCCGCGGGCGGATCGCCGACTACAAGCGGCCGCGCTCGGTGGACTTCGTAGCGGAGCTGCCGCGCGACCAGGCGGGCAAGCTCCTCAAGCGCACGATCCGCGCCCCGTACTGGGCATCGGCCGGACGCTCGATCTGATCGGCGTCCGGCCGCGCCGCACGCCGGGCCTCCACGAGCCGCCGCGAAGCCGCCGCGTCGCGCAGCAGTTCGGCCGTCCGCTGCCGCATCTGCTCTTCCAGCGCATAGTAATTGATCACACATAGCAATATAGCTATATCCAGTTCAAAAAGCAATCGATCCGTGATATAGTCGAATGGCTATGCCGTTTGAGGTGTCCGGCGATCGCGAATCCGCGCGGCGGGTGGACGTCTGCCCTTCGGCGGTGCTCGAGCTCTCGTGGGCGCTCTGCTGGCTGGGACGCCACTCCACGCTGCCCAAGGCGCCGGCGCTGCAGGTCGAGGCGCCGGCGCTGCACGAGGAGCTGGCGGCCTGCTGGGACGACGGCGACGCCTGCGTGCCGGACACCTCGATCCTGGCGGAGCGTCTGGGGGCGCTGCTCACCGACGAGGCGGACACCTTTCTCCGGGGGTTCGAACGGGCGGTCTTCCTGGAGGGCGCTGGGCTCGAGCTCCGCTCCGAGACGCCCGAGGTGCGGGAGGTGACGCTCGCGCGACTCGAGCGCCTGCGGCGCGACGCGACGCTCAGGCGCCGCTACGCCCAGCTCCTCGGCAGGGTCTGGGACCTGCTCCGGCCGACCTGGGAGGAGACGGGCCGCGAGGTCGTCCGGCGCGCCTGCGCCGACTGGTCGCAGCGCCTTCGCCACGGCGCCGACCTCCACGATCTCCTGCCCGAGAAGAGCCCGGCGATGCAGGACGCGCAGGGGCCGGTCCTGCGGCTGCGGCCGCGCATCGTCGTCACGCCCATGTACTTCGTCACCAGGGGCGGCTTCATCATCGACATGACCACGTACGTGCACATCGGAGGCCCGGCCAGCTCGACCGACCCGGAGCGGCTGCGGCGCGATGAGTCGGAAGCGATCGCGAACCGGCTCAAGGTGCTGTCCGACGGCACCCGGGTCGCGCTCCTGCGCGACCTCGGGCGCGAGCCGGCCAGCGTGACGGACCTCGCCCGGCGCTTTCACCTGGCGCAGCCGACGGTGAGCACCCACGTGCGGCTGCTCCGCGAGGCCGGGCTGCTCGAGTCACAGAAGGACGGCGCGAGGGTCCTCTACACCGCGCCTCGCGAGCGCCTGGACCGGGTCCTCGAGGAAACGCGCCATCTCCTGCTCGAGCATTGAGGGGGGCCTCCCTCGTCTAGCGGTCGGCGGGTCGGCCGTTCGTGCCCGGTGCGGATCGCTCCATGGTGATGGTGCCGTTGAGCAGGGCGCCGTCCTCGAGGACCAGCCTGGACACGCGCACCGACCCCGTGACCGTGCCGGAGCCCGCGATCACCAGGCGCTCCTTGACCGACACTTCGCCGTCCACCGTGCCCCGGACGGTCAGGTTGCGCGCCTGCACCTTGGCCTTGACCGTCCCCTGGCTGTCCACTTGGAGGTCGCCGCTCAGGGTCGCCTCGCCCTCCATGCTGCCCTGCACCCGGAGGTCCCCGTCGAAGACCAGCCGGCCGACCAGGATGTCGCGAGGCCCGAGGTTGATTGCTCCCCGGCCGCTCGCCGGCGAGACGTCCGCCGCACCGATCGTGCGGAACCGCGGCGGCGGCGGGCTGTCGTCGGCGGTCTGCTGGCTGCCTTCCATCGTCATCTTCTCCGTCGTGTGCCCCTGCGGAGCGTGTCCAGGGGGGCGCTGGGCGGGGGCCGAGATTCTACTCTTGGGACGCCTGCAATGGGTGTCGACGCGCGCGCGGCGGAGCTGACGGCTCACTTCTTCGACGTGTTCGCGAGCGGGTACGACGACTGGTTCAACGGGCTGCACCGGCGGGTGGCCGCCCGCCTGGTCGAGCTGGCCACGCCGCGACCTGGAGAGTCGTGCCTGGACGTCGGCTGCGGAACCGGCCTGGTGACGCACGGACTGGCCCAGGCCGTCGGGCGAGACGGGCAGGTCGTCGGCGTTGACGTGTCGGAGGGGATGCTGAGCGTGGCCCGGGCCAGGGCGCTGCCCAACACGACGTTCCACCGCGCCGCGGCGGAGCCGCACCTGCCGTTCCGCGACGCCACATTCGACCTGGTCGCGCTCTGCGACTCGCTCGCCTACCTCGGCGACCCCGCCCACTCGCTCGAGGAGGCGCGACGGGTGCTTCGGTCCGCCGGCCGAATCGTCGTCGCGCTCCGCCGGCGCTCGCTCGACACCGCCGCGCAGGAGGTGTTCTTCCGCCTCCTGGACCGCGTCAGCGAGGAGCATCCCATCGTGGTCCCGCAGCAGCGTGACAGCCGCGGGCTCCTGGGCGAGCCGCCCGTGATCAGTGAGGTGCTGAGCCAGGCCGGGTTCCGCGCTCCCTGGACGACCTCGCTCGTCACGGGCGACCGCTCGGGCTCCGCCGCCGCGTGGCTGGACTTCATGGCCTGGATGGGGCCGAGGCCGTACACCCTGATCTCCACCCTGGTTCCCGGCCAGCGCCGGCGGCTCGAGGCGCAGCTCGACCGCCAGATGCGTGCGCTCGGGGACGACGGGTTCCGCCACCACCACGGGTACACGCTCGCCGGGGCGATGGCGGGCTGAGCGCCCCCGCGACCGGGGGCGCTCGGCTGACTACTTGGCGCTCGCCGGGCGGGTCGCCGGCTTCTCGACGACGACGGTCGGGCTGGGCTCGTCGACCTCCATCGGCTTGGCGCCCTGCACCCGCTCGTTCCAGTAGTCGCGCACCTTCTCGCGCCGTTCCTTCCCGCTCACAGGGTCGAGGAAGTACGCGAGCGCCGCCCCGGCTCCCGCCACCAACAGCGTCCTGGTCAAGCCCATCGCTCCACATTAGCGGCAACGGCCGCCTGACGCCTAACCGGGCAGGAACGTGACGTCGATCGTGCTCGACCCGCCGGCCGCCCGCCAGGCCCGGCGCAGCGCCGCAGGGTCCCGGATCGCCGCCAGGGGGACGCGGACCGCCGGCACGCTGGCGCGGAACGGCTGCACCAGCAGTGGGTACGGATCGAGCCGGCAGACGCCACCCGGCTCCAGCGCAACCGCGAGCCCCACCGGCGGGCCGCCCGGAGCGAGGCTCGCCGGCACGGGCGGGTACTCGCCCGACCAGCCCGCGAAGCCGTAGCGGCACACGTCCAGCGAGATCCGGTCCCACAGCTGGAGCCACACGTAGCCGCACAGCAGCTCGCGGTCGTTCGCGGCGTCGACGCCGAGGCGATCTCGGAGCCGGCGCTGGCGGCGCACCTCGTGCTCGACGAACGCGCCGATCGCCTCTCCTTCCTCGCCCTCCTGCGGCGGAGGCTCGAAGCTGGCGCGCCAGCCCCAGTGGTTCGTGAAGAACCCCGAGAAGTGCAGCGACGCCAGCAGCCCGGCGTACGGGTCGATCGCCTCCAGGGCGTCCAGCCCGTGGACGTAGAGGCGCGTCGTGACCGCGCGGGCGAGCTCGTGGAACGCGAAGGGCCGGCCGTCCGGGCGGCAGGGCAGCGTCTCGTCGAACGCGGCCCAGGGCAGGTCGTGCAGCCGTGCCGCTGCCACGCACGAGTCGTACGGCCGGGGCGCCGTCCAGGGCGGCGCCTGCCAGGCCGCCGCCAGCCAGCCCGACAGCAGCGCATGGTCCGTCTGCCGGACCAGGACCAGCTCGTCTCCTTCCTCCCGGACGATCACTGTCCAAAGCCTAACCGCCACACTTCTCTCCGATGCCTGGATATGAGCAGTTCGGGATGTGGGCCAACCTGGGCGCCCGGCTCAGCAGGTCCGAGCCGGGCGACGTCGTGGTCGAAGCGGACCTGACGGTCGACGCGCACGGCTTCCCGACCGGACGCGGCGCGATCGTCCACGGCGGCGCCATCGCCGCCCTGGCGGACATGGCGCTGGCCTCGGCGGGCGCCACGGTCGCCCCCGAGGGCCAGGTGGCGACCACGGTGGACCTCAAAATCGACTTCCTGCAGCCGGCGCGGCCCGGACCCATGGTCGCCCGCGCCCGCGTCCAGCGGCGGACGCGGCGGCTCTGCTTCACCGCGGCCTCGATCGAGCAGGATGACGGCACGGTCGTCGCCGA
>DASQZW010000345.1:0-8874 GCA_035638495.1 Terriglobales bacterium
AGATCCGGCCGTTGCCGCCGGTTGCCAGCACGACCGACCTGGCCGCGATCGGCTGCACCACGCCGGTGCGGATGTCGAACCCGATCACGCCCTGGCATCGGCCGTCCTCGACGATCAGCGACGTGACGAAGAACTCGTCGCGGCGCTGGATCTGTGGGTATCGCAGCGACGTCTGGAAGATCGTGTGCAGCATGTGGAAGCCGCTCTTGTCGGCGGCGAAGACGGTTCGCCAGGTGGTCATGCCGCCGAAGGGGCGCACGCTGATCGTCCCGTCCGGCTCGCGGCTCCAGGGGCAGCCCCAGTGCTCCATCTGGATGATCTCCAGCGGAGCCTCGCGGACGAAGACCTCCACGACGTCCTGGTCCGCCAGGTAGTCGCTGCCCTTGATGGTGTCGAAGGCGTGGCTCTCGAAGCTGTCCGGCTCCCGCAGGACCGCGGCGGCGCCACCCTCCGCGGACACCGTGTGGCTCCGCATCGGATAGACCTTCGAGACCAGCGCCACGGACGCCGTGGGGTCGGTCGAGACTGCCGCGATAGCCGCCCGCAGACCGGCCAGGCCCCCACCAACGATCAGGACGTCATACGTTGGATTGTCGACCACGCTCGCGCATTCCTCAAAGTAGAGAATCCCCCCCTCCAGGTAACACCTGGCACCCAAGTATGACGCGGCCGGAGATCGAAGGTGGATCAGTCGCAGCTGGGCGAATGCGCGGCGTCGGCCGCGAGAACGGGATCGGCCTTCGCGGCGGCGGCCCGGGCGCTGGAGAGGTAGCCGACCTCGACCATGCGGTCGAGCGCGTGGTCGCGCCGGCTCTGCGCCAGGTCGGGATTGAGGCGCGGGTCATAGATCGAGGGCGCCGCGAGCATGCCGGCCAGTTCGGCCGCCTGGCTCACGGACAGCTGGGGCAGCCGACGGTCGAAGTACGCGCACGCCGCCGCCCGCGCGCCGACCAGGCCGTAGCCGGTGGGCACCACGCTCAGGTAGTCGGCCAGGATCGTCCGCTTGTCGTAGCGGAGCTCGATCTTGAGCGCGACGGCCATGCCCGGCACCTTCCGGACGATCCGGTCGTCGGACTGGTAATAGACGTTCTTGACGAGCTGCTGGGTGATGGTCGAGCCGCCTTCGCACGCGCACAGGCCCGTCACGTCGTCCCACATCGCGCGCGCGGTGCCGAGCGTGTCCAGGCCGTGGTGGACGTAGAACCGCTCGTCCTCGACGGCCACCACCGCCTGGGCGAGCACCGGCGGCACATCGTCGGGCCGCAGCTGGTGGCCGCCTGCGATCGCTGCGACCCGCTGCGGCAGGTCCGCTCCCCACGGTGTGCCCGCTCCGAGGTAGCCGGCGGCCGCAACCACGCCGAGCAGCAGCAGGGCCGCCGGGACCCTCACCAGGCCCAGGCGGCCCCGCCGCTCGCGTTCGAGCACGACCTCCGGCTGCCGGCCCGGCAAGGGTTCTTCGGGCGCCCTCTTCCACGCCGGAGCGCTCACACCTGCTCAGCACCACCGGCGGGCCGGTTGTGGCGCTCCGGTCAGCCCACCGCGGCCACCAGGCGACCCGACGCGAACTGGCTCTCCACCACCCCCCTGACGTCCGGAGGCCGGTAGGCGGCGCCCTTCGCAACCTTGCCGTCCGCCCGGCATCCGGCCCGCGGATCCTTCGTCATGTTCGAGCGATGGATCTCGGCGAACACCGGCTCGAGGTCGACCCCATATTCCGCGGCGGCCCCGTAGATGACATAGAGGAGATCCGCGAGGGCATCCGCCACCCCGACGAGATCCTCCGCCTCGCCGGCGTTGCGGAACTCCGCGAGCTCCTCCTCGATCAGGAGCGTACGCAGTCGGTGCACACCGGCCCCGGGAAGCGAGGGCCGCGTGTTCGTCCTGAGGCCGAAGCGCTCGTGGAACTGCTGCACCATCTGCTGCTCTTGGTTCATGTCCCCTCCTTGGGCACAGCCAGGCCTGGACCTGCAACATTGCGACGGTCGATCCCACTCGCCGGTCCCCCCGCAGTCTTCCGGCAGCGACACCCCTGGACACGCGCTCGCACCGCGATGACCAGTCGGGCGTCGCCTCTCACTCGTCCGTGGCTCCCCCGTCAGCCCAGGCCGCGGCGATGGATGCCGCGACGGCGGCGTTCTCTACCACTAACCTGACATTAACCCTCACCGACCGCCCCCCTGACAAGTCCCTAATTCGTGACAGGACCGCCGGCGTTGCGGACGCGCCGATCACGTCCGACGACTCTGCCAGTGCCTGCTCCACGAGCCCGGCCGCACCCAGCAGTTCCTCGGGGGGAGGCACGGCCACGACGAGGCCTGCCGCGCCCGCAGCCCAGCTCGCCGCGCATACCCTCGCGGCGGCTTGCGGTCCGTCCACACGGCCCGAGACCGCGAGCCCGCTGCGGGCGGTGTAGAAGGCCGGGCACTCGTCGCACCCGTAGCCGAGCACCGGCACGCAGAGCGACTCCAGGCGCTCCAGGGTGGCGGCCACGTCGAGGATCATCTTGGGCCCAGAGCACACCACCGCGACGGGTGACCGGGCCAGCTCGAACAGGTCCGCAGACTCGTCCTCGGGGCGGCCGCGGTGGACGCCGCCGATGCCGCCGGTGGCCATGAAGCGGATGCCGGCTAGGGCGGCTGCCCGCACGGTCCCCGCCACGGTCGTTGCCCCGGTGGCCCGGGCCGCGATGGCGGGACCGAGGTCCCGCGAGCCGAGCTTGCGGACCCCGGGGTCGGGAACAGCCAGGCGCTCGAGGTCCTCCCGGCGGAGGCCGAGGCGGAGGACGCCGTCCAGCACGGCCACGGTCGCCGGCACGGCCCCAGCCGCGCGGACGGCCTCCTCGCAGGCCAGCGCGGCGCCGAGGTTGTCGGGCGGGGGCAGGCCCTGGGCGACGATGGAGGTTTCCAGCGCGACGACCGGCGCCCCGGCCGCGAGCGCGTCGGCGACGTCTGGGGCGATGCGAAGCGGGCTCATCGGCTTCGGCTCCGGATGCACGACTGTGCAGTCTCTGGTTGGCGATACCACCAGGCGGAACGAGCCGAGACCCACGCCGACCGGCCGCTCAAGGCCGCGCCCCCAGCTTCGTCACCGCCCGGGCGCCCACCAGCACCGCCCGGCCTGCCGCCTCCAGCGGCGTGGCGCCGTCCAGGTACGCGACGCAGAACGCCGCCGCGAACGCGTCGCCCGCGCCCGTTCCGTCCAGCGCGCCGACCGCCGGCGCCGGCACGCGGCGCTCGAAGACCCGGCAGCCCCTCGGGCCCAGCTTGACCACCGGCACCTTGGCCAGCCCGGCGGCCGGCGTCAGCAGCTCGCCCATCTCGCGCTCGGTGCCGAACAGCAGCTCCGGGCGCAGCCACCGCAGCTGGTCCGCCAGGCGGTCCCCGCCGAACGCGCGCAGGTCCTCCGCCGAGGACAGGTCGACCGAGATCAGCGCCTCGCCGGCGCGCGCCAGGTCCGCGGTCCGGAGCGCCCCGGGCGACGACTCGCCGTACAGCGCATAGCCCGACACGTGGAGCAGGCGAACGCCGTCCAGCCACCCTGCGTCGACGTCCTCCGCGCGCAGGCCGCTGCTGGCGCCCGCCTGGCGCGCGAACGTGCGCCGGCCGTCCGGGCCGATCAGCACCGCGATCGCTCCGGTCGGCTCCGGCACCCGCGGCCCCAGCACCTCGACGCCCGACGCCTCCAGCTCCGCCACCAGGCGGCGGCCCGCCTCGTCGTCCCCCACCCGCGTGATCAGCCGGGCCGGCTCGCCCAGGCTGGCCGCCCAGGCGCAGAAGTTGGCCGCCTGTCCGCCGCCGCCCAGCTCGATGCGCGCGTCGCGCTCGTCGTCCGGGACCAGCTCGCCCTCGGGCGCGATCGTCACGTCGAGCAGGAGATCGCCGATGGCCGCGATCACGCCCGCGGGCCCCGCCGCTGCAGCCAGGTGCTGAAGTGAGCGATAATGAAGTAGTTCACTATGAAGGCAACCACAACCGACTGGTCGAAGCGGCTCGTCGTCGCCGCCGGTGAGGACGGCCTCCTGTACAGCCCGCAGATGCGCGAGGTGCTGAGCGAGCGTGTCCCGGCCGACGCCCTGCCGGCCGTCGAGGCCTTCGCCGCCATCGGCGCGGCGGCGCGCCTGCTCCGGGGACGCATGGAGCGATGGTGCGAGAAGGAGGGGCTCAGCGAGACGCGCCTGGGCATCCTCTTCATGCTGCGGCACACCGGCGCCGGCGTGCCGCTCGGCGCGCTGGCGGCGCGTCTGCGCGTCACCCCGCGCAACATCACCGGCCTGATCGACCACCTCGAGCGCGACGGCCTCGTGGCCCGCGTCCCGGACCCGGAAGACCGGCGGTCCGTCCTGGCCCAGCTCACCGAGCGGGGCACGGAGCGGGTGGACGCCATGGCGGGGGACACGTTCCGGCAGCAGCAGGGCCTGCTGGCCGGCTTCTCGACCGACGAGCTGGTGCAGCTCCGGCACCTGTGCCTCCAGCTCGTCAGCAACACCGAGGAGGTCGACTTGCCAGAATGAGACCTTCTCCTTCACAATCTGTCATAACGGATCGAAAATCTGAAACGGAGGACCGCGGAACATTGGCGTCGACTCTCGAACTGTCCCGGAACCAGAAGATCCTGGCGACCGCCGGGGTGGCCATGTCGCTGCTGCTGGCGTCCCTGGACCAGACCGTGGTGGGCAACTCGATGCCCCGGATCGTGTCCGAGCTGCAGGGGCTCAACTACTACGCCTGGGTGACCACGGCGTACCTGCTGACGTCCACGATCATCCTGCCCATCGCCGGCAAGCTCGGGGACATGTTCGGCCGCAAGCCCTTCATGCTCGCCGGCATGGTCGGCTTCGTCGCGGCCTCCGCCCTCTGCGGCCTCGCCCAGAACATGGCCTGGCTCGTCATCTTCCGCGGCATCCAGGGCCTCTTCGGCGGCATGCTGTTCGCCTCCGTCTTCGCCGTCCTGGCGGACATCTTCCCGCCCGAGCAGCGCGCGCGCATGCAGGGCGTCTTCGGCGGCGTCTTCGGCCTCTCCGCGGTGATCGGTCCGACGATCGGCGGCTGGCTCACGGACGGCCCGGGCTGGCGCTGGGTCTTCTACGTCAACGTGCCCGTCGGCATCGCCGCGGTGGCGCTGGTCTCGATCGCGCTGCCGTTCGTTCGCTCGCGCGCCCAGATCCGGGACATCGACTGGGTCGGCTGCGTGGCGCTGGCGGCCGGTCTGGTGCCCATGCTGATCGCGCTGTCGCTGACCAGCACCTACAAGTGGAGCGACCCCGAGGTCATGGGCCTGCTGGCGATCGCCGCCGTCGTGCTCGTCGCGTTCTTCTTCTGGGAGCGCCGCGCGGACGAGCCGATCATCCCGTTCACCCTCTTCCGCAACAACGTCTTTTCGGTTTCGGTCGTCATCGCGTTCTTCAGCGCGCTGGGCATGTTCGGCACGATCCTGTTCGTGCCTCTGCTGTACCAGGGGGTCCTGGCGGTCAGCGCCAGCAACTCCGGCGTGCTGCTGACGCCCATGTTCATCGGCCTGATCGGGTTCAGCACCCTGGCCGGCCAGCTCATGACCCGCGTGAAGCGTTATCGCTTCATCGGCACCGCGGGCGTCGGGATCATGATCCTCGGGATGGTCCTGCTCTCCCGGGTCGGGGTCGCCACCCCCACCTGGCAGGTGGCGGCGAACATCGTCATCATCGGCGCGGGCCTGGGCCTGACCTTCCCGCTGACCCTGGTCGCCGTCCAGAGCGCGCTCCCCCGCGAGTTCCTGGGCGTCGCCTCCAGCCAGGTCCAGTTCTGGCGCAACCTCGGCGGCACCATCGGGTCGGCCGTGCTGGGCTCGATCCTCGCCAACCGGCTGCCGGCCGCGATCGCGACCCAGATCGCGGCGCTGCACCTGCCGCCCGGCTTCCGGCAGCCCGGGACCGGCGGCGGCACCAGCCCGCAGCAGATCTTCGATCCCGCCCACCTGGCCGCCCTGCGGGCGCAGGTGCCGCCCCAGGCGGCGCCGCTGTTCGACCAGGTGATCCACGCCATCCGGGTCGCGCTCGCCAGCACGATGCACGACCTGTTCCTGATCGCGGCCGCGATCCTCGTGGTGTCCCTGGTCGCGACGCTCTTCATGCGCGAGGTCCCGATCCGGTCCGCCGGCGCGGGAGCGATGGCCGGCGAGGCGCCGAGCGTCCCCGAGACGCGGGAACCGGAGACCGCCGCAGTCTGACTTCTCCCCCCCTCTGGGCTCCTCCCCCGCCGCGCGGGGGAGGAGCCCTTCGCTCTCAGGTCACAGCGGCACCAGGTCGGGCTGCGTGGTGGCGTACACGCGGATGAGGCCCCACAGCCCGGCGCGGGTGAACGGGGCCCGGTGGTCCAGGTACAGGTAGTCGCCCGGTGCCGCGATCGTGCCGCCGGCACCACCGATGAGGCGCGCGTCGATCACCTCGCCCGACGTGATCGTTCGGTCGCTGATCACCTGGGAGCCGGGCATCGTCGGTTCCAGCGGCCAGGCGTGGCCCTCGAGCGAGAACGCGTGGATGTTCGCGGCGAACGGCACGCCCACACGGAACCGCACCGGGTCGCCCGGATACGCGCGCATCAGCGTCGTCGGCGGGTCGCCCTGGACCGACGAGCTGAAGACCACTGACGGGTCCGCGTTCTTGCTCAGGCGCGGGTCGAGCGGCGCCGCGCGGTAGTTGATGGCCGAGAGGCCCGAGGGCACCGACGAGTCGTAGTTCATGACGCTGCGCGAGATCTGCGGATCGTTGTCCTGCAGCAGCGCCACGAACTCGCGGAAGTTGCCGCTCGAAGCGCGGATGTTGGCCAGCAGGCCGGAGCCGAGTGTGGAGTTGTCCGTCACGGACGTGTATGTCGAGCCGGCCGGTTCCACGATCAGCGCCCCGAAGGCGCCGTGGATGATCGACGACTCGTTCGGCCAGTTCAGGAACAGGCTCGTGCCCAGCTCGCGGTCGGCCCAGAACTTGTACGTGAAGCTCTGGCCCGGCGCGACGCTGGAGTCGGGGTCGAAGCCGATCGCGGCGCCGGCCGAGCCCTGGGGGTCGGCGGGCAGCAGTCCGAGGCCGAGCCCCGCCCGCGACGACGTGTCGTTCTTGAGCGTGATGCTCACGCAGTCGCCGGAGTTGGCCCGGATGGCGAGCGGCACGGTCGGCAGCGTCCCGTTCTGGATCGCCGCCTCGTCGCTGGTGAGCGAGTACACGACGCCGGCGGAGTCTGACGTGCCGTCCATTGGCAGCGTCCGCGCGAATACGGAGATGGCGTACGCGCGCGCGGGCGCGCTCGATGGGCAGGGGTTCCCCCCGTTCGTCGCGGCCGGCGGGCTCGAGCCGGTGTGCGTCAGATGCGGAAAGCCCGCCCCGCTCGGCGGCGCCGTCAGCCCGGGCAGCACCTCGAGGTCTCCCTGCTTCGTGTCGTGGACGCGGAAGATGCCCCAGGCCCCTGCCTCCAGCTCGAAGTTGCGCGTGCTGTAGTAGAGGTAGTCGCCGGCCTTGTGAGCGGGGCCTCCTGCCCCGCCGTCCAGCACGTAGTCGAAGCGCTCGGAGATGCCGGTCGTGACCGCGTCCAGCAGTTCGCCGTTGGGATTGAAACGCTCGACGCGGAACCGGTGGCCCTGGATGCGGAGCGCGCCGACGCGCTCCACGAGCCCGATGGTCCTGATCACCACCGGGTCCCCGGCGTATGCCCGCCAGAGCGGCGTGAACGGGTCACCGTGCGTCACCGACGAGAAGATGTTCGGGTCGTTCGTCGAGTCGATCGCCGAGCAGTCGCTGTTGAACAGCGGGTTCTGCACCTTGCCGGTCTGGTCGTTGGCGACCACGTTCGAGGGCGCGCGCTCGCTGAACGGCTCGGCGCGCAGGTTGATCGTGGCCGTCTCGCAGCCGGGCAGCTCGGCGCCGCCGCCGCCGCCGCCTCCGCCACCACCGCCGCTGCTGCCTCCACTGCTCGGGCCGTTGCGGCCGCTGCCGCTGCTGCTCGTCGTCGGCGGCTGGGCGCGGGAGTTGTTGTGCAGGAACACCACGAACTCGCGGAAGCTGCCGGACTGGCCGGTGCCGACCGAGCCGCCCGACGTGTTCCAGATGTCCACGGTGGTGCCGCTGCGCACCGCTGCGCCCGTCGCCGGGTCGTGGTAGGTGGAGCCAGCCGGCTCGATGATGTGCGCCCCGAACAGGCCGTGGCCCCAGGACAGGATGCCGTTCACGTGGTCGTGCCAGAAGACGGTGCCCGAGTCGACGTCCGAGAACCAGCGGTACTGGACGAACTCGACGCCGGCCGGCTCGCCGGACGCGTGGGCCTGGCCCAGCGGCGCCGCCAGACTCAGCGTGCTGCCGCTGATGGCCGTGATCGTGGCCACCTCGATGTCGGGCAGCCCCTGACCGATCGCGATGCTGATGCCGGCCCGCAGGCGAGCTGTGCTGGTGACCGTGACCTGGGTGGCGCCGGCAGCCGCGGCCGCGCTGAGCGTCCGGTTCTCCGTCGGGAAGGGACGGACCGACTGCTCGAACGAGCGGCCGGTGATGACTCCGTCGGAGGCCTGCGGGTCGAACTGCACGAAGTGCGTGTGCATGTTGACCTTGGAGTTGTTGCCGTTCTCGGCGCTGTCCACGAGCTGGCTGGTCAGCGTGATCGCGACGCAGTCGCCGACGTTGGAGCGGATGGCCAGCGGGACCGCCGGCCTAGTGCCGTTGAGGATGGCCTGCTTGTCCTCGCTGAGCACGTAGAGCTCGCCGTTGGGGTCGACGTCGCCCGCCGCGGTCTCCTTGATCGGCAGCGTGATCGCCGTGATGTTGTACGTGCGCACGGTGGCGCCGGCCGGACAGAGGCCGTCTGGCCGTGTCGTGGCGTCCACCGTCGGGCCCAGCCACGGCGCGCCGCCGTGCCCGTT